>NZ_WWIR01000003.1 GCF_009863025.1 Streptomyces sp. SID4985 | reverse complement strand
CGGCGGTGAGCCGGTCGAAGCGGGTGAGGTCGATGTCGTCGGGGGCGGCGGCGAGCCGGTAGCCGCCGTCGGCGGAGGCGACGGCACCGGCGCCGAGGGCGCGGCGGAGGCGGCCGATCAGGGCCTGGAGGGCTCCGGCCGCGTCGGCGGGCGGGTCGGCGCCCCACACCTCGTCCACGAGGACGAGGGCCGGTACGGTCCGCCCGGCCCGCAGCGCGAGCACGGTCAGCAGGGCACGCAGCCGCGCCCCGCCGACGGGGACGGCCGTGCCGTCGGGGCGGAGTGCCTGGGTGGTGCCGAGAAGCCGATAGCGCACGGGGTTCATTGTCTCCGGTCGCCCCGGCGGGACCGTCGGCGGGCGGGGGATGCCGGGGGCGGAGGCCCGGCGGGCCCGTCCGGGACCTCCAGGGTGACGAGGGCGCCGGAGGTGCGGTGGACCAGGGCACCGGCGACGGGGTCCGGCTCCTCGGTGTCGGGCGCGAACCACTTGGGGCAGGTGTCGACCGCCTCCAGGGTCGGGGAGCCGGGCACCGGCTGGTGGGTGGGCGACTCCTCCGGGCGGTACCGATAGGTCACGTGGACCAGTTCGACCGCGCGGACCGTGCCCTCGGTCGCGGGGCCGCGGCCGCCGTGGTTCTCCACCCAGGCCCCGGCGCCGCAGCCGCCGCCCGGGTCTCCGGCCTTCTTCACGGGGACGAGGTTCCAGCCGACGCGGTCGCCGACCGAGAAGGGGTCGCCGCAGCACCCCATCTGCCAGTCCTCGTAGAAGACCTTCATCAGTGCCATCCCCCCAGCCTCGCTGAACCGGGGGCTGGTGGCGAGGCGTTTTCCCGGCGAGTCCCGGCCGGGTACGGTCGGGCACCCGACCGTCCGTCGGATCCGCGCACCGCGCCGCCCGATCCGTACCGCTTCGCCCGAGAAGCACTCTTCAGGAGCCGCCCATGACCACCGCAGCGACCCGCCCCGCCGACCGCCGGGTCAGTCCCGTCTTCGTCGGCATCCTGGCCGTGGCGGCGGTGACCGGCTGGGCGACCTGGACCGGGTTCGCCGCGAAGCCGGGGCTCGCGGTGTTCCTGTTCGTGACGGCGGCCTGGATCATCTCGCTGTGCCTGCACGAGTACGCCCACGCGCGCACCGCGCTGCACGGCGGGGACATCTCCATTGGGGCCAAGGGCTATCTGACGCTGAACCCGCTGAAGTACACGCACGCCCTGCTGAGCATCGTGCTGCCGGTGCTGTTCGTGATCGCGGGCGGCATCGGTCTGCCCGGCGGCGCGGTGTTCATCGAGCGCGGCCGTATTCGGGGCCGCTGGCGGCACAGCCTGATCTCGGCGGCGGGCCCGCTGACGAACGTGGCGTTCGCGCTGGTGTGCGCGGCGCCGTTCTGGCTGGGCGCGGCGGGCGGCGTGCCGCGCGACTTCCGGTACGCGCTGGCGTTCCTCGTCCTGCTCCAGGTGAGCGCGGCGATCCTGAACTTCCTGCCCGTTCCGGGCCTGGACGGCTACGGCGTGATCGAGCCGTGGCTGCCGTACGGGATCAAGCGGCAGCTGGAGACGTTCGCCCAGTTCGGCATGCTGCTGGTCTTCGCGCTGCTGTGGGTGCCCTCGGTCAACGCGGCCTTCTTCGACGTGGTCTACGACGTGCTGCGCGCCCTGGGTGTGAGCGACGGGGCCTCCGACTGCGGCTATTGGCTCTACCGCTTCTGGAGCGAGGCCCCGGCGTACTGCACGGTCAGCCCGTGACGGACTTGGCGGCTCCGGCCCGGCTCCGCTTGAAGTAGAACCAGGTCATGTTGGAGGTCAGCCCCGCGAGCAGCACCCAGATGATCCCGAGCCAGCTGCCCTGGAGGAACGAGACGACGGCCGCGGCCACGGCCAGGAGGCAGACGGCGAGGGTGACGAGGGCGATGCGGGGCATGGGGTCGGCTCCTGTCGGGGGACACTGCTACGCGCACCAGTGTCCCCCATGGGCCGCCCCCGCCCGGCGCCGGTCTCAGACGTCGGTGACGCGCAGCCCGGCGTGCGCCTTGTAGCGGCGGTTCGTGGAGATCAGGTTCGCGACGAGACCCTCCACCTGGTGGGCGTTGCGCAGCCGTCCGGCGAAGACGCCGCGCATGCCGGGGATGCGCCCGGCGAGGGCCTGCACGATGTCGGTGTCGGCGCGCTTGTCGCCGAGGACCATCACATCGGTGTTGATCTCGTCGATCTCCGGGTCCTCCAGGAGGACGGCGGAGAGGTGGTGGAAGGCGGCGGTGACCCGGGACTCCGGGAGCAGCGCCTCGGCCTGCTGGGCTGCGCTGCCCTCCTCGACGGTGAGCGCGTAGGCGCCCTGCTTGTCGAAGCCGAGCGGGTTGACGCAGTCCACGACGAGCTTGCCCGCGAGGTCCTCGCGGAGCGACTTCAGGGTGTCGGCGTGGCCGTCCCACGGCACGGCGACGATCACGACGTCGCTGCGGCGCGCGGTCTCGGCGTTGTCCGCGCCCTCGACGCCGTGGCCCAGCTCCTCGGCGGCCGTGTGGGCGCGCTCGGCGGAGCGGGAGCCGACGATCACCTTCTGGCCCGCCTTGGCGAGCCGGTACGCGAGTCCCTTGCCCTGCGGCCCGGTGCCGCCGATCACGCCGACGACCAGTCCGGAGACGTCGGGCAGGTCCCAGGGGTCCTTGGCCGGGGCCTTCGCGGGGGTCGGGGCGGCGGTCTGTGCGCTGTCGCTGGTGGTCATGGGCCGACTCTACGTCCGCGCGGCTTCGCGCACCCGCGCGGGTGAGTCCTCGGTTCGGGCGAACCTGGAGTGAACTGCGGGACGAATGGGACCGGTTGAGGCAGGATGCGGGCGCATGGACGCCGTACGGGTCGCGCTGCTGCGCGAAGTGCTCGCCGGGACGGAGTGGTTGGGGGCCACACGCCGGTTCGCGGGGGTGCTGCGCGGGTCGGTGACGGCCCACGGCGGCGGGCTGCTGCTCGCCGGGACGCCGGAGTACGAGCCCTGGCATCTGGCGGCCCATCTGGTGGACGAGGCGGCCTGGTCGGGCACCCCGGAGCTGGCCCCCGTCCTGGTACGCCACCACGCCCGCCCCTCCGACCCCGCGCATCTGGCGGTCGGCCCCGGCCGGATCGCGGAGGCCCGCCGGGGCGAGACCCTGCTGGTGGTGGCCCCGGACGAACCGGCGGCGCTGCTGGACCGGGTCCACACGGCCCGCCGCGCCGGGGTGACCGTCCTGGCGCTCGGCGCGGGCGACGGCGAACTGGCCGCGATGGCCCACGACGTCCTGGCCGTCCCCGAGGGCGCCGAACTGGACCTGGACAGCGTGCAGCACCTGGTGAGCGCGGCGGCGGGCGAGAACGCGGGCCCGCCGAGGGCGCGTCGGGGCTTCAAGGACCGGCTGTCCCGGCTGGCGGAGATCCTTACGGCACCGCCCGCGGCGCCTTGGTAGGCGCCGCGGGCGGCAAGTCGATACGCGTACTCGATGCGCGTACGGGTGCGGCCGTCAGGCCCTGTCGCTGCCGCTGTCGCTGTCCTCGCCGGACTGGGCGTCCTGCCAGCGGGGGTCCTTCTCCCACTCCTCGTTGCGCTCATGGGCCGTCTCCATGGCGTGGCGGGCCGCCTCCGGCGTGGCGTACGGGCCGAAGCGGTCCTTGCCGGGGCAGTCGGGGCCCTCCTCGACCTTCTTGTGCTCCAGGCAGTAGTACCACTCGCCCGGCTTGCCCTGGGTGCGCTTCTTGAACACGGACATCAACGGCTCCTCTCGCCACACACATGTTCCCCCATGCCCGCTGGTTAGACTCGCTGGCATGTCTGGCCAGTCGCTGCTCGTACCAGGGGAGCTGTCTCCCACCCGTCCGGTGCCCGGAAACATCCGCCGCCCCGAGTACGTCGGAAAGCCCGCGCCCACTCCGTACACCGGGCCGGAGGTGCAGACCCCCGAGACGATCGAGGCCATGCGCGTCGCCGGCCGGATCGCCGCCCGGGCGATGGAGGAGGCGGCGAAGATCATCGCCCCCGGCGTCACCACGGACCAGCTGGACAAGGTCGCGCACGACTATATGTGCGACTACGGCGCCTACCCCTCCACTCTCGGATACCGGGGCTTCCCCAAGTCCCTGTGCACCTCGGTCAACGAGGTCATCTGCCACGGCATCCCGGACTCGACGGTCCTCAGGGACGGCGACATCGTCAACCTGGACGTGACCGCGTACATCGGCGGGGTGCACGGCGACAACAACGCCACCTACCTGGTCGGCGAGGTGGACGACGAGTCCCGCCTCCTGGTCGAGCGCACCCGCGAGGCCCTGAACCGGGCCATCAAGGCGGTCCGCCCCGGCCGCCAGATCAACATCATCGGCCGTGTCATCGAGTCCTACGCCAAGCGCTTCGGCTACGGCGTCGTACGGGACTTCACCGGCCACGGCATCAACTCGTCGTTCCACTCCGGCCTGATCGTCCCGCACTACGACTCCCCGCACGCCACCACCGTGATCCAGCCGGGCATGACCTTCACCATCGAGCCGATGCTGACGCTCGGCACCCACGAGTACGACATGTGGGACGACGGCTGGACCGTGGTCACCAAGGACCGCAAGCGCACGGCCCAGTTCGAGCACACGCTGGTGGTGACGGACAGCGGGGCGGACATCCTGACGCTGCCGTAAGGGCCCTCACCGCTCCGGCCGGCCCAGGGGTACTGAGGCGAAGGGCTCCCACTCGTACATCTGGTCGTCCCGGTGGATCACGATCAGGTCGGCGCGGGCGACCCGGGCGTGTGCCGGGGCGAACCCGCCTGTGTCGAGTGCCTTGAAGACGGGGTCGGCCGGTCCGTCGCTCGCGCTGTAGGCCACCGACACGTGCGGGGTGAAGCCGTCCGCGTTCTCCGGGATCTCGGGCAGTACGTCACCGATCGCGCTGCGGATCGCGCTGCGGACGGCGTGCACGGGACCGTCCGGATGGATGTGCAGGAGGATGGCCTCGGGGTCCGGCACGTGCGGTCCCACCTGGACGTCGAAGGCGGGGATGGCAGCCAGGTGCTCGCCGGCCGCGTCGACGATGGCCCGCACGTCCTGTTCCTTGACCTCGCCGACGAACCCGATCCCTTGCATGGTGAGGTGCAGCCATGGATCCGGAACGAGGGTCAGGGCGTCTCCGAACGGGGCCAGTGCGGAGCGGTACTCGGCTGCGAGCCGGTGCACGTCCTTCTGCCCCTCGAACGTCAGGTGCCAGGTGTAGAAGCGGCGGCCCACGTTCCAGCCGGGGCGCCACCACCAGTGATTTCGCATGGCGTCGAACGAAGTCATACAGCGATCAAATCAGGCTGCCCCTGTGCCTGGCGAGAGCGCGAGACGGCGCGGAGCCGAGTTCACGCACCACTCCTCGATGGCCGCCCGCAGTCCGACCGATGCGGCACCGCCCATGCTCATGCTGCTCGTGAGTTCGCTGAGACGTCGGGTGACGGGCGCCAAGCGCTGGTCAGGCGGGAGGGCCAGCACCGGTGTGAGCGATTCCAGCGCCCCTTCGGCTTCCCCCGTAGCAAGGTGTGCCGCAGCCTGGCTGATGTGAATCTGCGCCGCAGTGCCGTACGCCCGGACCGGCTGAGTGGCCAGCAACTCCAATGCTCGCTCAGCGGCACTCAGTGCGTCGGCCGGGCGTCCGGCACGGAGATGCACGGCCGCCGCGTAGTTCTCCTCCCTCGCAGGCTGGCACGCGAAAACGCCCCCGATCAGGTCCTGGCCCGAAGAGGCACTCCGCGCCTCCTTGGCCCGGGAGATCGAGAGCATCGCCTCGTCGCTGGCGCCCAACTCCGACCAGGCGTCCGCCTCCTGGCACGCGAGGAGGACAGCGACGGAGCCCGAGGTCTGGTACGTGGCCCCGCGCCGTGCGAATGCGAGGGCATCGCGATGGCGTCCGTCCCAGAAAGCCACCTTTGAACGAGTCGACAGCACCCATGCCCGCAGGTCGTTCTGTCCGGCCAGCTCGGCGCACAACCACGCCGTACGGCCCTGCGTCTCCGCATCGCGCAGCTGCCCCAGGTCCGAAGACATCCAGGCGAGCAGGCCGCACAGGTAACCGGCGTAGACGTAGAGGTCTGCGGACTGTCGGGGGTACTGGTGGCCTTCGAGCAGGGAGAACACCCGGTCCCGCAATGTGCGAGTCCGCTGGAACAGCCCGAGAGGATCCGAGGTGAGGTAGTCGGAAGCCAGGGCCCGGGTCTCCGACATCAGCTGTTCGAGGGCAATGTCCCCGACGTTCGAGCCTTCGGCCCAGGCGGCCCAGGTAGCTGACTCGTCAGCCGCGAGGTGCACCAAGTCGGGCCCGATGGGCTCCATGGCCGTCGCGCTCTGCGGGACTTCGACGGTGGGTGGGGAATCGGTGGAGACGCCTCTCATTCCGCTGATGATCTGGAGATCGGCGTCCGGCAGGGAGTTCCGGTCGTCCAGGTCGAGGAGATCCGTCGGCGCACAGTTGTAGGCGGCAGCCATCGAGAACAGGACTGCCGGACTCGGCCGCCGGGAGGATGGCGCCGGCCACTTCTCCCATTTTCCGACGAGCGAGGCGTCTGCGGCGACGGCTTCGCCGGGGCGCCTGACACTGGCCTGGGTGATGCGGTCGGCCGCTTCCTGGAGCGTCCAACCGTGGGCGTGCCGCCATGCTTCGCGCGGACGCATTCGGTAGCGAGTACGCATCTCCATCGCGATATCCATGTGGCTGGCTCCCTTGGCCAGCAACGCGGTACGCAGGGCGTCTCGGTCGGTCTTCGAGCCGACTTTCATAGGGGCGTTCACGGCGTCTCCCTACACAGGTGCTTGGTGAACTCAAAGTAGCGGCGTCGTAGCTCTCCTGAGTGACGGCTGACCGCAACGGACCCTGGATACAGCCCACTTCCGAGTGCAATACCCGGCGTCCGTGCTGGCAGTACTGGGTGTGAGGTGTCCAGAAAACTTGGTCACGGACGCCCGTGACGCCGAGGACGGAAGACGAAACCGTAGAAGGGCGCCGGGGCCCTTGCTCCGGAGCGGATGCGCTTGCCAGATGCAGGCACCCCCGCGACCGACGATGACCGGTCCGGGGGCATGGTCAACGCCGCCGAAGGAGCGTCGACATGATGAACCGTACCGTCCCGAGCAGAACGCGTACACGCGAGCCGGCGATGACAATCAGGGTGTACACGGTCACACAAGACGGGTTCGTTACCGCGCGGCGCCCCACCGTGGTCGTCCCCTACGACCACAAGGCTGCCCCCTCGCCGATGAGTACCGCACTGCCGCCCTGCACCTGCCCGATCCACCGCGCGGAGACCAGCCGGTGAGCGACACACGGGCGAGAGCCGGAGACGCCCCCGGCCGTGCCATGACGCGCGCCGCCGCTTCCGTCTTCTTGAACCAGAAGACGCTTCCGCGCCACGGCACCATGAAGGCCTTCGAGGCGGACTTCCGCACGGCGCTCGCCGAGTTGATGCCGCGTGTCGAGGAACTGGCCGCCGAGCTGCCGGACGACGATGCCTGCGCGAAGGCGGCCCTGGCCGCGCTTGCCGAGGCTCACCAAAGGCTCGGCGCTCAAGAAGCCCCGGGACTCAAAGGCGAATTCGCGCGGGTGAAGCAGCTCGCCGTGTCGGTGGTTTCCCTGTGCGACCACGTCGACCTGCTGAGTGGCCTGGAGACATGCCTGCTGTGCGACGAGCGGATCAAGTCCGAGCCGTGCGAGGCCTGCACCCGGCTCGGCCCGCACGGAGGCACTGCCCTGTTCGGCCGTGTCCACGACCCCTGTGCAGCTCGCGTCCGCCGCTCTTGACGGCGACCTCATGCCCCGGCGCCACGGGGCCCCATGGCGGCCGCTTCGGGTCAGGGTCGCAGCTCAGCTCTCCGCCCTGCAGGAGGCTCCCAGACTCCCGGCTCTCCAACGGCACGCGCCTGGAGGACCGGGTACCAGCTGCCTTCCCGATCCGGGTCGGCGGCAAGGAACATGAACACTCCGAAGGAGAACACGATGAAGGAAACGCTCACCTGGCGGATGGCTGGAGGCGGCGGTGAGGGCGGGGACGGCCTGCCCGGGGAACCGTGGCCGGGGCCGGAGGAGCCCCCGTCCCCCGACGGCGGACCGAGGGTCACCGGCTGAGATGTCACTCACCGGAGTGGAGGAGGGGCGGTCCGAGTTGGGCCGCTCCCTCCTGAACCGCAAGCACATGTCGGCGGACTGGCTCCCGGCGTTCGCCGCCGTCCCCCGGGCCGTCTTCCTGCCCGATGTCATGTGGCCGCACGACATGGACACCGGCACCACCGCCACCGTGGACCGGTGCGAGCAGCCGGAACTGTGGACCTCGTATGCCAACGCCGACGTTCCGATCGTCACGCAGTGGGACGACGGCAGGGGAGAAGGACGGGGCAAGGTGCCGACGTCGTCGGCGTCCATGCCCTCGGTCGTCTTCCGGATGCTGGCGGCCCTGGAAGCCGAGCCCGGGCACCGCGTCCTGGAAATCGGCACCGGAACCGGCTGGAACGCGGGGCTCCTGGCACACCGGCTCGGCACGGACAACGTGGTGAGTATCGAGGTCGACCCGAAGGTGGCCGACACGGCCCGGGAGCGGCTCGCCGCGCAGGGCCTGCTCGGTACGGTCCTCACCCGGGATGGCGTGGAAGGCGACGAGGCGGGAGCCCCGTACGACCG
>NZ_WWIR01000243.1 GCF_009863025.1 Streptomyces sp. SID4985 | reverse complement strand
GCGCGGCGGATGCGCTCGCGCATGTTGCCGCCCATCTTGCCGAGGCCGATGAGTCCGAGCTGCATGTCAGTTCACTTCCTTGAGGGAACGGTAGGCGGCGACGAGGGCCGTGGTGGAGGGGTCCAGGCCGGGGACCTGGGCGCCCTCGGTGAGGGCGGGCTCGATCCGCTTGGCGAGGACCTTGCCCAGCTCCACGCCCCACTGGTCGAAGGAGTCGATGTTCCAGACCGCGCCCTGGACGAACACCTTGTGCTCGTAGAGGGCGATGAGCTGGCCGAGCACGGAGGGGGTCAG
>NZ_WWIR01000242.1 GCF_009863025.1 Streptomyces sp. SID4985 | reverse complement strand
GGGTAGGACGGACGGTCACCACCGCTGCGGTCATCGCGACGGAAGCCACCACGGTCACCACGGTTGTCGTCCCGACGGGGGTACGACGGGCGGTCGCCACCCCGGTCATCGCGACGGAAACCACCACGGTCGCCACCGCGATCGTCACGACGGAAACCACTGCGGTCGCCACGGTTGTCGTCGCGGCGCGGGTAGGACGGTCGGTCGCCGCCACCACGGTTGTCGTCACGACGGAAAGACGGACGGTCGCCACGGCTGTCGTCACGACGGTCGTCGCGGCGGAAGCCACCACGGTCGTCGTCACGACGCGGGTACGAGGGACGGTCGCTGCCACGGTCGTC
>NZ_WWIR01000241.1 GCF_009863025.1 Streptomyces sp. SID4985 | reverse complement strand
GGTGGCGGTGGCGCTCGGTGTGGGCGACGACCGGCAGGACGGCGAGCGGGGAGTCGGCCGGGGCCTGGGCGGCGGCGCGCTCGGCCAGGTCGTACGCCTCGTGGGACTCGGGGCGGGCGGTGCCGGGCCGTTCGGCCAGGGCGGCGACGATCAGGTGGTGACCGTGGTGGTGCTCGGGGTGGCGCAGCCGTAACTCGGCGAAGGCGCGCCACAGCTCGGGCTCGGGGCCGAGGGCGCGGGCGAGCAGGAGCAGGCCGAGCCAGGGGGT
>NZ_WWIR01000240.1 GCF_009863025.1 Streptomyces sp. SID4985 | reverse complement strand
TCGGCGGCGACATGGCGCTGCTGCGCGGCATGGCCAAGGCTGTCCTGGAGCAGGCGAAGACCGACCCCAAGGCCATCGACAAGCTGTTCATCGACCGCCACACCACCGGCTTCGATGAGTACCGCGCCCTGTGCGAGTCCACTCCCTGGGAGGAGCTGGAGCGGCAGTCCTCGCTCAGCCGTGCCGAGATCCTCAAGGCGGCGCGCATCTACATGGACGCCGACCGCTCCATCATCAGCTGGTGCCTCGGCGTCACCCAGCACGAGCACGG
>NZ_WWIR01000239.1 GCF_009863025.1 Streptomyces sp. SID4985 | reverse complement strand
CCTTCTCCAGCAGCTCCCAGCCCTCGGCGTACGCCTGCATCATGGCGTACTCGATGCCGTTGTGGACCATCTTGGCGAAGTGACCGGCGCCGACGCGGCCCGCGTGCACGTAGCCGTAGGGGCCCTCGGGCTTCAGCGCGTCGAAGATGGGCTGCAGGCGCTCGACGTTCTCCTTGTCGCCGCCGACCATCAGCGCGTAGCCGTTCTCCAGGCCCCAGACACCGCCGGAGACGCCCGCGTCCACGAAGCCGATGCCCTTGACGCCCAGCTCGGCGGCGTGCTTCTCGTCGTCCGTCCAGCGGGAGTTGCCGCCGTCCACGACCACGTCACCGGG
>NZ_WWIR01000238.1 GCF_009863025.1 Streptomyces sp. SID4985 | reverse complement strand
AGGACCGGGTCGAGCTGCACTCCCTCGGCACCGGCCGCCGCCCCCGCGCCGCGCTCGCCGTCGGCACCGCCGCCGCTCCCGGCACCGCCGAGCGCTACGCCGTCCACTCCGCCATCGCCCTGCTCACCCTCACCACCGAGCGCTCCCGCTCGCTGCACGCCGCCGAACAACGCGTCGGCGCCGCCGTGCTGCGGATGCTGCTCGCCGGGGAGCCGGACCACGCCCGCGCCGTCGCCGGTGACCTGTACGACGGGCTGCTCGACGCGCCGTTCCGGGTGCTCGTCGCCGAGACGGACAGCGCGGGCGACGGCGATCCGCTCGGCGGTCTCGCGGAGGCGGTGGAGTCGGCCGCCGCCCGCTCCGGCGAGGCCGTCCTCGCCGTGCCCGACGGCCA
>NZ_WWIR01000237.1 GCF_009863025.1 Streptomyces sp. SID4985 | reverse complement strand
GGCACGCTGGGCGGCCTGCGCCGCCCGGACCGCCTCCCGGGGGCGGCCCGCGTCCCGCGCGAGGAACGCCGTGTTGCAGAAGGCGTGCGCCTCCAGGGCCGCGTCGCCGGTCATCCGGGCGGTGGCCAGCGCCTCCGCGTAGTGCGAGCGGGCATCGTCGAAGCGGCCCGAGTCGTGGGCCAGCCAGCCGACCGAGATGGCCAGTTCACCGGCGCCCGAGTGCAGCCGGTCGGCGGTGGACTGCCGGGTGGCGCCCGCGTCCAGCAGCTCGTAGGCCAGGCGCAGCGGCTGGGCCGCGTGCCGGTACAGCCCGTCGGCGCCGTGCTTGTCGTCGAGCACCCGGATGCGGCGGACGGCCTCCTCGACGGCGGCGGCCTCCGTCGTGCCGGGGCGGCGCGGTGTCCCGGCCGCCGAGGCGTCCGTTGTGAGCCCCAGCGGGCCCAGCGCGGCGGCGGCCACCGTGGCGCCCCCGCCGGTCATGAATGCGCGACGCAGCACGTCGCTCTCCTCGTGGTTCAGTGGGTCGTTCTCGTCCGGCTCGTCCGGGCCGTACGGGTCGTGCGGGTACGGCCTGCCGTACGGGTCCCGCGGGTGCGGGTCGTACGGGCGCGGCCGGTCGTACGGGTGGCCCCGGGGGTGCTCCCGCGCGGCCGGTGCCGGGGCTGCCTGCTCCCTGGCCGGACCGGCGGGCCGCGCCGCGCGCCCGCGGACGGTCGAGCGCGGTGCGAAGCCCAGGTCGGTCAGGGTGCGGCCGGGGAACATGTGCAGGAACACCCGCTCGTACGCGTAGTTGGGACAGCGGATCTCACCCGCCTCGACCCTGCCGACATAGCGCGCGTCACAGCTCACCCGCTCCCCGATCTCGCGGGCCGCGCGCCGTACCAGCGCGGCGAACTCCGCGGGGGAACGGCGGCCACGCAACTGCCGGAAGGCGGTGTTGGGCCGGGGCGGCCGGTCGGGCTGCGCCGAGGTCTCGGTTGACGACGCCATGGCCGGTCCTCTCGTACGAACCGTCGAACCGTGCCGGGGCCGGGGCGAATTCGGGCACAGCTGCCCGAGTGACACCCTGGTTCCGGCGGGCACGAACGTACCGGCTGTGTCCGGCCCGACACGCAGTGTTTGGCTACAAAACGGATATCTCATCCACGATCTGCCATGAACTGCCATCCTTTGCGGCACACTTGCGCCGTAGCCGTTGACGGCATCGCGCGTTGTACCCCGTGGACTGCAACAGGGCAGCGTGGTGGAGGCCGGCATGGAGACCAGCCAGAACAACGACCCTTGTACGGCGCCGACATGGTCGCGGGCGCCGGGCGACGCGGGGTGCGACCTGGTGACGGTGCCGACCCGGCAGGGCCTTGAGGCCGTGGACATCCTGCGCCGGGGCGCGGTCGCGGAGGTCGGCCCGGTCCTGCACGACGACGGCCGCGACACCCTCGGCTTCCTGGTCCCGGCGGGTACGGCGGCGGCCTGGGACGTGCCGGGCAGCACCTGCGTCCGCACCGAGGGCCGCGGCCTGCGCCTGACCCCCGAACCCCCGCCGGCGGGCTCCGACTGGCTCCTGCCCCCCGACGACGGCGGCCGCGCCACGGACCCGGCGGTACTGCGCCGGGCCCTGGGGGAGGCGGCCCGGCTGATCGAGGCGGCGGACAGCTGCCGCTGAGGCGGTCCACCCCCGCCGGATCCCTTGCGGGCCCCCCTCTCGCCCGTCCCCGGACCTCGTACGGCGGGCCCCCGTGCCACCTGCGAGAATGGGGCGGTGGGCAGGTCCAGGAACAACCGGCGCGGATCGGCCGCCGAGGCCGTCGTGGAGGCGGTCGACGGTGGTCTGGCCGAGCTGATCCCGGACCCGGACCGCTCCCGCGCCTGGACCCTGCTGGTCGACGGCGCGCCCCAGTCGCACGTGGACCTGGACGACCCGGCACACCTCACCTTCGAGTACCAGCGCCGCATCGGCCACGTCATCGACCTCGCCGCGCCGCCCGGCAAGCCGCTGCGCGCCGTCCACCTCGGCGGCGGCGCCCTCACCCTGGCCCGCTACGTCGCCGCGACCCGGCCCCGCGCCACCCAGCAGGTCGTGGAGCGCGACGCGGCGCTCGTCCAGCTGGTCCGCCGGGAACTCCCGCTCGACCCCAACTCCCGGATACGGGTGCGCTCGGCCGACGCCCGCGAGGGCCTGGCGAAGGTGCCGGACGGCTGGGCCGACCTGATCGTCGCGGACGTGTTCAGCGGCGCCCGCACCCCGGCCCACCTCACCTCCACCGAGTTCCTGGACGAGGCCCGCCGCGCCCTGAGCCCCTCCGGCCTCTACGTCGCCAACCTCGCCGACGGCCCCCCGCTCACCCACCTCCGCGGCCAAATAGCCACCGCCGCCGCCCGGTTCGCGGAGCTGGCCGTGATCGCCGACGCGGCGGTCCTGCGCGGCAAGCGCTTCGGCAACGCGATCCTCGTCGCCGCCGACATCCCCCTCCCCATCACGGAGTTGACCCGGCGGGCAGCCTCCGACCCCCACCCCGGCCGCGTCGAACACGGCCGCGCCCTCCTGGACTTCACGGGCGGCGCGGCTCCGGTGACGGACAGCGCGGCGGTGGCGTCCCCTGCTCCGCCCCCGTCGGTGTTCCGCTGAACAAGCCCGCGTACAGCGGGACTCGGGGACTCAGTACGTCTGCACGTCCACGTGCGGCGGTCCGTCGTGCCAGTCGCAGAAGACCGTCACGCGGTCCGTGCTGCGGCTGAACTCGACCCTGATCCAGGTCTCCGTCTTCCAGACCTGCATCGACCAACCGGTGCCGGGGGTCGCGGAGACGAGGGTCGCGCTCACCGGGCCCACGTCGAAGACGGCGCGGCCGCCGGGGGTGTCGTAGGGCTTGACGTCGCTCGGCGGGGTGGGGGCGGCGGAGGTCGTGGGGGACGTAG
>NZ_WWIR01000026.1 GCF_009863025.1 Streptomyces sp. SID4985 | reverse complement strand
GGCCGCGCAGGCGGGGGGCGCAGCCCAAGGTGGTCGCCCTCGGCGGCGGCATGGGCCTGTCCGCCTCGCTCGCCGCGCTGCGCCGGATCACCGGCGACCTCACCGCCGTGGTCACGGTGGCCGACGACGGCGGCTCCAGCGGCCGTCTGCGCGACGAACTGGGGGTGCTGCCCCCCGGCGACCTGCGCAAGGCGCTGGCCGCTCTGTGCGGCGACGACGACTGGGGCCAGACCTGGGCCCGGGTCATCCAGCACCGCTTCCACTCCAAGGGCGATCTGCACGACCACGCGGTGGGCAATCTGCTGATCGTCGCGCTGTGGGAGCAGCTGGGCGACCATGTGCAGGCCCTGGACCTGGTCGGCAAGCTGCTCGGCGCGCACGGGCGCGTGCTGCCCATGTCGGCCGTGCCGCTGGAGCTGCAGGCCCTGGTCAAGGGGCACGACCCGGAGCGTCCCGAGGACGTGGACACGGTGCGCGGCCAGGCCACCGTCGCCCTCACCCCGGGCGAGGTGCAGTCGGTGCACGTCGTGCCGTCGGACCCGCCCGCCGTGCCCGAGGCCGTCGAGGCCGTGCTGGACGCGGACTGGGTGGTGCTCGGCCCCGGGTCCTGGTTCTCGTCCGTCATCCCGCATCTGCTGGTCCCCGAACTGCTCGACGCCCTCACCGACACCAAGGCGCGCAAGGTGCTCCCGCTGAACCTGGCGCCGCAGCCGGGCGAAACCGAGGGCTTCTCCCCGCAGCGTCATTTGGAGGTTTTGGGGCGACACGCCCCTAAACTCGCCCTGGACGTGGTGCTGGCCGACGAGGCGGCCGTGCCCGACCGCGATTCGCTCACCGAGGCCGCCAAGCGGCTGGGAGCCGCGGTCGAGCTGGCGCCGGTGGCCCGGACCGACGGAACTCCCCGGCACGATCCGGAGCTGTTGGCCGCCGCGTACGACCGTATTTTTCGGATGCATGGAAGGATCGGCCCATGGCGATGACGGCAGCGGTGAAGGACGAGATCTCCCGGCTCCCCGTCACCCGGACCTGCTGCAGGAAGGCGGAGGTCTCCGCCCTTCTGCGGTTCGCCGGCGGCCTTCACCTGGTGAGCGGGCGCATCGTGATCGAGGCGGAGCTGGACACCGCGATGGCGGCCCGCCGTCTCAAGCGGGACATTCTGGAGATCTTCGGCCACAGCTCCGAACTGATCGTGATGGCGCCCGGCGGACTGCGCCGGGGCTCGCGCTACGTGGTGCGCGTGGTCGCCGGTGGCGACCAGCTGGCCCGGCAGACGGGCCTGGTGGACGGCCGGGGCCGCCCGATCCGCGGCCTGCCGCCGCAGGTCGTCTCCGGGGCCACCTGTGACGCCGAGGCGGCCTGGCGCGGCGCGTTCCTCGCGCACGGCTCGCTCACCGAGCCCGGCCGGTCCTCCTCGCTGGAGGTGACCTGCCCGGGCCCCGAGGCCGCGCTCGCGCTGGTCGGCGCCGCCCGCAGACTGTCCATCGCCGCCAAGGCCCGCGAGGTGCGCGGGGTGGACCGGGTCGTCGTCCGCGACGGCGACGCGATCGGCGCCCTGCTCACCCGGCTCGGCGCGCACGAGTCGGTGCTGGCCTGGGAGGAGCGCCGGATGCGCCGCGAGGTGCGGGCCACCGCCAACCGGCTCGCCAACTTCGACGACGCCAACCTGCGCCGCTCGGCCCGCGCCGCCGTGGCCGCCGGGGCCCGGGTGCAGCGCGCGCTGGAGATCCTCGCCGACGAGGTGCCCGAGCACCTCGCCGCCGCCGGACGGCTGCGCATGGAGCACAAGCAGGCGTCCCTGGAGGAGCTGGGCGCGCTCGCGGACCCGCCGCTGACCAAGGACGCGGTCGCGGGCCGTATCCGCCGCCTGCTGGCGATGGCCGACAAGCGCGCATCCGACCTGGGCATCCCGGGCACCGAGGCCAACCTCTCGGAGGAGCTGGCGGACAACCTCGTCGGCTGATCCACTCGGCGATCCACGATGTGAGAGCCGGTGCCGACGCCCGTTCGGGTGGTCGGCACCGGCTTTCGCGTGTCCGTGAGGCGCCCTTGACGCCCCCCTGGTGTGACATGAGCCTGGCAACCTGGTCCGCGCTGTGGCGGACCACCACGAGGGGGGTTCATGAGACACCCAGTGAGATCGATCCTCGCCGCCGGAGCCCTGCTGGCGGGCACGGCGGCCCTCGGGCCCGTACCGGCCCAGGCCCAGCCCCACCCCGCGAGCCCCGTGAAGACGGACCGCGCCGCCCAGGTCAAGGTCTTCCGCGCCGAGGTGACCCGGGCCCAGCTGCCCCTGCTCGTCGAGGCGGGCCAGGACGGCCGCGAACTCGACGCCCAGACGGCCGGAGCGGGCCGCAGCACCGTCGAGGTGTACCTCACCGACCGCCAGGCCGGGCAGTTGCGCGCGCGGGGCGTACGCCTCACCGAGCACGAGCTGCCGAAGGCCGCGGACAAGCGGGTGGCGGCCGCCGCGCAGCACGTCTTCCGCCCGTACAGCGGCAGCGGCGGCCTCCAGGAGGAGCTGCTGCGCACCGCGCGCGAGCACCCGGACCTGGCCAAGGTCGAGTCCATCGGCCGTACCGTCCAGGGCAAGGACATCCTCGCGCTCAAGCTGACCAAGGACGCGAAGCGCGCCAAGGACGGCGCCAGGCCCGCCGTGCTCTACGTGTCCAACCAGCACGCGCGCGAGTGGATCACCCCGGAGATGACCCGGCGGCTGATGCACCACTACCTGGACAACTACCGCTCGGACAAACGGATCAGAAAGATCGTCGACACCACCGAGCTGTGGTTCGTCCTCTCCGCCAACCCCGACGGCTACGACTACACCTTCCAGGGCGACGACACCCGTCTGTGGCGCAAGAACCTGCGCGACCTGAACGGCGACGGTGTGATCGGCGCGGGCGACGGCGTCGACCTCAACCGCAACTTCGCCTACAAGTGGGGCTACGACGACGAGGGTTCGTCCCCCAGCCCCGCCTCCGAGACCTACCGGGGCCCCGCCCCCGCCTCCGAGCCCGAGACCAGGGCACTGGACGCCTTCGAGAAGCGGATCGGCCTCAAGTACGCCGTCAACTACCACTCCGCCGCCGAACTCCTCCTCTACGGCATCGGCTGGCAGGTGGCCACGCCCAGCCCGGACGACGTCCTCTACAAGGCGCTCGCCGGCACCCCGGACCACTCGGCGATCCCCGGCTACCGCCCGCAGATCTCCTCGGAGCTGTACACCACCAACGGCGAGGCGGACGGCCACGCGGCCAACGTCAACGGCCTGGCGATGTTCACCCCCGAGATGTCCACCTGCCAGACGGCCTCGGAGTCCGACCCGGACGACGCCTGGAACCCGGACGACTGCCGGTCGGTGTTCAGCTTCCCCGACGACGAGCGGCTCATCCAGCGGGAGTTCGAGAAGAACATCCCCTTCGCGCTGTCCGTCGCCGAGAGCGCCGTCCATCCCGACCGTCCGGCCTCGTCCGTCGGATTGAGCGCGGCCGACTTCACCCCGGCCCCCTTCACCACCTCGTACGCGCGCGGTACGGCCCAGGAGGTCTCCGTCACCGCCCGCAAGGCGGTCCGCGACAAGCGGCTTGAGTACCGCGTCAACGGCGGCCGTACGCAGCAGCGGAGCCTGCGCGCCTGGAAGGGCGGCGAGCGGTACGGCGGCGCCGACCACCTCTACTTCGACGAGTACCGCGCCGAGGTGCCCGGCGGCAGGCCCGGCGACCGGGTCGAGGTGTGGTTCAGCGGCAAGGGGAAGAACGGCGCGAAGACCGCCAGTACCCACTTCACGTACACCGTCGAGAAGCGCCCCGCCGCCGACACCCTCGTCGTCGCGGAGGAGGGTGCGAAGGCCGCGCGGGCCACGGCCTACACGGACGCGCTGCGGGCGGCCGGACGCCATCCCCTCGTGTGGGACACCGCGACCCGGGGCGCTCCGGACGCGCTCGGCGTGCTCGGCCACTTCCGCACGGTCGTGCACTACGCGGGCCCCGGCGGCCCCGGCAACGCCACCCAGCTCCAGTTGCGCGCCTACCTCAACGAGGGCGGGCGGCTGATCGAGGCAGGGGAGAAGGCCGGGGGCAGTGTCGACCTCGGCGGCGGCAACCGGTCGGACGACTTCAGCCAGTACTGGCTGGGCGCGTACAGCCGCACCTCCGTCAAGGGCGTCACCGCGCTCACCGGCTCCGGCGCCCTCTCCGGCATCTCCGCCGCCCTCGGCGACGCGCCCGGCGACCCGCTCGACGCGGCCGGTGCCTACGGGGTCACCTCCGACGAGCTGGCCCCCGCCGACTACCCGCAGTTCACGAGCGCGGGCGCGGGCGCCTTCAGCGGGGCCCCCACCCCGTACGGCCCGTACTCCGGCTCCTTCATGGCGGCCGCCGTCCACACCGACGACGCCTACAAGCGCCTCACCCGCACCGTCGACCTCACCGGTGTCGGCGCCGCCGACAGGCCCGAACTGAGCACCCGGCTGCTGTGGGACACCGAGCCCGGCTACGACCACGCGATCGTCGAGGTCCACACCGTGGGCGCCGACGACTGGACGACCCTGCCCGAGGCGGGCGGTGCGACCGGCACCACCGTGCCCGAGGAGTGCGGGGCCGGGTTCCTGATCGGCGAGCACCCCTGGCTGCGCCACTATCTGACGCTCTCCGGCGGCGCCTGCACCGCGACCGGCTCCACCGGCACCTGGCACAGCCTCACCGGCGCCTCCGCGGGCTGGCAGCACGCGCGGTTCGACCTGAGCGCGTACGCGGGCCGGAACATCGAGGTGTCCGTCTCCTATGTCACCGACCCCGGCACCGGCGGCCACGGCGTCCTCGTGGACGACGCCTCGCTCGTCGTCGGCGGCACCGCGCGGGACACCGAGGGATTCGAGACCTCCCTCGGCCCCTGGCGCGTGGCCGGACCCCCGCCCGGCAGCCCCGGTGTGCTGAAGGACTGGACGCGCACCGGCGCCCTCTTCCGCACCTATGGAGCGGTCACCACCCGCGACACGGTGCTCCTCGGATTCGGCCTGGACCAGGTGTCCTCGGCGGCCGACCGGACCGCTCTCACGCGCAAGGCGCTGGCCGCGCTCGGCAGATGACGGAGGCCGCACCTCACAGGTGAGCGAGACCCCTTCTCAACGGTGCGCGGGAGCACCTGACATCAGGTGAGCCGACACCCTCACGAACGAGTGAAATACCCGCCCGGAACGACGGTCAGTCCCTGACAAAAAGGAGTGAAACGACCGCCGTTCCGGGCCGGTCCGTACCCTACTGACGGGTAAGGAAGGCCTGCCCGTGTATGCGCCATCTCGATGTCACCCCGGGGGCTGCGGAGAGGTAGGGTCGGGGGTGGTCGGGGACATCCCAAATACAGCTCGCCGGCACCGCATAGCCGGCGTACCAACGAGGAGATCGGTTCGTGACGATCCGCGTAGGCATCAACGGCTTCGGCCGCATCGGGCGTAACTACTTCCGCGCACTGCTGGAGCAGGGTGCGGACATCGAGGTTGTGGCTGTCAACGACCTGGGTGACACCGCGACCACGGCGCACCTGCTGAAGTACGACACGATCCTGGGCCGCCTCAAGGCCGAGGTCACGCACACCGCCGACACCATCACGGTCGACGGCCACACCATCAAGGTGCTCTCCGAGCGCAACCCCGCCGACATCCCGTGGGGCGAGCTGGGCGTCGACATCGTCATCGAGTCGACCGGCATCTTCACCAAGCGCGAGGACGCCGCCAAGCACCTCGCTGGTGGCGCCAAGAAGGTCCTCATCTCGGCTCCGGCCAAGAACGAGGACATCACCATCGTCATGGGCGTCAACCAGGACAAGTACAACCCGGAGACGGACCACGTCATCTCCAACGCCTCGTGCACCACCAACTGTGTGGCGCCGATGGCGAAGGTCCTGGACGAGAACTTCGGCATCGTCAGCGGTCTGATGACCACGGTGCACGCGTACACCAACGACCAGCGCATCCTGGACTTCCCGCACAGCGACCTGCGCCGCGCCCGCGCCGCCGCCGAGAACATCATCCCGACCACCACCGGTGCCGCCAAGGCGACCGCGCTGGTCCTGCCGCAGCTCAAGGGCAAGCTCGACGGCATCGCGATGCGCGTCCCGGTCCCGACCGGCTCGGCCACCGACCTGGTCGTGGAGCTGCAGCGCGAGGTCACCAAGGACGAGGTCAACGCCGCGTTCAAGAAGGCCTCCGAGGACGGCTCCCTCAAGGGCTTCCTGTCCTACACCGAGGACGAGATCGTCTCCTCCGACATCGTCGGCGACCCGGCTTCCTGCACCTTCGACTCGTCCCTGACGATGGTCCAGGACGGCAAGACGGTGAAGATCCTGGGCTGGTACGACAACGAGTGGGGCTACTCCAACCGCCTCGTGGACCTCACGGTCTTCGTCGGCGAGCAGCTCTGAACGACCCCAGCAGGACCTTGAAGTGAGAGCAGGGCCCGGGCAGCGCACGGCCGCGCTGACCGGGCCCTGTCTCACGCATGGACCACGCCCTCTTACGATCGGGGGCATCACGAGCCCTCCTCAGGAGTCCACTCAATGAAGACGATCGACGAACTTCTCGCCGACGGCGTGAGCGGCAAGCGGGTCTTCGTCCGCGCCGACCTCAACGTGCCGCTGGCCGACGGGACCATCACCGACGACGGTCGCATCCGTGCCGTCCTGCCCACCGTCAAGGCCCTCGCGGACGCGGGCGCCAAGGTGGTCGTCGCCTCCCACCTGGGCCGCCCCAAGGGCGCCCCGGACCCGGCCTTCTCGCTGCTGCCCGCCGCCGAGCGCCTCGGTGAACTCCTCGGCGCCCCGGTCGCCTTCGCCCAGGACACCGTCGGCCCCGCCGCCCACGCCGCCGTCGACGGCCTGGAGCCCGGCCAGGTCGCGGTCATCGAGAACCTGCGCTTCAACCCAGGCGAGACCTCCAAGGACGACACCGAGCGCGGTGAGTTCGCGGACCAGCTCGCCGCCCTCGCGGACGTGTACGTGGGCGACGGCTTCGGCGCCGTGCACCGCAAGCACGCCTCCGTGTACGACCTCCCGGCCCGGCTGCCGCACTACGCCGGCTACCTGATCGCCCAGGAGGTCGGTGTCCTGAAGAAGCTCACCGACGACGTCGAGCGCCCCTACGTCGTCGTGCTCGGCGGTGCCAAGGTCTCCGACAAGCTCGCCGTCATCGACCAGCTCCTCGACAAGGCCGACCGGCTGCTCATCGGCGGCGGCATGGCCTACACCTTCCTCAAGGCCCAGGGCCACGAGGTCGGCATCTCCCTCCTTCAGGAGGACCAGATCCCGGCCGTCAAGGAGTACATGGAGCGCGCCGAGAAGAACGGCGTGGAACTGCTCCTGCCCGTCGACGTCCTGGTCTCCCCGGAGTTCCCGGACCTGAAGACCAAGGCCCCCTCCCGGCACACCGTCGTCGACGCGGACAAGATCCCCGCCGACGAGGAGGGCCTGGACATCGGCCCGAAGACCCGGGAGCTGTACGCCTCGAAGCTCGCCGACGCCAGGACCGTCTTCTGGAACGGCCCCATGGGCGTCTTCGAGCACCCCGACTACGCCGAGGGCACCAAGGCGGTCGCCCAGGCCCTCGTCGACTCCGACGGCTTCACCGTCGTCGGCGGCGGTGACTCCGCCGCCGCGGTGCGTACCCTCGGTTTCGACGAGAACGCATTCGGCCACATCTCGACCGGCGGCGGCGCCTCCCTCGAGTACCTCGAGGGCAAGACGCTCCCCGGCCTCGCCGCACTGGAGGACTGACCTGTGAGCACGCGCACGCCGATCATGGCGGGCAACTGGAAGATGAACCTCAACCACCTGGAGGCCATCGCCCACGTCCAGAAGCTCGCCTTCGCCCTGGCCGACAAGGACTACGACGCGGTCGAGGTCGCCGTCCTGCCGCCCTTCACCGACCTGCGCTCCGTGCAGACGCTGGTCGACGGCGACAAGCTCAAGATCAAGTACGGCGCCCAGGACATCTCGGAGCACGACTCCGGTGCCTACACCGGCGAGATCTCCGGCCCGATGCTGGCCAAGCTCAAGTGCTCCTACGTGGTCATCGGCCACTCCGAGCGCCGCCAGTACCACCACGAGACCGACGAGATCGTCAACGCCAAGGTCAAGGCCGCCTTCAAGCACGGCCTCACCCCGATCCTGTGCGTCGGCGAGGAGCTGGACGTCCGCGAGGCCGGCGACCACGTCGCCCACACCCTCCGCCAGGTCGAGGGCGGCCTGAAGGACGTCCCGGCCGACCAGGCCGAGACCGTCGTGATCGCCTACGAGCCCGTGTGGGCCATCGGCACCGGCAAGGTCTGCGGCTCCGACGACGCCCAGGAGGTCTGCTCGGCCATCCGCGGCAAGCTGGCGGAGCTGTACTCGCAGGACGTGGCCGACAAGATCCGTATCCAGTACGGCGGCTCCGTGAAGGCGGCCAACGTGGCCGAGATCATGGCGAAGCCGGACATCGACGGCGCCCTGGTCGGCGGTGCCTCGCTCGACACGGACGAGTTCGTCAGGATCGTGCGCTTCCGCGACCAGTGACCGGCCGTGATCATCGGTCGTGATCAAGACCGTGAGTAGGCGGTAGCGGCGATACGTCGTACCCTTGCGAGGGGCATGGCCAGGGTGCCGTGCCCCGTCGTCCATCCGAATCCGAGGAAGTTGGTCCAGCCGTGGTTTTGGGGTTCTCGATCGCCCTGATCGTCTTCAGCCTGCTGCTGATGCTGCTGGTGCTGATGCACAAGGGCAAGGGCGGCGGTCTCTCCGACATGTTCGGCGGCGGCATGCAGTCCTCCGTCGGCGGCTCCTCGGTCGCCGAGCGCAACCTCGACCGCATCACCATCGTGATCGGTCTGCTGTGGTTCGCGTGCATCATCGTCCTCGGCATCCTGATGAAGTCGAACGCCTGACGCGCACGTCCGCACCGCACAACTGCATACATCCCGTACGTAAAGCCCCATGTTCGGTACGCGCTCCACGGCGCGGCCTATCATGGGGCTTGCGTCTGGGCGGGGACCGTACCTCCCATCACTGGACGTGCGTTGGGCCTTACGTAGACTGAGGCGCTCGCGGCGAAGCGAAAGGCCGACCGGCTTCGCGGCACCATCACGCAGGGAGTTACGACCGTGGCAAGTGGCAACGCGATCCGAGGAAGCCGGGTCGGGGCGGGGCCGATGGGCGAGGCAGAGCGTGGGGAGTCCGCTCCGCGGCTGCGCATCTCCTTCTGGTGCTCCAACGGGCACGAGACCCAGCCGAGCTTCGCCAGCGACGCGCAGGTCCCCGACACCTGGGACTGCCCGCGCTGCGGCTTCCCGGCCGGTCAGGACCGGGACAACCCGCCGGACCCGCCGCGCACCGAGCCCTACAAGACGCACCTGGCCTATGTCCGGGAGCGGCGCAGCGACGCGGACGGCGAGGCGATCCTCGCCGAGGCGCTCGCCAAACTGCGGGGCGAGATCTAGCAGTTCACACCGGCCGGGAGCCCTGGGGGTACCCGGCCGGAGCCGTACCACCCGGCGGTCAGGACCCGTTGTCAGTGGTGCCCGCTACGGTTCACGCATTGATCGAACGTGCGTCGATGAAGCGTGTGCCGACGGGAATCATGGGGGGACGGATGGCCGGGGCGGTGGCGGCTGAGGAGCGGGCGCCCGCGTGGCGCGGGGGATTCGGGCGGCTGTGGACGGCCGCGATCGTCTCCCGCGTCGGTGACGCGCTGCGCACGGTCGCACTGCCGCTGCTCGCCGTGCGTCTGACGGACGATCCGCTCGCGGTCGCCGCCGTCAGCGCCTGCGGCTATGTGCCCTGGCTGCTCTTCGGCCTGCTCGGCGGGGCGGTCGCCGACCGGGTCGACCAGCGCCGGGCCATGTGGTCGGTCGATCTCGTACGTGCCCTGCTGGTCGCCGCCTTCGCCCTCGCCGTCGGCCTGGGGCACGTCTCGCTCCCGCTGCTGATCGCCCTGGCCTTCTGTCTGACCGCCCTTCAGACGCTCTTCGACAACGCCGCCACGGCCCTGCTGCCCTCCCTGGTCCGGCCGGACGAGCTGGGCACCGCCAACGCCCGGCTGATGACCGGTCAGCAGCTCGCCGGCGGGCTGCTCACCGGACCGTTCGTGCCGCTGCTGTTCGCGGCCGGAGCCTCGATGCCCTTCGCCGCCGACGCGGGCACCTTCCTGGCCGCCGCCGCACTCGTGGCCTCCCTGCGCACCGCGCCCCCGGACCGCGAGCCCCGGCCGCAGGGCAGCACTCTGCGCGCCGAGACCGCCGAGGGCCTGCGCACCCTGTGGCGCGACCCCGCGCTGCGCGCCTGCTGCGTGGCGACCCTGTTGTGCAACATCGGCATGGGCGGCCTCATCGCCACCCTCGTCCTGCATGTCACCGGCTGGCTGCACGCGAGCAACTCCGGCTACGCGGCCGCCATGTCGGTGTACGCGGCCGGAAGCATCGCGGGGGGTTTCCTGGCCCAGCGGATCGCCCGCCGCACGGGACGCGTGCGGGCCCTGCTCCTCGGCGGCACCGTCCAGACCGGTGCACTCCTCCTCATGGGCTCGGTACGCCACCTGTCCGCGCTCCTCGTCGCCATGGCCGTGCTCGGCGCCATGGGCATGGTGTGGAACGTCAACCAGAGGACGTTGATGCAGCAGCGCGCCCCGGCGTCCATGACCGGCCGGGTCTCGGCCGCGTTCCGTACCGCCTCCGTCGCCGGGGCGCCGCTCGGTGCGCTGCTCGCCGGGGGCGCCGCCCGGTTCCTCGGCCTCCAGGCGCCGGCCCTGCTCGCGGGCGCACTCTTCGCCCTGGCCGTCGTCTCGCTGATACCGGCGCGGCGCGCGGACGTACCAGTGGTCACGACGCGGGTGGACACGGCCACCGTTCCTCCCGCCCGCTGATCAACTAGGTTGGTTCCGCCGCCGGGCAAGGCACGCGGCAGGACAGGCCCAGGAAGGAAGGCTGAAGTCGGAGATGAACGCAGACGGCCGTACCAGGCTCGACCAGTTGCCCGAGTGGAACGCCCTCGCCCGGCACCGCGAGGACATCGCGGACACCGGCCTGCGGGAGCTGTTCGCCGCCGATCCCGGACGCGGCACCGGATACACCGTCCAGGTCGGTGACCTCTACATCGACTACAGCAAGAACCTGGTGACGGACGAGACGCTCGCCCTGCTCCAGGAACTCGCCACCGCCACCGGCGTGTTCGGGCTGCGGGACGCGATGTTCCGCGGTGACCGGATCAACGTGACCGAGGACCGCGCGGTGCTGCACACCGCGCTGCGTGCCCCGCGTGAGGCGGTGATCGAGGTGGACGGCGAGAACGTCGTCCCCGGCGTGCACGCCGTCCTCGACAAGATGGCTGCCTTCGCCGACCGCGTCCGTTCCGGTGAGTGGACCGGCCACACCGGCAGGCGGATCAAGAACGTCGTGAACATCGGCATCGGCGGCTCGGACCTCGGTCCGGCCATGGCCTACGAGGCGCTGCGCGCGTTCACCGACCGCGATCTGACCGTGCGGTTCGTGTCCAACGTGGACGGCGCCGACCTGCACGAGGCGATCCGGGACCTGGACCCGGCGGAGACGCTGTTCATCGTGGCGTCGAAGACGTTCACGACGATCGAGACGATCACCAACGCGACTTCCGCCCGCCAGTGGCTCCTGGAGTCCCTCGGTGACGAGAAGGCCGTCGCGCGGCACTTCGTGGCGCTGTCCACGAATGCCGAGAAGGTGTCCGGGTTCGGGATCGACGTGGACAACATGTTCGAGTTCTGGGACTGGGTCGGCGGGCGGTACTCCTTCGACTCGGCGATCGGTCTGTCGCTGATGATCGCGATCGGCCCGGACCGGTTCCGGGAGCTGCTGGACGGCTTCCGGATCGTCGACGAGCACTTCCGCACCGCTCCGGCGGAGGCCAACGCGCCTTTGCTGATGGGTCTGTTGGGGATCTGGTACAACAACTTCTTCGACGCGCAGTCGCTGGCGGTCCTGCCGTACAGCCACTATCTGTC
>NZ_WWIR01000236.1 GCF_009863025.1 Streptomyces sp. SID4985 | reverse complement strand
GTGTTGCCGAAGGCCGGGTTCAGCAGGCCGATGACGTCGACGGTGTTGCCGACGACGTTCACCGGGACGTGCACCGGCGCCTGGATGACGTTGCCCGAGACGACGCCCGGCGAGGCCGTGGCCGCGCCAGAGGCGCCGCTGCTGGCGGAGGCCATGCCCGCGCCCGCCGCGATCAGTCCGCCGGTCACCATCGTCACGGCCGCGACCTTCTTCAGGTTCTTCATGTCCAACCCCTCCTTGGCATTCACCGCGGCGGTTCGCCGTGGCACGCACTGGAGAACGGCGGGGGCGGGACGAGGTTGCGCCGTACGGGTGACATTCCCACGACGGTATGAATCTCGGATCGGACGGTGACCTTTCGGATCACCGTTCGTGGGGCCGAAGTTGACCGGGTTTCAGCCGGTCACACCGTGACGTACCGCCCACAGCGCCGCCTGGGTGCGGTCGGCCAGGTCGAGTTTCATGAGGATGTTGGAGACGTGCGTCTTGACGGTCTTCTCGGACAGGACGAGGGCGCGGGCGATCTCGCGGTTGGAGCGGCCGTCGGCGATCAGACCGAGCACCTCGCGCTCGCGGTCGGTGAGTGAACCGCCCCTGCCCTGGCCGGGGTTGGTCTCCTCCTGGGAGAGCAGGGCGTCGGCGACCTCGGCCTGGAGCAGGACGTGTCCGGCGTGCACGGAGCGGATGGCGGCGGCGAGGGCGTCGGGGTCCACGTCCTTGTAGACGTATCCGGCGGCGCCCGCGCGCAGGGCGGGGACGACCGTACGGCGCTCGGTGAAGCTGGTGACGATCAACACCCGTGCGGGGTTGTCGAGTTCACGGAGCTTGCGCAGGGCCTCGATGCCGTCCGTGCCCGGCATCTTGACGTCCATGAGGACGACCTCGGGGCGCAACTCCTCTGCCTGGGCGACTCCTTCGGCGCCATCGGCCGCCTCGCCGACGACCTCGATGTCGTCCTGCACCTCCAGGAAGGTGCGCAGGCCCCGGCGGACGACCTGGTGGTCGTCGACGAGGAGCACCTTGATCGGGTCAGCCACCGGGCACCTCCATCTCGATCGCGGTGCCCTTGCCGGGCGCCGATTCCACGGTCAGCGTGCCGCCGACCCCGCTCGCGCGGTCCCGCATGGAGACCAGTCCCAGATGGCGCCCGGCGCGGCGGACGGTCGTGGGGTCGAAGCCGTCGCCGTCGTCGGTGACGCGCAGGACGACGCCGTTGCCGCGCCGGGCCATGACGACCTCGACGTGGGCCGCGCCGGAGTGGCGCAGTGCGTTGTGCAGGGCCTCCTGGGCGACCCGGAGCAGGGCCTCCTCCTGGGCGGCGGGCAGGGCGCGGATGCCGTGGCTGGTGAAGGTGACGCGGGCGCTGTGGGCGCGGTCGAGGACCTGGATCTGGGTGCGGAGGGTGGCGACGAGGCCGTCCTCGTCCAGTGCGGCGGGGCGCAACTCGACGACGGCCGCGCGCAGTTCGTCCGCCGCCTCGGCCGCGAGGGCGGCCACCTGGTGCAGCTCCTCCTTGGCGCGGGCGGGGTCGCGGTCCACGAGGGCGGTGGCGGCCTGGGCGGTCAGGCGGAGGGAGAACAGCTTCTGGCTGACGGCGTCGTGGAGTTCGTGCGCGAGGCGGGAGCGTTCCTCGGCGATGGTCAGCTCCCGACTGCGTTCGTAGAGACGGGCGTTGGTGAGGGCGATGGCGGCGTGCTGGGCGAGGATGCCGAGCAGATCCTCGTCCTCGGCGGTGAAGCCGCAACTGCCTTCCGGTTTCTGGCAGTTCTTGTTGGCGAGGAAGAGGGCGCCGATGACCTCGTCGCCGTCGCGGATGGGCAGGCCCAGGAAGTCGGCGAGTTCGGGGTGCGCGTCGGGCCAGCCCTCGAACCGGGGGTCCTGCCGCAGGTCCGCCAGCCGCTCGGGGCGGGCCTCGCGCAGCATCGCCGCGAGCACGCCGTGCTGCCGGGGCAGCGGTCCGATCGCCTTCCACTGTGCGTCGCTGACGCCGTCCACGACGAACTGGGCGAAGCCGCCGTGGTCGTCGGGGACGCCGAGGGCGGCGTACTGGGCGTCGAGCAGTTCGCGGGCGGAGGCGACGATCGTCTTGAGGACGTCCCGCACCTCCAGATGCCTGCTCATGGCCAGCAGCGCGGAACTCACCGCGGCGAGGCCGGACCGGGTGCCGTGACTCATGTCCTCACCGTAACCGGCGGGGCACGGGACGCGGATCGGCCCGGCGGCCCTCCGCCCGGGCCGCTGGGCGTAGGGCCGGGGACGTAGGCCGTCCGACCCCGTACCCCGGGTGGGGCCCCGGACGTACGGCGAAGGGACCGCGTGGGTCGGGGCCGCAGGCGGAGGTGGGCGGGGGCGGGCCGTTCCTAGGTTGAGGTCACCGCCCGCCGGGGCGGTCGCATGTGACCCAAGGGGATGGTGAGGATGGCTGTCGCGATCATCACGGGGGCGTCGAAGGGGCTGGGGCGGGCGCTGGCGAACGCGCTGGCCGCGCGGGGCTGGGACCTGGTGCTGGACGCGCGGGGCGAGGGGGCGCTGAAGGAGGCCGCCGGGGCGGTCGCCGGGCACGGTACGCGGGTGGTGGCACTCGCCGGGGACGTCACGGACGGCGCGCACCGGGCCGCGCTGGTGGCGGCTGCGCGGCGGCTGGGCGGGGTGGACCTGCTGGTGCACAATGCGAGCGCGCTGGGCGCCGAGCCCCTGGTGGGACTGGCGGAGCTGCCGCTCGACGGGTTCCGGCGGGCGCTGGAGGTGAACACGGTCGCGGCGCTGGGCCTGGTGCGGGAGTCGCTGCCCGCGCTGCGGGCCTCGGCGGTGGGCACCGTGATCACGGTCAGCTCGGACGCAGCGGTGGAGGCGTACCCGACCTGGGGCGGCTACGGCGCCTCGAAGGCGGCCCTCGACCACCTCGCGGCGGTGCTCGCCGAGGAGGAGCCGGGGCTGCGGGTGTGGGCGGTGGACCCGGGCGACATGGCGACCGGGCTGTACGAGGCGGCCGTACCCGTGGACGATACTCCGCGCCCCGCGCCCGAGAGCGTGGCGCCCGCGTTCCTGCGGTTGCTGGAGGACCGGCCGGTGAGCGGGCGGTACACCGCCGACGCGCTGCTGGAGCGGCGATGAGGCCCCTCGTGCCCGCGTCCCCCGCGTCCCCCGTGTCCGTCTGGAAGGTGCCCCAGGAGCTGTCCGCGCGCGTCCCGGCCGAGCAGCGGGGCGCCGGGCTCGGCCGGGATTCCGTACGGCTGCTGGTCTCGCGCGGGACGGAGGTGACGCATCACGCGTTCCGGGAGCTGCCCCGGCTGCTGCGGGCCGGTGACGTGCTGGTGGTGAACACCTCGGCGACGCTGCCCGCGGCGGTGGACGGGCGGACCGGGTCCGTGCCGGTGGTGGTGCACTTCTCGACCCGGGGTGACGACGGGCGGTGGGCCGTCGAACTGCGGGAGCCGGACGGACGGGGTACGACGCGTGCGCGGGCGGGCGGCCCCGCAGGGACGGAGGTGGGGCTGCCGGGCGGGGCGCGGCTGGTCCTGGAGGAGCCGCTGGCCGGGGGCGG
>NZ_WWIR01000235.1 GCF_009863025.1 Streptomyces sp. SID4985 | reverse complement strand
GGCGTCGCGCAGGGCGGGGGTGTCGTCCGGCGGGACGAGGAGTCCGGTGCGGCCGTGGTCGACGAGGTCGAGCGGGCCGCCGACGGCGGGCGCGACCACGGGCACCCCGCTCGCCATGGCCTCCTGGACGGTCTGGCAGAAGGTCTCGAAGGGGCCGGTGTGCGCGAACACGTCCAGCGAGGCGAAGATCCGGGCGAGTTCACCGCCCTCGCGGCGCCCGAGGAACACCGCGCCGGGCAGCGCCTCGGTCAGGTGGGCCCGGCTGGGTCCGTCGCCCACGACGACGACCCGTACGCCGTCCAGGCCGCAGACCCCGGCGAGGAGGTCGACGCGCTTCTCGGGGGCGAGACGGCCGACGTAGCCGACGATCAGCTCACCGTTGGGGGCGAGTTCGCGGCGCAGCGCCCCGTCGCGCCGGTCGGGGCGGAAGCGTGCGGTGTCCACGCCCCGGGGCCACAGCCGCAGCCGGGGCACGCCGTGCGCGGCGAGGTCGGCGAGGGCGGCGGTGGAGGGGGCGAGGGTGAGGTCGGCGGCGGAGTGGACGGAGCGGATGCGCCGCCAGGCGGGCGCCTCACCGGCGCCGAGGTACGTCCGCGCGTACCCGGCGAGGTCGGTCTGGTAGACGGCGACGGCGGGGATGCCGAGGCGGGCGGCGGCGGCCATGCCGCGTGCGCCGAGGACGAAGGGGCTGGCCAGATGGACCAGGTCGGCGCGGTGCGCGGTGAGCGCGGCCGCCAGGCGTCTGCTGGGCAGCGCGACACGGACCTGGGGGTAGCCGGGCAGGGGCAGGGAGGGGACGCGGACGACGGGGCAGGGCTCGGGGCCGAGCGGGGTGCCGGGCGCGGGAGCGGGGGCGACGACGAGGGGGGCGTGGCCGCGCGCGGCGAGATGCCGGGCGGTCTGGACGGCGCAGTGGGCGACGCCGTTCACATCGGGCGGAAAGGATTCGGTCACGATGACGACACGCATACGGCTGTTCTCGCCATGACAGGCGTGTCCGCGTCGACGTCGATCTGTCCGGGCGGGGAACGTCCCATGAGCGTTGGGCCGCGCAGGAGGCCGGTGAGCACGGGTCCCGTGCACAGGGCTCCGGGACGTCACGGGTCTCGCCCGGGGCCGGCCGTGACGCGCGGCCGGCCCCGACGGGGGTCACATGGCCCGGCGAAGGCCGCCTGGCCCGACGGGAGTCACATCGTCTGCGCGTCCGGCCCGATGCGGCTGCGGACCGCCGTCTGGACCTCGGCCTCCTCGGCCGGGTCGGCGGCGAGGCGGCGCAGGCGCTCGACCACGCGGGCGTCGCCGGTCTCGGCGTGCCGGGCGGCCAGTTCGCGGGTGGTCTCCTCGCAGTCCCACAGGCATTCGACGGCGAAGCCGGTGGCGAAGGAGGGGTCGGTGGCGGCGAGGGCGCCGGCGGCGCGGCCGCGCAGATGGGAGGAGGCCGTCTCGCGGTAGACGTGGCGCAGGACGGGGGCCGCGCAGGCGATGCCCAGGCGTCCGGCGCCGTCGACCAGGGTCCACAGGGTGGGCGCGTCCGGCCCCTCGCCCCGTACGGCCTCGCGCAGGGCGCCGAGGACGAGGTCGCCGTCCTGGGCGGTGCCCCGGCAGGCGAGGACGCGTC
>NZ_WWIR01000234.1 GCF_009863025.1 Streptomyces sp. SID4985 | reverse complement strand
ACGGGGTGGGGGAGGCGACGGGGGAGGGGGAGGACGTCGTCGTGACCGTCACCTGCGGGGGCGTGGGCGCCGCCACCGGTTGTCCGGGGGAGTCCTCGGTATGTACGAGCAGGAACACCAGGAGCGAGACGAGGGCCGTTCCCAGGGCCACCGAGGCCGGCAGATAGCGGCGCCGCCGCGGCCGGCTCCGGCGTGGGGCGGCCCCTTGGGGGGCCGGGGCCGCTGCGGGGCCGCCTCGGTGGGCGTATGCCGTGCCGCCCCAGGGGAGCAGCCCCTCCGCGAGGGTCTGCCGGGGGGTGTCCCGCAGTGCGCTCAGGTCCTCGAACGCGGCCGTGCAGCAAGGGCACCGGGCCTTGTGCGTGTCCAGGTCGACGCTGCGGCGGGGTCCCTCCGGCCGTACCGCCTCCTCGATCAGTCGCCGGAAGTCGGCGCAGCGCGGGTCGTCGGACGCGGCCAGCCGGTGTCGCAGACACGCCTGGGCCAGTGCCTTCAGTGCCTGCGGGGTGCCGTGGGCGACATCGGCGGGGCGGAGGCCGAGGTAGGCGGCGGTCCGCTCCTGGGGCTCCTCCTCCAGGACGCCGTACCAGACGAGGCCCTGGTCGCGGGAGGACAGGGACTGGAACGCCGGGAGCAGGGGCGGGGTCGGACCGTCCGGCGCGGCACCGGAGTTGAGCACCAGCAGCAGGCTGGGATCGAGGCCCGCCGCCCGCTCGTCACGGGCCCAGGAGGCCGCGGCCCGACCGGTCAGGAGCAGCAGGTGGTGGCGCAGCGGCACTTTCGGCTCGATGCCGCGCGCCGTGTCCCGGGCGGCCGTGGTGAGGACCTCGGCCGCCAGTCGGCGGGCGGTGGACTCGCCGGTGGTGCACAGACGGGCGTAGGCGAGTACCGCCGGCCGGTGGCGCCGGCGCAACTCCTGGAGCGCCGGGTACGCCGTCGGGGTCGGCGTGCGGAGCAGTTCGGTGAGCCGCACGTCCGGCGTGTCCTGGACATCCTCGTCCGGCCCGGCCCGGTAGCCCTGAGCCATGCGCGCCCTCCGTCCCCTGGGGTTCTGACATACCAGCCAGTTCGGGTGGCCCATGGTGCTGGAGGGGCGCGGTGGGGGAAAGGGGTTACTTCAGGTAACCGATAACGGTTCGCGCACCGGCGGCACGCGGAGGCGGCCCGGCGTTGTCGGCCGGGCCGCCTCGTGAGCCGAGGGTGAGGCGCCGCCTCACTCCAACACGGTCAGCCCCCGGCGCAGCCGCACCAGCGTGCGCGAGAGCAGCCGGGAGACGTGCATCTGGGAGATGCCCAGCTCGTCGCCGATCTCCGACTGGGTCATGCCCGCGACGAAGCGCAGGGACAGGATCTGCCGGTCGCGGGGCGCGAGTTCGGCGATCAGCGGCTTCAGCGACTCGACGTACTCGATGCCCTCGAGTCCGTGGTCCTCGTAGCCGATGCGGTCCGCGAGGGCGCCCTCGGAGTCGTCCTCCTCGGGCTGGGCGTCCAGCGAGGCGGCGGTGTAGGCGTTCGAGGCGGCCATGCCCTCGACCACCTCCTCGTTGGAGATGCCGAGCTTCTCGGCCAGTTCCGCGACGGTGGGGGAGCGGTCCAGGCGCTGGGCCAGCTCGTCCCCGGCCTTGGCCAGGTCCAGGCGCAGCTCCTGCAGCCGGCGCGGTACGCGCACGGACCACGAGGTGTCACGGAAGAAGCGCTTGATCTCGCCGATGATGGTCGGCATCGCGAAGCTGGGGAACTCCACGCCGCGCGCCAGCTCGAAGCGGTCGATCGCCTTGATCAGGCCGAT
>NZ_WWIR01000233.1 GCF_009863025.1 Streptomyces sp. SID4985 | reverse complement strand
GCGCCGATGAGCAGCGCCGCGCCGCACAGGGCCAGGGCGGTACGCAGCCGTGGCGGCCGGGTGGGGGTACCTGTGGGGCGGTCGTTCCCGTGCACGTGTGCCTCCAGATGGGGCGGATCGTACGGGCGGGTGCGGGTGCGCCGGGATGCGCCGTCATCCCGGTGGGGTGGGGAGTTGCCGGGGGCGGGGAGCCCGTGGTGGGTCAGTTGCCGAAGGCCGCGTCGAACGAGGCCGACGGCGGGTCGAAGTCGTACGCCTTGAGGCGGGCCAGGGCCTCGGGGGCGCCCTGGAGCCGGTCCATGCCGGCGTCCTCCCACTCCACGGAGACCGGACCCCGGTAGTCGATGGACCGCAGCATCCGGAAGACGTCCTCCCAGGGCACGTCTCCGTGTCCGGCGGAGACGAAGTCCCAGCCCCGGCGCGGGTCGCCCCAGGGCAGATGGGAGCCGAGGCGTCCGTTGCGGCCGTCGAGGCGCTTGCGGGCCTCCTTGCAGTCGACGTGGTAGATCCGGTCGCGGAAGTCCCAGAGGAAGCCGACCGGGTCGAGGTCCTGCCACACGAAGTGGGAGGGGTCGAAGTTGAGCCCGAAGGCGGGCCGGTGATCAACGGCGGCCAGAGCGCGCCGAGTTGTCCAGTAGTCGTAGGCGATCTCGCTGGGGTGGACCTCGTGGGCGAAGCGCACGCCCTCCGCGTCGAACACGTCGAGGATCGGGTTCCAGCGCTCGGCGAAGTCGTCGTAGCCGCGCTCGATCATCGCCTCGGACGCGGGCGGGAACATGGCGACGAGGTGCCAGATGGCCGAGCCGGTGAAGCCGATCACGGTGTCGACGCCGAAGGCCGCGGCGGCGCGGGCGGTGTCCGCGATCTCGGCGGCCGCCCGCCTCCGTACGCCCTCGGCGTCGCCGTCGCCCCAGATCCGGGCGGGCAGGATGGCCTGGTGGCGTTCGTCGATGATGGCGTCGCAAACAGCCTGTCCGACGAGGTGGTTGGAGATCGCCCAGCATTTCAGGCCGTACTTGTCGAGGAGTTGATGGCGCGACTCCACGTACGACGGGTCCGCGAGCGCCTTGTCGACCTCGAAGTGGTCGCCCCAACAGGCGAGTTCGAGTCCGTCGTAGCCGAAGTCGCGGGCGAGGCGGCAGACCTCCTCCAGCGGGAGGTCGGCCCACTGGCCGGTGAACAGGGTGAAGGTGCGGGGCATGGCGGGGCCCTCCTCAGACCGCGATCGGGGTGTAGACGGAGTTCTTCGCCGCGCTCTCCTCGACGGCGGCCAGGACGCGCTGCACCTGGAGTCCGTCGGCGAAGGACGGCTCGGGCCTGCGGCCCTCGGCGAGGGCGTGCACGAGGTCGCGGACCTGGTGGACGAAGGTGTGCTCGTAGCCGAGTCCGTGCCCCGGCGGCCACCAGGCGTCCAGGTAGGGGTGGTCGGGCTCGGTGACGAGGATGCGGCGGAAGCCCGCGTGCGTGGCGCCCTCGGTGGCGTCGTGGTACTGCAGCTCGTTGAGCCGTTCCAGGTCGAAGGCCAACGAGCCGCGCTCGCCGTTGAGTTCGAGGCGCAGGGCGTTCTTGCGGCCGGTGGCGTAGCGGGTGGCCTCGAAGGAGGCGAGGGCGCCGGAGGGGAAGCGGGCGGTGAAGACGGCGGCGTCGTCCACGGTGACCTGGCCGGTCCCGGCGGCGGTGACGGCGGCCAGGCCGCTGGTGGGCGCGCTCGGCAGGGGCCGCTGTCGTACGAAGGTCTCGGTGAGGGCGGAGACCCCGGAGAGCGTCTCGCCCGCGAGGTACTGGGCGACGTCGATGATGTGCGCGCCCAGATCGCCGAGCGCGCCCGATCCGGCCGCCTCCTTGCGCAGCCGCCAGGTCAACGGGAACTCCGGGTCCACCAGCCAGTCCTGGAGGTACGCCACCCGGACGTGCCGCAGGGCGCCGAGCCGCCCCTCGGTGATCATCCGCCGGGCGAGGGAGACGGCGGGAACGCGGCGGTAGTTGAAGCCGACCATCGCCAACTGACCGCGTTCGTACGCCTCTTCCGCCGCGCGGGCCATCGCCTCGGCCTCCTCGACCGTGTTGGCGAGGGGCTTCTCGCACAGCACGTGCTTGCCCGCGGCGAGGGCGGCGACCGCGATCTCGGCGTGGCTGTCGCCGGGGGTGCAGATGTCGACGAGGTCGACGTCGTCGCGGGCGATCAGGGCGCGCCAGTCGGTCTCGGTCGCGGCCCAGCCGTGCCGGTCGGCGGCGGCGCGGGCGGCCTCGCCGTCGCGGCCGCAGAGCACCGACAGGACCGGGCGGCGGGGCAGGTCGAAGACACGGCCCGCGGTGCGCCAGCCCTGGGAGTGGGCGGCGCCCATGAAGGCGTAGCCGACCATGCCGACGCGCAGCGGGGGTATCCCGACGGCCGGACGGTCGCCGCCCTCGGCCAGGCGATCCTCCGCTCCGGCCGGGCGTCCCTCGTCCCCCTCCGGCCGGTCGGTGCCGGTGGCCTGCGCCCCTGCTGACTGCTGCGGCTGTGCCATGCGGTGGGTCCTCTCCTCGTCCTCGTACGGGGTGGTGCCGTGCGGGTGCGGCAAGGGCCCCGTCACCGGAAGCCGGTGGGCATGTACTGGTCGACGTTGCCCTTGTCGACGACGGCCGAGTAGAGGGTGAGGGAGGCGGGGATCTCGAACTCGGCGAGGCCGCCGATGCCCTTGTTCTGGCCGAGGGCGCGGGCGAGGTCGATCGCGGAGGCGGCCATCGTCGGCGGGTAGAGGACGGTCGCCTTGAGCACGCTGTCGCCCCGCTTGATCGCCTGGAACGCGGCGAGCGCACCGGCTCCGCCGACCATCAGGAAGTCGTCGCGTCCGGCCTGCTCGATGGCGCGCAGCGCGCCCACGCCCTGGTCGTCGTCGTGGTTCCACAGGGCGTCGAACTTGGACTGCGCCTGCAGGAGTTGGGCCATCTTGGCCTGTCCGGACTCGACGGTGAACTCGGCGGCCTGGCGCGCGACCTTCTTGATGTTCGGGTAGTTCTTGAGCGCGTCGTCGAAGCCCTTGGTCCGCTGCTGGGTGAGTTCCAGATTGTCCAGCCCCGCCAGCTCGACCACGCGGGCGTTCGCCTTGCCCTTGAGCTTCTCGCCGATGTAGTGACCGGCGTTGAGGCCCATGCCGTAGTTGTCGCCACCGATCCAGCAGCGGTACGCCTGGGGACTGTTGAAGACCCGGTCGAGGTTGACGACCGGGATGCCCGCGCGCATCGCCTTCAGCCCGACCTGGGTGAGCGCCTTGCCGTCGGCGGGCAGCACCACCAGCACGTCGACCTTCTTGTTGATGAGGGTCTCGATCTGGCCGATCTGCGCGGCGGTGTCGTTGGAGCCCTCGGTGATCTCCAGCGTGACGTCGGAGTACTTCCTGGCGCGGCTCTTGGCGTTGTCGTTGATGGCGTTGAGCCAGCCGTGGTCGGCCTGCGGACCGGCGAAGCCGATGGTGACGGGCTTGCCGGGCTTGTCGTCGGCGACCGGCTGGTCGTTCGCGCCGGTCTTCTCGTCCTTGGACTCGTTGCTCGTACACCCGGCGAGCACGACGCCCGCGGAGACGGCGGCGCTCCCGAACAGCAGTCCTCTGCGACTGGGGAGGTGTGACATGGCGGTGAACCTTTCCTCGGGGCTCGGGTGTGCTCGGGTCGGGTCTCGGGTCTGCCCGGACGGTGGTCGCGGGTGCGCTCAGGTCGAGGTCGCGGTCCGGCGCTGGACCAGCACGGCGGCGACGATGATCGCGCCCTTGGCGATCTGCTGGACGTCGGTCTGGAGGTTGTTCAGGGCGAAGATGTCGGTGATCGTGGTGAAGATCAGGACGCCGAGCACGGAGCCGGTGATGGTGCCGCGTCCCCCGGTGAGCAGCGTGCCGCCGATGATCGCGGCGGCGATGGCGTCCAGCTCGTAGAGGTTGCCGTTGGTGTTCTGGCCGGAGCCGGACAGGATGATCAGCAGGAAGGCGGCGATCCCGCAGCACAGCCCGGACAGCAGATAGAGGTAGAGGCGCTGGCGGCGTACGTCGATGCCGGCGAGCCGGGCGGCCTCGGCGTTGCCGCCGACGGCGACGGTGCGGCGGCCGAAGGTGGTGCAGTTGAGCACCAGCCAGCCGATGACGGTGACGACGGCGAAGACCAGGACCAGCGGAGGGATGCCGAGGACGTAGGCGTCGCGCTCGCCGAGACTCAGGACCGAGTCGACGGTGACGATCTGCGTGCGCCCGTCGGTGATCTGGAGGGCCAGTCCGCGCGCCGAGGCCAGCATGGCGAGCGTGGCGATGAACGGGACCAGGCCGCCGTAGGCGACGAGCAGTCCGTTGACCAGGCCGCAGCCCACGCCGACGATCACCGCCGTGAAGAGGATGCCCGCGAACCCGAAGTCCTGGGTTGCCACCGTCGTCGCCCACACCGAGGCGAGGGCGACGATCGCGCCGACGGACAGGTCGATGCCGCCGGAGGTGATGACGAAGGTCATGCCGACGGTGACGACGCCGATCACCGAGGCCTGGGTGAGGACGAGTTGGAGGTTGCGGGTGTCGAGGAACTCGTCCGGCTTGGTGACCCCGCCGATCACGATCAGGACGGCGAGGACCCCGAGCAGGGAGAGGGTGCGGACGTCGGCGCGGCCCGCGAGCGCGCGCCAGGCGGGGGGCGGGGCGGCCGCGGGCACCTT
>NZ_WWIR01000232.1 GCF_009863025.1 Streptomyces sp. SID4985 | reverse complement strand
GGAAGCCGCCGCGCATCCCGCCGCGCCGGCCGCCGCCCCCGAAGCCCATCATGCTCGCGCCCGCCGGACCCGCCGTCGGAATGGAGCCCGTGTGGGCCGAGTCGACCGTGCTCAGGGTGTACGCCGTCGGACCGGCGAGCGCCGCCGCGAGGCCGAGCCCGGCCGCGCCGAGGGCGAGGGGACGGCCCAGCCGGGCGGCGAAGACCAGACCGAGGGCCGCCACGAGGGCGCCGACCAGCACCAGCCACCTCAGCCAGGGCAGATAGTCGGGCGTGCGGTTGAGCAGCACGTACCCCCACGCGCCCCCGGCCACCGAGGCGGCGGCCAGGACGAGCGCGGCCCAGGTCTCCTTGCGCCGCTCCCACAGCAGCCCGGCGCCCATGCCGGTGACCGCGCCGAGGTAGGGGGTGAGGGCGACCGTGTAGTACTGGTGGAAGATGCCCGCCATGTAGCTGAAGACCGCCATCGTGATCAGCAGCGAGCCGCCCCAGAGCAGGAACGAGGCGCGGGTGACGGACGTGCGCCCCAGCTTGCGCGTCGCCCACAGGCCCGCGACCAGCAGGATCAGCGCGGCCGGAAGCAGCCAGGAGATCTGGCTGCCGACCTCGGTGCCGAACATCCGGTCCCAGCCGGTCGTGCCCCAGGCCCCGCCGCCACCGGCGCCGCCCCGGCCGCCACCGCCGCCGACGCTGCCGGTCTCGTCGCCGCTGATGCGGCCGAGGCCGTTGTAGCCGAAGGTCAGCTCCAGGAAACTGTTGTGCTGCGAACCGCCGACGTACGGGCGGGAGGACGCGGGCCACAGCTCGACCACCGCGACCCACCAGCCGCCCGCGACCACGAGCGCGCCGGTCGCGAGGGCCAGCTGCCCGAGCCGCCTGCGCAGGGGGGTGGGCCCGCAGACGGCGTAGACCAGCGCCAGCGGAGGCAGGACCAGGAACGCCTGGAGCGTCTTGGCGAGGAACGCGAAACCGATCGCCACACCCGCCCACACCAGCCACTTCGTCCGCCCGTCCTCCACGGCACGGACGACGAAGTAGCAGGCCAGCGCCATCAGCAGGGCCAGCAGCGCGTCCGGGTTGTCGAACCGGAACATCAGCGCCGCCACCGGCGTCAGCGCGAGCACCGCGCCCGCGATCAGGCCGGAGGCCGGGCTGAACCGGCGCCGTACGGCCGCGTACACGACCGCCACCGTGCCGACGCCCATGAGGACCTCGGGGGTGAGGATCGCCCACGAGTTCAGGCCGAAGATCCGGACCGACAGTTCCATCGGCCACAGGAACGCCGAGGGCTTGTCGACGGTGATGGCGTTGCCCGCGTCCAGCGAGCCGAAGAAGAACGCCTTCCAGGACGTGCTGCCCGCCTGTACGGCCGCCGAGTAGAAGGAGTTGGCGTAGCCGGAGGCGCTGAGGTTGTACAGGTAGAGGACCAGCGTCGCGGCCAGCAGCCCGAGGAAGGCGGGGCGCGCCCAGGCCGGGTCCTCGGACCGCCCGCGCCACACCCTGCGGGCGAACGGGGGCCGGGAGTCGGCGGGTTGGGCCACGGGTTCGGGGGCCGGGGCGGGTGCCTCCGGCGGGGTGAACCGGTCGTACTGGGTGGTCATCGGGCGTCCCCCGGTCGGGTGGTGGTGGTCGGGTCGTCGTACGACGTCGGTGGGGTGTACGGGGTGTGGGAGGCGTACGCGGCTTGCGGGGCATACGGGGTCTGCGGGACCTGTGGGGCGTACGGCGGCTCGGTGTCGTACCCGGTCCGCGCGTGCTTCGCGGCCGGGGTGAACGGCACGAAGGGCGCGCCCTGTCCGGTGGGCTCGGCCGACTGCCGTACCGGCTCGGCGGCGCGGTCCGGGAAGACCCAGGCGCGGAAGAGGAGGAAGCGCAGGACGGTCGCCGCGAGGTTGGCGGCGATGAGGACCGCGAGCTCGGTGGAGTGCGCGGGGTGCGTGGTGGCCGCGCTCAGGGCGGCCAGGGAGCCGCTGGTCAGGGCGAGTCCGATGGCGAAGACGACCAGGCCCTGCGCCTGGTGCCGTACGGCCCCGCCCCGGCCGCGCACGCCGAAGGTGAGGCGGCGGTTGGCGGCGGTGTTGGCGAGCGCGGACAGCAGCAGGGCGAGCGCGTTGGCCACCTGGGAGCCGGAGAACTGCCGGAAGACGCTGTAGAGCAGCAGGTAGAACAGGGTGGACAGGCCGCCGACCACGCAGAAGCCGACCAGCTGGCGGGCCAGGCCGCGGGGCACGTCCGAGATCTCGCGGTCGCGCGGGTCGTCCCCGAAGGGGCGGGCGAGGCGGTCCAGCGGGAGCGAGCCGGTGGCGAGCGCGCGGCCGACGCGCCAGACGCCCCTGAGGTCGTCGGTCGCGGTGCGCACGATGTGCACGGTCGAGTCCGGGTCGTCGACCCAGTCCACCGGCACCTCGTGGATGCGCAGCCCGGCCCGCTCGGCGAGCACCAGCATCTCGGTGTCGAAGAACCAGCCGGTGTCCCGCACCAGCGGCAGCAGCACCTGGGCCACGTCGCGCCTTATGGCCTTGAAGCCGCACTGCGCGTCGGAGAAACGGGCCTGGAGCGAGCCGCGCAGGATCAGGTTGTAGCCACGGCTGATGAACTCCCGCTTGGGGCCGCGCACGACCCGGGAGGCCCGGCTGAGCCGGGAGCCGATCGCGAGGTCGGAGTGGCCGGAGATCAGCGGGGCCACCAGCGGGAGCAGGGCGTTGAGGTCGGTGGACAGGTCGACGTCCATGTAGGCGAGGACCGGCGCGTCGGAGGCGGACCACACCGCCGCGAGGGCGCGGCCCCGGCCCTTCTGCTCAAGCCGGTGGACGCTCACCTCGGGCAGGGCGGCGGCGAGACCGGCCGCGACGAGCGGGGTGGTGTCGGTGGACGCGTTGTCCGCGACGGTGATGCGGAAGCCGTACGGGAAGGTGCGGGTCAGGTGCTCGTGCAGCCTGAGCACGCACGGTTCGAGGTCCTTCTCCTCGTTGTAGACCGGGATGACTACGTCCAGGACCGGCGTGCCCGCGGCGTCGGCGGGGAGGTGCTCCCGCGCCGGCAGGGTGCCGGGAGAAGAGTCGCTTCGCATGGAAGTGACTCTTGTCAGGCGCCCTGTCGCGCGGGTGTGGTGACGCTGTGGTCCGGCTGTGAGTGAGGCCGGTGTTCCGGTTGCCCCTGCGTCAGGAGTGACTGTTCCGGGCGGCCGGACGGCAGCGGTTTCCCCGGCGTCAGGGGCAGCCGGACGGTGAACACGGTGCGGCCCGGCGCGCTCTCCACGCGCACGTCGCCGCCGTGCGCGAGGACGACGGCCCGCACGATGGCGAGACCCAGGCCGGTGGACCCGGTGGCGCGGGTGCGCGCCGAGTCGCCCCGCGCGAACCGTTCGAAGACGTGCGGCAGCAGCTCGGTCGGGATGCCGGGGCCGTCGTCCTCGATGTCCACACACATCCAGGGGCCACGCGGACGCACCCGCGCGGTCACGGTGCTGCCCGGCGGGGTGTGGGTGCGGGCGTTGCCCAGCAGGTTGACCAGGACCTGGTGCAGCCGGGCGACGTCGGCGGTCACGAGCGCGGGCTCGTCGGGCAGGTCGAGCCGCCAGTTGTGGCCGAGCCCGGCCGCGCGCGCGTCGCTGACGGTGTCCACGACCAGCGGGACCAGGTCGGCCTGCTCGAACTGGAGCGGGCGGCCCGCGTCAAGGCGGGCGAGCAACAGCAGGTCCTCCACGAGCAGCGTCATCCGCGCCGCCTCGGACTCGATCCGGCCCAGCGCGTGCCGGGTGTCCGGGCCGACGGGTTCACGGCCGCGCCGGGTCAGCTCGGCGTAGCCGCGTATCGAGGCGAGCGGGGTGCGCAGTTCATGGCTGGCGTCGGCGACGAAACGCCGTACCCGCGTCTCGCTCTGCTGGCGGGCGTGCAGGGCGCCGTGCACATGGTCGAGCATCCGGTTGAGCGCGGCGCCGACCCGGCCGACCTCGGTGTGCGGGTCGCACTCCGCCTCGGGGACGCGCTCGCTGAGGTTCACCTCGCCGCTGTGCAGCGGGAGTTCGGAGACGCGGGTGGCGGTGGCGGCGACCCGGCGCAGCGGGCGGGTGGCCACGCCGACGATGACGGCTCCGGCCAGCGAGGCGGCGACGAGTCCGGCGAGGGTGACGCAGACCTCGGCCAGGACGAGGGTGTCCACGGTGCCGTCGGCGTCGGCGGTCGGCAGGGCGACGTAGAACTGGTCGGCGCCGTGGTTGGCCGTGGTGAACCGTACGAGGTAGTCACCGCGCCCCGGCAGGTGCACGGTGTGCGGACTGTTGTCCCGTGGCACCGCGGAGAGCGCCGTGACCTGGTCGGCGGTGAGCGCGGTCGCGCGCATCTGGAACCTGTTGAGGTAGTCGTTGTGCTGCACGGTCCGGGCGGCGGACACCACCTGGCCGTCCCGCACGAACCCGGCGACGGTCCCGGGCCGTGTCGGTCCCGTGGTGAGCAGCGTGCGGACCTTCTGGGCCGGGCTCGACGTGTCGGCCCCGCTCCCCGGATCGGTGTCCCCGACCTCGGGGAGCTGGAACGGGTGGAAGCCCGCGCGCTGGGCGACCTCCCTTACCTGGCCGTCCAGTTGGTCGTACAGATGCTCGCGCAGGGCCAGCGTGGTCACCGTGCCGATCACCGCGGCCACCACGGCGATCAGCGCCACGGACGCGACGACCAGCCGGGTCCGCAGCGTGCGCGGCCGCGCGGTGCGGCGGCCACCGGTCCGGGGCGGCCGCCGTGACCCGCGCGGCCGCTGTGACTCGCTCAGGACGCGGCGGCCATGACCGCTCATGACACGGCGGGCTTGATCAGATAACCCGCGCCGCGCCGGGTGTGGATCATCGGCTCCCGGCCCGCGTCGATCTTCCGGCGCAGATACGAGATGTACAGCTCGACGACGTTGGCCTGCCCACCGAAGTCGTACGACCAGACCCGGTCCAGTATCTGCGCCTTGCTGAGCACCCGGCGCGGGTTGCGCATGAGGAAGCGGAGCAGCTCGAACTCGGTCGCGGTGAGGTGGATGGAGTCGGCGCCCCGGGTCACCTCGTGGCTGTCCTCGTCCAGGGTCAGGTCGCCGACCACCAGCATGGAGTCCGACCTCCGGTCGGCCGCCCCGGACCGGCGGATCAGCCCGCGCAGCCGGGCCACGACCTCCTCCAGGCTGAACGGCTTGGTCACGTAGTCGTCGCCGCCCGCCGTGAGTCCGGCGATCCGGTCCTCCACCGCGTCCTTGGCGGTGAGAAACAGCACGGGTACGTCGGGCAGTTCACGGCGCAGCCTGCTCAGCACGGTCAGGCCGTCCATGTCCGGCAGCATCATGTCCAGCACCACGGCATCGGGCCGGAACTCCCGTGCGGTGCGCAGCGCCCCCTGACCGTCCCCCGCGCTCCTGATCTGCCAGCCCTCGTACCGCAGGGCCATGCTCAGCAGTTCGGTGATGGACAGCTCGTCGTCCACCACCAGCACACGGACGGGGCTCCCGTCCGGCCTCAGCAGTTCGGTGCGCCCCTGGGGCGAGGTCGTGGTCATGGCGGAACCATGTCCGCGGCCTCTGAGAAGAGACTTTCGGGAATCTGTGATTTCACTGAGAAATGCGCGAGGGGTGAGCGGAAAGGGGCCGATCGGGGGGTTGTTTGGGACATGGGTGGGAAACGCTTGGGTGATTCATGGGGGATTGCCGCGCCCGTTCGGCGCAGGGCGGGGCAGAACGGCACCCGTCAGAAGAGGCCGTCCTGGCGACTGGCCGACCCTGCCGCGAACTTCCTCACCGGGATGGCCGGTTCACCGCTGTGCGACGGCTGTGGCGTGACGAGGTCCCAGCCGGTCATCAGCCGTGTGTCGAGGACGACGACCCCATGACCGTCGACGGCGAGATGCAGATCGGGTCCGGCGACGGCGACGAGTTCACCGGCGAGGGTGCCACCGGGGATCAGCTCGCGCACGTCGGCGAGGGCGGGTTCGGCTTGCTGGATGCCGAACGCCTCTGTGTGGTCGACGACTTGGCAAGGGGCAGGGTCGAGGGACTCGGGCCAGGCGGGCAGGGCGCGGGCCTGAGCATGCAACTCGCTCACTTCTCGCGCACGTTCGAAGCTCGTCTGCGGCAACTGCGCCCGTACGGCGCGCTTCTCGGCGTACGGCACCCGGTCCGGCACGTTCAGCGCGGCGCGCAGCAGCTCCTCGGTGCGGCGGGCCGCCATCAGGGGGCCGGTGCCGAGCCAGCTGAAACAGACGGCGCCCTGTTCGAGCAGGCGCGCGGAACCCCGCTCGGCGGCCGTGATGCCGACCTTGGTCATGCCGGGGCCGAACCAGGCCAGATAGACACGGTACGGACGCGGATCGTCGGCCAGTGTGTCGGCGGCCACCGAATGCGCGCGGTCCAGCCGTGCGCACTCCTCGCACCGGGCACCGGTACTCCGCCCCGACACCGCCGCCCGCAACGGGCAGTCGTTCCCGCGTGCGCCTACACACCGGCGCGTCGTGTCCTCCGCCACCGCGAAGGCGACCCGCTTCCCCCGGGTCAGCGGACTGCGCCGCCCACCGTCCCACACCAGCGCGGGGCCCTCCGGGGTCCAGCGGAGGCCGGAGCATCTCCATACGCGTGCGGTCGCTGTCATCACGGTCGAGGGTAGGAGACGGCACCGACAGCGCGGGCACGCGCCGGGTTACGGCAGCACATACACCGGCACACCGTCCCCCGCGTTCCCCGCCTGGCGCACACACCCCCGCTTGATCAGCATCCGCACGCAGTCGTGCACCCGGTCGAGGGTGAGCCCGGTGCGCTCGGCGACCTCCTCCAGCCTGCAGGGGACCGGGCCGCGTACGAGGGCCGGGGCGAGATGGACGGCCACGGCGTGCACGTCGTCGGTGACGACGAGGTTCCGGGCCCGCCAGGTCGCGAGGAGGCGCTGGGGGGTGAGGGGCGGGGGCGGGGGCGGTGCGGGTACTGCTTCGGCTTCGGTGCGCGGCGCCGGGGGCTGGAGCCGCTCCGCGATGAGGTCGAGGGTGTCGGCGATGCGGCCGAGGACGTGGTGGAGCCCTCCGGCTCGGGAGCCGAGAGAGCCGAGGTGATCGTTCGTTCGCCCGCGCTCCTCGTTCGCCCGCCGCGCCTGCTCGATCTCCTCCAGCCGCGCGACCACCATCGCCTCGTCGGCCCGGATGTTCCGCTCCTCCAGCCGGACGATGGCCTCGGCGACTTCGTCGGGCATGAGATAGGCGGTGCTCCCGCCGGGCGCGGGTTGCACGGGGGCGGGGTCGAGACTGTAGGAACCGTCGCGCTGGATGGTGGCGATGACTTCGGAGACCCAGGTCTTGAAGGGTGCGCACTCTGGTTTGGTGCAGCCGTTGACGAGGGCGATGAGTCCCCGGAGATTCACCATTCGCATCGTCTTGTTGAGCCCGCGACCTGCAACGTTGCGCAGAGCGTCTACTCCACAGACGCTTCGCGCAAGCTCGCCGAGAGTCAAGTGGTCGGCTTCCGAGACATGCCACAGCAGTGCCTGCCGGGTATTCGCGTAGCCCAGGCTCACGGCCACGTCCACTGCCGGGAACCAGTGCTCGCCCTCCGGCGTGGTCAGCCTTCGCACCCGCGTCCCGGTGGCCGCGAAAACGAAGTCGTTGATGTCGATCGCGTCCCGCGCCCGTGCCGCAGCCTTGTCGTCCCGCTCGTACATCGAGCATCACCTCCACTGCGGAAGCCAGGGACGCCCCTCGTCAACTGCCCCGCACACAGCGCACGTTCACTCGACAGAAGACAGAGGTATCGATTCCGCACCCACCCCCGCCCCCACCAGCGCGTTCTCCCCACTCCGCCCCCGCC
>NZ_WWIR01000231.1 GCF_009863025.1 Streptomyces sp. SID4985 | reverse complement strand
GCGGCGGCCCCGGAGCGGCCGGGGCGGGAGTCGAGGTAGCGGCGGGCACCCCAGCCGAGGACGGCCTCGGCGAGCAGGGCGCCGGGCGCCGTGTCGATCTGGCCGAGCTGTTCGGCGGCGTGCCGGCAGTAGGTGCAGGCGGCCAGGTGCCTGCGCACGTCGGGCAGCAGGTCGCCGCCCCGGCGGATCGGCACGTCGAAGAGGCGGTTGTAGTGGCGGCACTCGGCGCTGGGCGCCAGTTCGCGGTGGGCGCGGACGCAGCCCTCGCGGAACCGCTCCCGGGCCTGCTCCAGCGCGGCGGCGGCGCTTCCCTCGTCCAGGCCGAGCAGGACGGCCGGGACACCGAGCGGCTCCGCCTCGACGGCGGTGTGCCACAGCAGGGCCTGCTCCAGCGGGGCCAGGGCGTGGAAGGAGCGCTCGGCGAGGGCGCGGTTCTCCGGCGTCAGCGACTTGGCGGCGCGCATCCCGCGTCCCCCCGCCGGTTTGCCGAGACCGGGCAGCGCGGCGGTGATCCGGTCGGCGGCGGCCCAGTCCACGATGGTGTCACGGACGGTGAGCAGCAGCCGGGGGCGCAGGGCCACGGCGGGCTCGCCGAAGCGGAGCCGGTCGAGGACCTGGTGGAAGGCGGCCGCGGTGACCATCTGGGCGACGGGTCCGGACGTCGCCAGGCAGATGACCGCGTAGTCGGTGGCGGGCTGCCAGTGACGGGCCATCAGCAGGGCGGCGGAGCGGGACGACTCCGCGTCGGAACCGGCGCGCAGGGGCGCGGCGAGCGACTCGTCGGACTCACCCGGGTCGCCGCCGTGCGGGTACGGGGGACGGGGAGGTCGGGGGGTGGTCACTTGAGCGGTTTCCTTTGGCGCGTGCGGTGCGTGGGAGCCGGGAGCGAACCTCCGGGGTGCGCACGGGGAGCGGGAAGTCACCGGCGTCGTCCCCCGCCCCGGTTCCTCAACTGCCGAAGTGGTCCCGGACCTTACCCCCCGCGCGGGTGTGTCAACCCTCGCACAACTTCTGCACAAGCAACAAGGCGCCCGTCCCACATCACCGGTTTTGAAAGGAAGTCTTCGAAACCCCCGGCGGTGTGTTCTCTCGCGCCCCGTGTGAAACACGCGCGCCCATCACCCCGCCGCGCACGGTGTCGCCGGGAGGCCCGGCGGTGTGGACTTGGTCCCGGTCCTTTCCGGGAGGCCCCGGCGGAACGGCGGTTCCGCGTTCGGGGCAGGCCGGCCGGTCCGTTCCCACCGCCTCGGCCGGCGGTACGACGGCTTCCCCCGTCCGCCGGGCGGTGTCAGATCTGCCAGGAACGGAGCCGGCCGGCCACGCGGTTCACGTCGGCCGCGCCGGAGCGCAGGTCGCGCACGAGTCCGGTGAGGGCGCCGGGCGGCGGTTCGACGCGCACGCCGCTGACCGCCAGATAGGCGACGGCGGTGGCGCACGCGAACCGCGCGTTGGCCGAGGGCAGGGGCCGGAGCACGGCGAGGGTGTGCAGCAGGGCGGCCGCCCGCCACGCGGCGTCGGCCTCCACCCCGGGCCCGGGGGGCTGCACCCGGTGCCGGGCCACGGCGGCGACCAGGACGGAGAGGTCTCCCACCGCGGCGGCGCCGGGCAGCACCTCCTCGTACCGCCGCAGCAGCCAGGGGACGTCGATGTGGATGACGGGCGACGGCATCGCTCAGGCGGCCTCGCCATCGGCGGAAGCGGGTGTGGATGTGGCTGCGGGGGCGCTCCGTACGGCCGGTTCGTCGTCCGGGAAGGCCGCCGCGAACTCCCCCGCGTGGGCGGCGAAGAAGCTGCGGAAGGTCTCCGCGCCCTCCTGCAGTGCCCGGTGCCGGGCGATGTCCGCGGCGGCGGCCTCGCGCACGAGGGCCTTCATCGACGTACCGCGCTCCTTGGCGATCTGGCGCAGGTCGGCCAGTTCGCGTTCGCTGAACTCCACATTCAGAGCTGGCATGACCTCACGGTACAGCGCGGGTACTTGGCCGTAAATTCCGCCAGTTGACGGGCCTTTTCGGCCGGTACCCGGGGCGGTGCGGGCCCGACACCAGCGGACGCGCCGCCGCAGATCCATCACATATCAGCACAAAAAGTGTCTTATTTCCTTTATGCATACACCTTCGCGGCGTACCCTGCTCCGAGCCCCGTTCGCTGCCGCCGGCGCGGGTCTCCTGGCTGCCTGCACGGACTCCGGCTCCCGCCCCAGGCCGGGTCCGGGGGCAAGCGGCGCGTCGGCGGCCGAGAAGGCATTCGTCCCCCCGGGACCCCAGGGATATGTCGACCCGTCGGGTCCGGAGGTCCGTGCCGCCGAACGCAGACGCGGCTCGGGACGGGTGCGCATGGTCGGGCTGACCGCCCGGGAGACCACGCTGGACCTCGGCGGCCGCAGTGTGCGGACCTGGGCCTACCACGACCAGCTCCCGGGGCCGCTGGTGCGCGCCACCGCGGGTGACGTGCTGAGCTTCACCTTCTCCAACCGGCTGCCGGAGTTCTCCACCCTGCATTTCCACGGCATCCGGTTGCGCTGCGACATGGACGGCGTGCCGGGGCTGACCCAGCGGGCCGTCGCCTCCGGAAGCGACTTCACCTACCGCTTCACGGCCGCCGATCCGGGGACCTACTTCATCCATTCGCACGTCGGGATGCAGCCGGACCGCGCGCTGTACGCGCCGCTCATCATCGACGACCCGCGCGAGCCGCTCTCCTACGACCAGGAGTGGATCGTCGTCCTGGACGACTGGCTCGACGGGGTGAACGGCTCCACCCCCGACAAGGTGCTCCGTCAGCTCGTCCCGGACTCGGCGATGCTCGACAGCATGAGCATGGACATGGGGATGGGCCCGCAGCACCCGTCGGCCCACCCCACCACCACGCACGTGGACAACGGCCCGGACCGCAGACTGCACCACTCCTACAGCCGCATGCTGCACAGCATGGGCGGCAGCGTCGACTTCCCCGTCTACCTCGTCAACGGCCGCCGCCCGGGCGAGCCCACCAGCTTCCGCTGCCGCCCCGGTGAGCGCGTCCGGCTGCGCATCATCAACGCGGGCTCCGAGACCGCCTTCCGGGTCGCGCTCGGCGGTCACACCATGACGGTCACGCACAGCGACGGCTACCCCGTGCAGCACTGCGACACCGACGCGCTGCTCGTGGGCATGGCCGAGCGCTACGACGTGCTGTTCACCGCGAAGGACGGCGTCTTCCCGCTCGTGGCGAAGGCCGAGGGCAAGAACGGACAGGCCATCGCGGTGCTGCGCACCGACAAGAGCAGAACCGTTCCGCTCCCCGATGTGCACCCCGACGAGCTGGACGGGAACATCGTCCTCGCGAACCGGCTGCGCCCCGCCGACTCGGCGGCCCTGCCCGAGCGCGAGCCCGACCGCCAGTTGCGGATCAGGGCGACGGGCAACATGGGCAAGTACGACTGGAGCTTCGACCACAAGCCGTACGACGTGCGCCAGCGCCACCCCGTGAAGGCCGGGGAGCGGGTCAGGGTCACCCTCATCAACGCCACCGACATGTGGCACCCCATGCATCTGCACGGCCACACCTTCGCGATGACCGGCCTCGACGCGGCGGGCGCCCGCAAGGACACCGCGATCGTCCTGCCGCACCGCAAGCTGGTCTTCGACTTCGACGCCGACAACCCGGGCCTGTGGATGCTGCACTGCCACAACCAGTACCACTCGGAGAGCGGCATGATGACGATCCTCGGCTACCGCACCTGAGCGGGGCGCAAAGGTGCCGGTACGGCCCGCATCTGACGACGCGGCGGCACGGCGGGGCCGTCTGCCCCGGCCCAGTCGCCTGCCGCCCCGCGTCCCGGGCGGCCTGGCGCCCCGCGTCCCGCCCGGACCCGCACAGCAGGCGGGGGTTCGCCGACAGGGCCTAGGCTGGATGACGGAGGTGCGCCTGTCGACTCTGCGCGCACGCGCTTGGGAGTGGCGACGATGAGCCGGGGCTATCCGTTCGACGAGGCGGCGACGGCCCGGGCCGTGATCGCCGACGACGGAACACTGCTGGAGTGGAACGAGGGCGCCCGGCGTCTGCTCGGCCACCCGGCCGACGCGGTCCTGGGCCGCCCGGCCGCCCGCCTGCTCGCGTCCGACGGCAGCGCGCCCGTCCCCTCCGGCGGCCGCTGGGACGGCACGCTCGACCTGCGCCACCTGGACGGCCGTACGGTCA
>NZ_WWIR01000230.1 GCF_009863025.1 Streptomyces sp. SID4985 | reverse complement strand
AGAGGTCCTAACAGAAGCCGTTGATCATGTGACTTTCGGATTGGCTGGTCGTTGGTCCGATCGTGGGGAAACGTCAGTCGCGGCCCTGGATCGTCTCGGACGAACTGTGGTCGCTCATCGAGCCGTTGCTGCCCGTGCCGGGTCCGAAGCTGGTCGAGGGCAGACCGCGAGTCCCGGACCGGCAGGCGCTGTGCGGGATCCTGTTCGTCCTGCACACGGGCATCCAGTGGGAGTACCTGCCGCAGGAACTGGGCTTCGGCTCGGGCATGACCTGCTGGCGGCGCCTCGCCGCGTGGAACGAGGCCGGCGTGTGGGACGAACTGCACCTGGTGCTCCTGAAGAAGCTGCGGGCGGCGAACAAGCTGGACTGGTCCCGGGCGGTGATCGACTCCTCCCACGTCCGGGCCGCTCGACGGGGCCCAAAAGCGGTCCCAGCCCGGTCGATCGCGCACGGCCGGGCAGCAAGCACCACGTTCTCACCGACGGCCAGGGCATCCCGCTCGCGGTGTCGCTGACCGGTGGAAACCGCAACGACGTCACCCAGCTGATGCCCCTGCTCGACAAGATCCCGGCGGTTGCCGGCGTCGTCGGCCGCCCCAGACATCGACCCGACACGCTGCTTGCCGACCGCGGCTACGACCACGACAAATACCGGCGCCTACTGTGGCAGCGCGGCATCCGCCCGGTCATCGCTGAGCGAGGCGTGCAACACGGCTCTGGCCTGGGCATTTTCCGCTGGGTCGTCGAGCGCACCATCGCCTGGCTGCACGGCTTTCGCCGCCTGCGGATCCGCTGGGAGCGACGCGACGACATCCACGAGGCCTTCCTCGGTCTCGCCACCTGCCTGATCACTCACCGACACATCCAACGCCTTTGTTAGGACCTCTTAGGCATGCACGCTACGGGAGGGCACTGACACACCTGCCAGCACCGCAGTCAGGCCCGTCCGGCGCGGGTGACCGCGGCGACGTTCACAGCGGTGGCCGTCTCAACTCCAGCCGGAGACCGGGGCGGAGACCCCCCCCGGGGGACGTGAGGCTCGGCGGGTGTTCCGCGGCTGGGCCATGCGATGTCGTCCACGGCGAGAAAGGGCTCTTCGGCCACGGTCACGGGGGTCGCCCCGGTGAACGCCATGACGTCACGATGCAGGTGGGACTGGTCGGCGTAGCCCGCGTCGGCCGCGACTCGGGCCGTGCCGTCGCCCGCGACCAGGCGGTGGACGGCATGGTCGAAGCGGACCAGCTTCACGGCGCGCTTGGGCGGCAGGCCGAGCTGGGACCGGAAGCGGGACCAGAGCCGCTTACGGCTCCAGCCGACCTCGGCCGCGAGTGCGTCGACCCGGGTCAGGCCATGGCTGCGGGTGATCCGGTGCCAGGCCCAGGCCACCTCCGGGTCCACCGGTGGCCCCGCCGCGTGCCGACGGAGGAGCAGCGCGTCCGTCCACGCGAAGCGGTCCTGCCACGACGGGACTTCGCCGAGTCGCTCGCGGATGCGTGACGCTTCTCGGCCCCACAGGGCGTCCAGCGATACGACGGTGCCGTCGAGGTCGGCGGGGGAGGTGCCCAGCAGCGCGCGTGCGATCAACGGGGACAGGCGCACCTGGACGCACTCGACGTTCTCGCCCCGCGCCCGGACCGCGCCGCCGGAACCGAACCCGGGCCCGGCGACGACGCTTCCCTGCTGCCGCTGCCCGGCGGCCCAGTCGACGACGGGCGTCCCCGCGCCGAACTCCAGGAGCAGCGTCACGGCCGGGTGCGGGATCATCCGGAGCGCGTCCAGGTCACGGACACCGAATCCGGCCATGGTGACACCGGCAACCCGGCTCGGCCGCTGCGGACACGCGACGTCCCATACAGCCGAACCATGCATGAAAGTCCGCACCGTTCCATGGTAGTTGAGTCGGTTGAGGGGAACATTCATCCAATCCGTGGGTGGCCGACGGAGGCGACAGTGGGCCCATGACTGTCTCCGACGACGGACTCGCGAGCTCCCCGTTCCCGGGAGAGCCCCTGGACGACGCACGCGGTATGGCCCACCACTCGCTCACCCGCGACGATGCCGGGCGGGTGGAGCGCATGAGAAGGAAAGGCACCCCGCGGATTCTCGTCTCCGGCGCCAGCGTCGCGGGCCCGGTGCTTGCCTACTGGCTCACCAGGTACGGCTTCTCCGTCACCGTCGTCGAGCGCGCACCGGCTCTGCGCAAGACCGGTGGCCACGCGGTCGACCTGTTCCGGCCCGCGATGGACATCTCGGAGAAGATGGGTGTGCTCCCACGTGTCGAGGAGCGGGCCACCGCCACGAACTGGATGACCGTCTACCGGGAAGGCGCCCGGCGTCCCGTCCGGGCGGACCTCTCCAAGATCTTCGGCGCCGCCTCCGACCGGCACGTCGAGATCATGCGCGACGATCTGAGCGAGATCTACCACGACGCCACACGCGACGACGTCGAGTACGTCTTCGGCGACTCGATCACCGCCATCTCGCCCGACGGCGAGGTGCGGTTCGAGCAGGCCGCGCCGCGCCGCTTCGACCTCGTCGTCGGCGCGGACGGCCTGCACTCCAACGTGCGCCGCCTGACGTTCGGCGACGAGTCCCGCTTCAGCGCCTTCACCGGGGCCTACCTGGGGGTGCTGACCCTGCCGAACGTCTTCGCCCTCGACCGCGAGCTCCTCATGCACGTCGGCGTCGGCCGCACCGCCGGGATGTACGGCGCGCGGCACCTCGACGACGCGCGCGCGTTGTTCCTGTTCCGCAGCGAGCGCGAACTCGAGTACCACCACCATGACGAGCCCCGGCAGAAGGAGTTGCTGCGCGGTGCTTTCGCCGGCCTGCACGCCCATGTGGACCGCTGGCTGGACGAGCTCGACCGCACCCCGGCGTTCTACTTCGACTCGATCACCCAGCTGCGCATGGACACCTGGTCGCGGGGGAGAGTGACGCTCGTCGGCGACGCGGGCTACTGCCCCGGCCCGGCCGTCGGCGGCAGCACCAGCCTGGCCGTCGTCGGCGCGTACGTCCTCGCCGGGGAACTGGCACGGGCGGACGGCGACCACGAGCGCGCCTTCCCCGCCTACGAGCGCGCGATGGCGGAGCACGTGCGCGGCAGCCACGCGGCCGCACTCAGCGCGGCCAAGACCCTGATCCCCACCTCACGCCTCGGCGTGACGGGCCTGGCCCAGGGTGCCCGCCTGATCTCCGCCCTCCCCGCAGGGCTCAGCCGCCCCCTCCTGCGCCTCATCACCAAGAGCGCACGCCTCTACGACTCCATGACCGTCGACGAATACCCGCCGTCTCCCACGGCTTCGGTCTGACGAGCGGGGCCGGTGTCCGCGATCGTGCTGCGGATCGCGGCGGTTCCGCACGTTCCTCGGCCGAGGCTTTTCCGCAACCTTGATCTCGCGCGGTCGCACATGGGTACGCTGTTCTTGAACACGTTCAATTCTGCGATCGGTGGGATGTCCATGGACTTTCTGATCAGGCCTGCCGCTCCGGCCGCGCGCCGCGCCGGTGCGTCCAGTGCGGCCGGTGCAGCGCCTGGCGCGGATGCGCCCCCAGGCGGCGTAGTACGAGGATGGCAAGGAGTGTTGGCCCGCTGGGCTGTCGCCCTGGTGTGGTTCTACGAGGGCGTGTGGTGCAAGGTCTGGCCGGGGCGGGAGGACCAGCGGGCCATCGTCGGGGACGTTCCCCACATGCCGGCCTGGGCGGTCACGGCCGCGCTGATCGCCCTCGGGATCGCGGAGGCGGCCGTCGGTCTGTGGGTGCTCTCCGAGTGGTGGGCGCGGAGTGCCGCCGCCGTACAGACGGCGCTCGTGGTGGTGTTCAACGCGGGCGGGTTGCTGTTCGGCCTGGATCACATAGCGGAGCCGGGGCGGATGCTCACCCAGAATCTGGCGTTCCTGGCGCTGATCTGGCTGGTGGCGCGGATGTCGCCGAGAGCGGCGGTCCGGTGAGCGGTACACCATGGGCGCGAGGCCGGATCATCAGCGGGTCGGGCGGCCCCCGCATTCTGTTCGGGCGGATGTACGAGGACTACGGGGTCGAACTCCGCGTCCTGCCCGGCTCGGGGGCGCGGGTGCTGTGCATCGCCTCCGCGGGCGACACCGCCGCCGCTCTGTGGCAGGCCGGTCACGACGTGACGGCCGTCGACGTCAATCCGGTACAACTCGCCTACGCGCGTGACCGGCTCGCGGGCGGAGCCATCACGGAAGGCTCCGCGGAGACACTGATGCGGCTGGGCCGTGGAACGGCCGGTGCGCTGCTGCCGGCCTGGCGCGGGCCCGAGCTGCGCGCCTTCCTGGTGCTCGACGACCCGGCGGAACAGGATCGGCACTGGAGTACGGCCCTGGACGGCCTGGGGCTGGCACGGCTGACACGGCTCGCGCTGCGGCCGTGCGGGGTGCTCGCGGTGGCGCTGCGCCCCTCGTTCGCGCACGTCGTCCCGGCACGCTTCGACGAGGTGCTCAGGCGGCGCCTGGGGCGGACCGTCGCCGGGTACGCCAATGTCCGCAACCCCTGGATGTGGCGGCTGCTCGCGGGGGCCGAACTCCCCGGCACGCAACGGTTGTTCGCGCCGGACGTCCGCCTCGTCCACGCCGATGTGGTCGACGCGCTGGAACAGGCGCCGAGGGGCGCCTACGACGCGGTGACCCTCTCGAACGTGCTCGACGGGCCCGGCCCCGCCTTCGCCGCCCGGCTGCGTACGGCCGTGCGTCGTGCCGTGCGCCCCGGCGGCATCGTCGTCCTGCGCAGCTTCCGCGAGCCGACGGCGTCGGGGCCCGGCTGGGCGGCGCAGGACCGATCGGCGCTGTGGGGCGTCGTGCGCGTGGTGCGGCTGGGCGCGGACCCCGCGGGCACCCAGGACCGGAGGATCGACCCGTGAAATATCTGATGCAACGTCACCCCATGGCGATGCGCACGCATTTCGCGCACTCGCTCGTCCTGTCGTACGCCCTGCCCGCCGAGGTGCTGCAGCCGCTGGTGCCACCGGGCCTGGAACTCGACACGTACCGTCGCGATGAAGAGGGCGTGGAATACGGCTTCGTGGCCGCCGCCCTGGTCGACACCCGTGCCCTGCGACCGGCGTTCCTGCCCGCCCGGCTGGGCCGCGACTTCCTGCTGACCGGCTACCGCGTCTTCACCCGCTTCCGCACCCCCGGCGGGCGCACCATGCGGGGGCTGCGCATCCTCCGCAGCGACACCGACACCCGGTTGATGCGGCTGGGCGGCAACCTGTTCACCCGCTACAACTACCGTCTGGCCAACATCAGTTCACGCGGCACGGACGGCACCCTGGAATTCCGGGTCGACAGCGAGGACGGACACGCCGACCTGGAGGTGCGTGCCGACCTGAGCGGCGCCCCGGCACCGCTGCCCCCGCACAGCCCCTTCGCCGACGCCCGAGCCGCCCGCCGCTTCGCCGGGCCCCTGCCCTACACCTTCGAGCACGAACCCCGGACCCGCTCCGTGATCGTGGTCAAGGCGTTCCGTACGCAGTGGGACCCGCAGCCCGTCCGTGTCGATGTGCGTCGGCTGACCTTCTTCGACCACGGCCCGCTCGCCGGAACCCACCCCGTCCTCGCCAACGCCTTCCACGTCGCGGGCGTCGACTACGGCTGGCAACGCGGTGTGCGCCGCGCCGAGAACGGCGGCGAGCGATGACGCCCCGGCACTCCGGCGTCCGCGACGTCATCACCTACAACTGGCCTCAGTACGTGGCGGGTACGGCAACCGCGGCAGCCGCCGCCCTCCTCGCCCCACGCCTGCCCCGCGCACTGCGCCCCCTCGCCCGGGCGGGATCGGCCGCGGCGCTCACTCTCCTGTGCACCGCCACGGCGGCGAGTTGGCACGTCTACGACCGTTCCGGCCTGTACACCTACGACTGGCTGGAGGCGCTGCTGCCACGCATCCCGTCGGAGTACGTGGTGGTGAGCACCGGCCTGGACGAGGTGAGCGCACCGCTTGCCGCACGCTGGCCGAACGCCCGCCAGACCGTCATCGACCTGTACGACCGGACCCTGACGAACGAGGGGTCCGTGCGCCGCGCCCGGCGCCGGGTGCCTCCCCCCGCCCACGCCGTACCGGGCCGCCCGGGGGAGTTGCCGCACCCGGCGAACTCGGCCGACACCGTCCTGCTCGTCTTCGCCGCACACGAGCTGCGCCAACCGCAGGACCGGGAGAGGCTGTTCACCGAATGCGTCCGGCTACTGCGGCCGGGCGGAACGCTTCTCGTCGCCGAGCACCTGCGAGACGCGGCCAACACGGCCGTGTTCGGGCCGGGCGCCTGGCACTTCCTGCCGCGCCGGGAATGGCTGCGGCTCGCCGCCCACGCGGGGCTGGAACGCAGCGCCGAGCGCCGCTTCGCGGGCCTGATCACGGCCTTCACCTTCACCAAGGATCAAGGGTGACCCAACTCCTCAGCCTCACCGGCCAGTTGCGCCTGGTCGGCGTCGCCCTGATCTTCATGGGGCTGGTGCACGTCGCACTCCCGCGCATACTGGGCTGGCCCGCCGACCTGCGCGCCAGCAGCCTGCTCACCCGCCAAGTCTCCTACGCCCACCTGTTCTTCATCGCCCTGACCTGCGCCCTGCTCGGCTCCCTTCCCCTGGCCTTCGCCCCGGCCCTGCTCACCGGCGCACCCCTGCCGACGTTCCTGCTCTGCGGCCAGACCCTGTTCTGGGGCCTGCGCTGGATCATGGAGTTCGCCTACTTCTCCCCGCGAATCTGGCGCGGCGATCGCCTCCGCACCGCCGGTCATGTCGGGCTCGCGGTGCTGTGGACCTGGGTGACGGCGGTGTTCGCGACGGCGACGGTGTGTGGGCTGGGGTGAGGAGGGGCGCGCGGCGTCCGGCTGAAGCTGCTCTCGATTGCCTGTTAGCTTGGCCGCCGTTCGGTCGAACGCTGCTGACCGCAGCGCATGCCGGAACGGCGAATTGTCGGTGTCGCAAGGGGAGACTGAAAATGTCTGACACCACGTCTGCGGAGGTGTTTTCCGGCCACGTGCTTGAGTGGCGCGGCGAGATGGGCTGGGGAGTACTCGCTTCCAATGCCCTCCCGGACAGGGTGTGGGCACACTATTCGGCCATTCAGGCCGAGGGTAATCGGGAGCTTGCCGCTGGTCAGTCCGTCACTTTCTCAGTCGAGCAGGCTGAACAAGACGAGTATGGCTGGCGTGCCGTATCCGTCTGGCCTGGAGCCGTTACGGGCTTGTCGGGCCTGTGATGGTCTTTCCAGGGTGCGGCCTCGGGCTCGTCACGTGGCACGTGGGTGCTCAGCCCAACCCCAGCAGTTCGGCCAGGTTTTCCCCGAGTACCCGCTCCCGCACCTCCCCGCGCGGCGTTACCCGCTCCACCATCGTCCGGGCGACCACCGGATCGCCGTACGGCGCGTCCGAGCCGAAGAACGTGCGCGTCGGGAGCTCCTGGATCGCCAGTCGGACGGCGAAGGCGATCTGTGCGGTGGAGAGTTCGAGATGGAGGTTGGGTGTGTCCCGGGCCAGCTCGATCGCGTCCAGCCAGTTCGCACCGGCCAACTGGCTTATGATCAACGGAACTTGGGGATAGCGGGCCGCCAGCGCGGCCAGAGTGCGTACGTCCGACGCCGTCGTGGGCGCGTACCCGTGGACGACCACCGGCAGACCGGCGTGGCCGCAAGCAGCCTGGAGGACGGGCTCGATGAGGTCCGCGCGGTCCGGGGGAGGGGTCAACTCCCCGATGCCGTACAGGCCGCGTCCGACCACGTCCCGCTCCACGGCGGCCATGGTCTCGTCGAGCGAACGGTCGAGCCGGACGGCTCCGAAGCCGAGGAAGCGGTCGGGGTGCGCGGCGAGCGCCGCGTCGAACTCCCGCCACGCCTCGGCGTATCCGTCCCCCGCCCCACCGCTCAGCGCACCCTCCAGCACGCTCATCTCCCGGCGGAGCGAGGCCGTATCCGTTGCCCGCTCCGGGTGCGGCCGGGTCAGGAAGAGGACGGCGCGGTCCACCCCCGCGTCGTCCAGCGCGGACAACTGCGGGCCGAGCGGGTCGTGTACGTGGCTGTGGGCATCGAGAATCATGGGCACCTTCCTGGAGAGACCGCCGGGGAGCCGCCGGAATACTGGGCGGCCGGACCAGTGTTGGCCCCTGACACCGTTGGAAGGTCAAACGAGAGGAACGTCCCGTGCTGATCGGGGAGTTGTCCCAGCACACCGGCACGAGCGAACGCCTGCTGCGCCACTACGAGCGCGCGGGCCTCCTCCACCCCGACCGGCTGCCCAACGGCTACCGCTCCTACGGCCCCGAGGCCGTCGCCGACGTACACCGCATCCGCGCCCTCCTCGCCGCCGGGCTGCCGACACGCATTATCCGCCAGGTGCTGCCCTGCACCACCGACACGGCCGCCGTACGACCCTGCCCCGGCGTCCTCGACGCCCTGCGCGACCAGCTGCGCACGCTGGACCGGCGAGCCGAGGAGCTGACGGCGGCCCGCAGGATGCTGCGGGAGACCATCGCGGGCGCGGAGAGCCGATAGGCGGCACCGATGAGCGGAGCCGATGAGGGGGCCACCCCAGCCAGCCAGCAGGCCCGCCCGCGCCCCCGTTGTCAGTGGTCCCTGTCACGATCTCCTCATGACGACGGAGACGGTGGACGGCTGGCGGCCCTTCCTCGAGCGCTGGAGCGGGGAATGGGCGGACGCGCAGGCCCCCGACGCGGGGAGCGCCGACCAGGAGGCCGTGCGGGCGCGCTGGCTCGGGTTCCCGCCCGCCTCCGAGGAGCGGATACGCGCCCTGGAGGAGCGGATCGGACACCGCCTGCCGCCCTCGTACCGGACGTTCCTCGCGGTCACCGACGGCTGGCGGCACGCGGGCGGCTTCGTCTGGCTGCTCGCCGGTACGGAGCGGGCCCGGCCGCACGAGGACGCGAGCGGCCTGTCCGAGTACTTCCCCGGCGAGCTGGAGGACGACCCCACGCCCGAGGAGGAACTGCTCGCCGGGATGTGGCACCGCGCGCTGGAGCTGCAGGTGGAGTCGGACGCCGTCTACGTCCTGCTCGACCCCGGGGACACGGACGACGCGGGGGAGTGGGCCCTGTACACCTGGGCGCCGTGGCACGCGGCGCCGCCCGAACGGTACGCGTCGTTCCGCGCGTTCATGGAGGCGATGTACCGCGAGTTCCACCGCCTTGAGGAGTCCCGATCGCTGCGCGAGGGAAGGGAGTTCGTCAACCCGACGACGCGCGCGCTGGACATGTCCGTCGATACCGCCCGTCTCGACGCGCTGAGCGGACGGTACGAGGAGGCGGCCGCCGTGCTGGCGGACGCGGCGGAGTACGGCCGCCCCCGGGCAAAGGGGCTGCACGACCAGCTCCGCCGGCTCCTCGGGGAGACCTACCTGGTGAGCTTCGACGGCCTCGCGTCCGACCAGCTGTACGCGCCGGAGTTCCTGCCCGTGCTCCTGGCCGAAAGTGCGCGGACGCAGCGGAGCAGCGCACTGGTGGGGATACCGGTCGCCACCAGAACAGCGCGGGAGACGGCACAGGATCTGCTGCGGCGGCTGAGCGAGGGCACCTTTCGATACGTCGCCGACGGTCCCTTCGGCGAGGCCGTGGAGCAGGCGCGCGAACAGGCCCGCTGGGGCGACACGGACGCCGCCTGGCACACCCTGCGCACCGCCCTGCCCGAATGGCGCCCGCTCGGCCCCGACCACCTCGCCCCCGTCGGCCTGTGCGCCGACCCGCTTCTCGGTCCCCTGCTCACCCGGGAACGCGGCCGCGAACTGCTGGCCACACCCCGGGCAGGACGGGCAGAACGGGCAGGACAGAAGGACGAACCCCCGGCCCCCACGGCCGACCTCGACCCGCCGGGCCTGGCCTGGCTGGCCGACCAGGGCACCGGCAGGTTCCTCTCCTCGTACCGTTTCGTCCTCGTGGAGGGCGTGGAGCCCGACGCGCTGCCCGCCTTGATCGGAGCGGAGGGCGTCACGGGCCTCAACGATCCGGCGACGCCGTGGGAGGCGCGGCGCATGACCCGTGGCGCGCGGCCGGACACCCCGTGGGCGGACGGGGCGGCGACCGTCGTCGGCCGGGCGGGGCCCGGCTGGAGCTTCGCCCTGGAGCCGAGTCCCGGCGCACACCTCGACGAACGCCGTCTCGTCCCGCCGGGGATCGTCGCGTCCCGGGGCAGGCGGGCGGTGACGGTGTGGGGCGCGGTCGGCGGCGGTGGGCTCTCCTCCGGCGTCTTCCACCTCTCCGTCGCGGAGGACGGCGAGGAGCGGTACGCGTTCACGGTCCGGGGCGCCACGAGGACCAAGCGCGGCCCCGTGCCGTACGACCTGGACCCGGACCGCCTCTTCGCCGATGGCGAGTCCCCGGAGGACCACCTCGGCGAACGCCGGACCCTTGAGGCGCTCGGGGACCGACTCGGCGTCCGCCTGCCCCGGTTCGCTCTGGAACACGGCCGTCTGCACAGCTTCCGTACCCGCCCCTGGAACCGCGCCCCGGGCCCCGGCGAGGGGTATGTGACCTTCCGGACGACCCCGATCCGGCCGTAGGGATCATGCCGGACGGTACGGCCCGCTCAACACCCGCACGTCACGGACCCGACCGGCGCGGTCAGCCGGTCGACCGGGTGCCGTTCGACCCCGGCGGCCGTCTCCACCGGGAACCCCTCGCGGATCCAGTACTCGACGCCCCCGATCATCTCCTTGACCCGGTAGCCGAGTTGGGCGAGAGCGAGCGCCGCGCGGGTGGCACCGTCACAACCGGGCCCCCAGCAGTAGGTGACGACCGGCACCGCGGGGTCCAGCAACTCGGCGGCGCGCGAAGGGATTTCGGCGCCGGGCAGATGCACCGCACCCGGAATCCGCCCCTGCTCCCAGCCCTCCAGGCCACGCGAGTCGACCAGGACGAACCCCGGATCGCCGGATTCGAGCGAGGCGTGCACATCGGAGACGTCCGCCTGGAAGGTCAGACGTGCGGTGAAGAAGGCGGCGGCGTCGGCGGCGGACGCGGGCGGCACCCGGAGAGCCGGGCTCGTGTCGATGTCGGTCATGATGTCGGTCATGGGAAGGACCCTACGGAGCGTCCCACCAGGCCGGAACCGACGATCCACGGCATGGCAGGCCCTTACCCGGGAATCACGTGGCGATAATCGCCCATGACCGTTGAATCCCTCGACGACACCGATCTCCGCATCCTCGCGGCCCTCCAGCGCGACGGACGGGCCAGTTACGCCGAGCTGGCGCGGGCCGTCTCGATGTCCGCCAGCGCCGTCACCGAGCGGGTCCGCAGGCTCGAAGAGACCGGCGTGATCCGTGGCTACTCCGCCGTCGTCGACCCGGAGCGCCTCGGGCTCGGCGTCCTGGCCTTCGTCCGACTGCGCTACCCGACCTCCCACTACAAGCCCTTCGAGGACCTGCTCGCCACGACCCCCGAGATCCTGGAGGCCCACCACGTCACCGGCGAGGACTGCTTCGTCCTGAAGGTCGCCGCCCGCTCCATGCGCGACCTGGAGCGGACCACCGGCCGCATCGCCGGCCTCGGCTCCGTCACCACCAGCGTCGTCTACTCCAGCCCGCTCCCGAACCGCCCGGTCACGGCGGTGAGTTCATAGCGGCACCGCCGCAGCTCTTGGTCCGGTCCTTCTTAAGCGCGGGTTAATCGGCCCTTAAACATCCTTGGACGCGGCACGCAATTGCCCAGGTAACCGCAGCTCAAGGGGATTTGGTCCCCGCGCTCCGGTTGGCCGGGGCAATTGAACGTGCGTATGGTCAGGGCCCACCGGCGGGCGCCCCCGCACACACAAGAGAGCGCTCTCGGGTCCCCGTTGGACCACGCGCCCGGTGTGCACCGGTACGACGCCCGAAGCCGCAAGCACCCCTCAGGGCAGCCCGGACAGGCTTCCCGCACCTGACCCCCGACAAACAAACAACTCCCCCCCAACTTCCCCCAACAGTCCCCACCCGCAACTCCCCCCACAGACAAGGTGTGTCCCCGCCATGGCCGCTCATCGCGCACGCCGATGGTCGTTCGCAGGGCTGGTGTGTCTGAGCACCGCCGCTCTCGCCTCGGCCGTCCTCTACACCACGACCGGTCCCGCCGCGCACAGAGCCGACGCAGCCCCCGCCCTGACCTGGTCCGACGACTTCGACGGCGCCGCGGGCAAGGCGCCCGACTCGTCCAAGTGGACGCTGGAGACGGGCGGCAACGGCAACGGCAACCACGAGTTGCAGTACTACACGAAGAGCACGGACAACGCGGCGCTCGACGGCAAGGGCAACCTCGTCATCACCGCCCGCAAGAACACCGACTCGGGCCTGCAGTGCTGGAACGGCCCCTGCCAGTTCACCTCCGCCCGGCTCAACACCGCGCAGACCTTCACCCAGAAGTACGGCCACTTCGAGTCCCGCATCAAGATCCCGCGCGGCAAGGGCATGTGGCCCGCCTTCTGGATGCTGGGCGACAACCTCGGCAGCGCCGGGTGGCCCAACAGCGGTGAGATCGACATCATGGAGAACGTCGGCAACGAGCCCAACACGGTGCACGGCACCATCCACGGCCCCGGCTACTCCGGCGCGGGCGGCATCGGCGCCCCCTACAACTCGCCCGACGGCAAGGCGTTCGCCGACGACTTCCACGTCTACGCGGTCGACTGGAGCCCCAACTCCATCACCTGGTCCGTCGACGGCCACGCCTACGAGACCCGCACCCCGGCCGACGTGAACGGCAACAAGTGGGTCTACGACCACCCGTTCTTCATGATCCTCAACCTCGCGGTCGGCGGTGACTGGCCCGGCGGCCCCGACGGCAGCACCTCCTTCCCGCAGACGATGACCATCGACTACGTCCACGTCTCCGCCTCCGACCAGCCCGACTCCGGCGGCAGCGGCACCGCCCGCACCGGCGCCATCAAGGGCATCGGCGGCATGTGCGTGGACGTCGCGGGCGCCTCCGACGCCGACGAGACCCCGATCCAGCTGCACAACTGCAACGGCGCCGACGCCCAGAAGTGGACCCTGGGCACCGACGGCACCGTACGCGCCCTCGGCAAGTGCCTCGACGTGAAGGGCGCTTCGACCGACAACGGCGCCGCCGTCCAGCTCTACCGCTGCAACGGCAGCAAGGCCCAGCAATGGGGTTACAGCTCCGCCCGCGACCTGACCAACGTCGGCGCGGACAAGTGCCTGGACGCCAAGGACGGTTCGTCGGCCGACGGCACCCGCCTGCAGATCTGGACGTGCGGCGGCAACGCCAACCAGAAGTGGACCGTGGGCTGAACCGAGCGACCCCGAACAGCGCGCTCGGGGTCCAACCCCCGCCTTTCTGAAGCGACTTCACCTCCCCCACCGGGAACCCGGCCTCCGGGCCGGGCCCCTCACCGCAAGGAGCCCCTCACATGACGCCTCGTCACCAGCGCAACCTGACCCGTCGCAAGCTGATGATCGGCCTCGGCGGCGCCGCCGTCGCCATCCCGGCCGCGGCCGCCATCGCTCCCTTCGCACTCGCGGACCAGCCCGCCAACAAGACCAAGGCGGCCTCCGGCGCGCTCCCGGTGACCGTCGTCAACAACACCGGCTCGTTCGACAACGGCAACATCCACGTCTACGTCGTCGGCAACCAGGACGGCAAGCAGGTCCGCCTCACCCCGGAGGGCACCCTCGCCCCCATCGCCGTCTCCGACAACGGCGCCGATGGCTTCACCGACTACGCGATCTCGCTCTCGGGCACCGAGACCAAGCTGTCCCTGCCCTTCATGTCGGGCCGCATCTACGTCTCGCTCGGCGAGAAGCTCAAGTTCAAGGCCGTGACCGACGGCAACGGCAACGCAGCGCTCCAGTTCCCGGCCGGCTGGGTCAAGTCCGACCCCAACTTCGGGATCCTGCACGACTGCGCCGAGTTCACGTACAACGCCAGCGGCATGTTCTGCAACACCACCATGGTCGACATGTTCAGCGTGCCGATGAACATCCGCCTCACCGGCGAGAAGGACCAGACCACGGGCGCCATCCGCGACGGCGGCCGCGCCGCCGCCTTCGCCGCTGTCAAGCAGATCGAGGACTTCGCCGGTCTGATCGTGGACGACAAGCGCATCATCGCCCCCGGCCACGGTCTCGACGCGGGCATCTTCGCCAAGGACTACTTCGCGCCGTACATCGACGAGGTGTGGAGCACCTTCACCGGCAAGGACCTGAAGATCAGCACCAACGCGGGTACCTTCACCGGCCGGGTGCGCGGCGAGAAGTTCACCTTCGACGGACCGGCCTCGGTGTCGTTCGACAAGCCCTCCACCCGTGACGTGCTCTTCTGCGACGGCAAGCTCGCCGCCCCGAACGACGGCACCACCGGTCCCGTCGCCGCCGTCCTCGGCGCCGGGTTCAACCGGTCCACGCTGCTCACCGACACCGCGCAGCCCAGCACCGACGCCGCCGCCTTCTACAAGGCCGAGCTGACCAACCACTACTCCAAGGCGATCCACGAGGCCACCAAGGACGGCAAGGCCTACGGCTTCGCCTTCGACGACGTCGCCGACTTCGCGTCCTTCATCCAGGACACGTCCCCGTCGGGCTTCACCCTCACGCTGACGGCCTTCTGACAGGCCCCCGCGCCGCAACCGACGGCCGGAACCCCGCACCCGGGGTTCCGGCCGTTCCGTGTGTCACTCGCCCTCGTGCCACAGCCCCCGGGCGAGCGCCACGTCCAGCTCCCGCTGCAACTGGATCGCCTGCACGATGCTCCCGGTCAGCGTCCTGCGCAGGACCGGATCGGTGATCCCCCAGGCGTTCATCGCCTCGTCGGGGGAGAGGGACGCCAGCGCGGAGAACACGGCGGGGGAGAACGGGTCGATGCAGGGCCCCTCGTGGGCGTGATGGGTCTCGACGGGGGACGCCTGGACGGCAGATGCCCGCACATGGGATGCCGCCTGCCGCTCCCCGCGCTCGGCGTCACGCGGTCCGCGCTGCGCGGGGATGATGCCGCTCTCCATCAGCATCCGGCCGTGATCCAGGTTGAGTACGGCCGCCCAGGTCGCCAACTGCGCGGGCAGCGGCAGGGTCTTGCCGTCCAGCGTCCGGCTGATCGTCGTCAGGCTCAGCCCCGTCACGGCCGCCAACTGCGCCCGCCCGCCCTGCCGTCGGCGTACGTCGTACCCGGCCGCCGTCGCGACCGCGGTGAGGTACGCGCCGACGCGCCGCGCCTGGGCCTGACGCCCGCCCCGGCTTCCGTGGAGATCCTCCGTGCTCCGCATGTCGGGAGGGTAGCGCGCGGACGCGTGGGGCCCTGCGAGTTGCATGCGTGCACTTTCGCAGGTCAAGGACCTAGATCGACATTTCCGCAGGCCACACGGTCAATCTCGCATCTGTGTGCGAATCAGAATGCCCTTGCGTCACGTGAGTTGGGCAACTTGCATACGTTGCGTGCGCGGGGGCCAGCCGCGCGGCGCACGTCCCTGAGGGGGTCGTTTGACCATGCTCCGTCTCCATATGACCAGACTCCTCGACAAGGCGGGGGAGTTCGGTGACGCGAGTGTCGCCGACGTGGCACGGCGCACCGGCATCAGCAGGTCGACGCTCCACCGCCTCGCGGCCGGGACCAAGCAGCCGAGCCTGCCGACGCTGTGGACGCTGCGCGGCGTCTACGGCGTCTGCCTGGACACCCTCGTCTACGACGACCCGCACCCGTCGCAGGAGCCCCCCGGCGCACCCCCGGCCGCAGCGGCCGCCCAACTTACAGATCCGGGAGCAGACTTTGACCACTTCCCCCCAGACCGGCCCCGCCCCCGTCTCCCTCACCCCCAAGGAGCCGGCGCTCATCACCCGCGCCCGGCACGGTGATCCGGAGGCGTTCGGCGAGCTGTACCGATCGCACCACGGTGTCGTCGCCGCGTTCATCGGCCGCAGGGTCAGATCCAACCCCGCCCTTGCCGAGGACCTGACCTCCGACGTCTTCGTGAAGGCCTGGTCCAAGATCTCCACGTTCCGCTGGACCGGGACCCCGATCCGCGCCTGGCTGTGCACCATCGCCCATCATGTGGTCGCCGACCACTTCAAGGTGGCCGCGACCCGCCGCCTGACCTTCGTCGACCAGATCACGCACATCGGCGACACCTGGGCCGTCCCGGTCAGCACCGCCGAGGACACCGTCCTGTCCACCCTCGACGTCGACGGCCTCCTCGACGCTCTCGCGGGCATCACGCCCCGCCAACAGGCGGTGATCCGGCTGCGGTTCCTGGACGAGATGTCGATCAGCGAGACGGCCCGCACGCTCGGTACGACGGACGGCGCGGTCAAGACGCTGCAGTGGCGCGCCCTGGGCTCGCTGCGCAAGGCCTACACGGGAGCGGCGGCATGACGGGCGGCTTCGACTTCAGCGGCGAAGATGGTGTCGAGCGGGAGCTCGCGGACCGGCTGGCCCGCGTCGCGCGCGCGTTCGTGGCCGAACTCCGGGCGGAGGGGCGGCTGATGGAGCCCGGTGCCGCGGCACTGGGGGAGGGGCGCCGATTGGAACGGCCGCCCGAGCGGGTTGTTCCCCTGGCACCGCGTCAGGGACCGGCTCATCTTCAACCGGTCCTGTCCGGCGCGGAGTTGGGGGCCGTGGAGCCGGAGGTCCGGCTCGCTTCCGATGTGCCGTCGGCGGGTGCGCCCAAGGTGTTCGCTCAAGAGGCGGATTCCGTCTCCGAGTTGGCGTCACAGGTCGTGTCCGCAGGCCCCGATGCCGTGTTCGTACCGGACCCGGCCATGCCGACGGACTCCGGGGACCGGCCCGTCCACGACACGGCGGTGCCGGTGGGGGTGCCGTACTTCGAGCCCGTTCCCGCCCCGGAACCGGCCGTACCGGTGATGTCCCCGGCGCTCGTCGCGGAGGCCCCTCCTGATCCGGCGGCGAGACTGGAGCCGGTTCCGGCGCCGCCTGCCGGGATGTTGCGCGGTGCGATCACGCTTCCGCACACGCGCCGCCACGCTCCCGCTCCGCCGTCGGAGGACCCGGCGCCGCGACCGCAGGCCGTGTCGGACCACCCGCTGCCCGAGCCGGTCACACTCACCGACGACGAGGTGCTCCCGGTCCCGGAAACCGTGGAGCGGGCCGGGGGACCGGTTCTGCTGGCCGCGCGGCTGAGGGTGGAGAGCGCGGGGCGCCTGGAGGTCACGCAGATCACGGCGGACGCGGACCGGGTGGGCGTGCACATCCACGCACTGGGGCTGGCGGACTGGGAGTACTGGCTGACGGTGATCGGTGTGCCGCCGGACGTGCGGACGCTGCGGGTCGGTGACGCGGAGGTGGTGACGGGCCGTATCGAGGGCACGGAGGTCCGTCTGACGGCACACGAGGTGCCCCGCCTGCTGGACGACGCGTCCCGCACGCTGGTGACCCCGTACCGGCTCGGCGGCCGCGTCTACGACCTGGCGCGCGCCCTGGCCGACCGCCATGGCCGGTCGTGGCGGTACCTCGGCCGTGACGGGGAGGACGGCATGCCGCTGCTGGCCCTGTCGGGTACGGACGGTCCGCCGATGCCGCTGGGCACGCTGGTGGCGACGCACGGCCCGCTGACCTGAGCCCGCCGGAGGGGAGGCCCGGTTCCCGGGCGGTCGCGGGGAACCGGGCCGGGCCCGGGTGGTGGGGCGGCGAGTCGGCGTACGACCGCCAGGTCAGCGAGCCGCCGAAGGCGCCCCTCCCCCGCCGGTTTCGCCGGTCTCACCGGTCTCCTGGTCGAGGCGGTTCATGCGGGCGGTGACGTCATCGACGAGTCGTCCGAGGAGTCGTCCGAGGTCGTCGCGGTCCTGGTCGGACCAGTCGGCGACGGCCTCGGAGAACCAGCCGACCAGGGAGGCGGCGTAACGGCCCGCGGCATCGGCGCCGTCGGGGGTGGGCTCGATGAGGCTGGCGCGCCGGTCGTGGGGATCGGCGATGCGCCGTACCAGGCCACGGCGTTCGAGTTCCTGGACCTGGCGGGTGACATGCGGGCCGACGACCTGCATCCGTTCGGCGATCTCACCGACGCGTAGCGGCCGGTCGGCCATGTGGAGGGTGACGAGCACGCCCATGGCGGGCCGGTCGAGCGAGAACCCGGCGGCCGCGGTCGCGCGCTCGGCGAGGCGGCCGCGGTTGAGGGCATTGCTCAGCTGCGCGAGCCGTGGCATGACGGCGAGCACGTCCGCCGACGGCGTGCCCGAGGGTTCGGCGTTCACATCAACTCCACTTGCATACCTAAGTTAGGTATCTATATGCTCGGGTCCGAAGGTGTCCCGGGGGTACCTGCACCCCCCAAAAGGATACCTAAAGTACGTATCTTTGGTTTGTTCCGGAAGGACCCCCGCAGTGAACCACTCCGCGAACCGCACCGTCCTCGTCTCCGGCGCCAGCATCGCCGGCCCCGCCCTGGCCTACTGGCTCGACCACTACGGCTTCGACGTCACCGTCGTCGAGAAGGCCCCCGCCGTCCGGGGCGGGGGCTACGCCATCGACATCCGCGGCACCGCCCGCGAGGTCGTCTCCCGCATGGGCCTCCTCCCGCGCCTGCGCGAGGCCCACGTCGACACCCGGAAGCTGTCCTTCGTCGACGCCGACGGCGCGCCGATCGCCTCCCTGCGCCCCGAGTCCCTGACCGGCGGCGCGGAGGGCCTGGACCTGGAGGTGCGCCGGGGCGACCTGGCCGACGCGCTGTACACCCCGATACGCGACCGGGTCGAGTTCCTCTTCAACGACTCCATCGCCACCCTGGACGACCGGGGCGACGCCGTGGACGTGGTCCTCGACAGCGGCGGCCGCCGTACCTTCGACCTGGTCGTCGGCGCCGACGGCCTGCACTCCCACACCCGCCGCCTGGTCTTCGGCCCGGAGGAGCGGTTCCACCGCTACCTCGGCTACACCTTCGCCGGTTTCACCCTGCCCAACGACTTCGGCCTGGCACGCGAGGGCGTCATCTGGAACACGCCGGGCCGCGCCGCGGTCCTCTACGCCCACGAGCCCTCGGACCGCCTGCACGGCTTCCTCACGTTCACCCAGGCCGTCCCTCCCTACGACGCGTTCCGCGACCCCGGCGCGCAGCGGGCGCTGGTGGCCCGGACGTTCCCGGAGCGCGTCTGGCATCTGCCCCGGCTGGTCGAGGCGATGGGGGAGGCCGAGGACCTGTTCTTCGACATCGTCAGTCAGATCCACATGCCGTCCTGGTCGCGCGGACGCGTGGCCCTCGCGGGAGACGCGGCCCACGCGACGTCGTTCCTGTCGGGCCAGGGCTCGAGCGTCGCCCTGGTCGGCGCGTACGTCCTGGCGGGCGAACTGGCCCGCCACACCGACCATGTGGCGGCCTTCGCGGCGTACGAGCGGCTCACCCGCGGCTTCGTCGAGCAGAACCAGGCCCTGGCCACGACGGGCGGCTCCTTCGTCGCCCCCAGCACCCCCGAAATGCTAGCCGCCCGCAACGAGGCCTTGCGCGACACCTCGGCCCTGACCGGCGCGGAGGGCCGGACGGCGAGTACGGCGCTGCGGCTGCCGGAGTACGTGGCGGCGGGCTGACGCGGGAGTCCGATGGGCTGCGCGCCTGCCACTGCTGTGTGCGGCAACACCGGCCCCGGCAGGACGGGCGTGCCGTTCTGCCGGGGCCGGTGTTGCCGTGCGGCGGCCCCGGTCACCGCGCCGAGAACTCCACGGCGGGGACCGGCGGCCGGGGGGGGGGGCTCAGCGGACGGTGGTGACCCGCTGCTCCTTCAGGGAGGCGCAGTTGGAGCCGGTGACCTGCACGTAGACGTTGCGGATCTGGCCGCCCCAGTCGACGCAGTGGCCCTTGCCGTAGACGTAGGTGGGCCCGGCGTAGGAGGTGTACTTCCCGTAGTCCTGGTCGTAGACGTCGGTGTCGGGGACGTAGATCCAGGCGGCCATGTCGGTCGCGGTGCCGGGCGTGCTGCGGATGGTGACGACGCAGTTCTTGCCGTTCGCCGAGTTGTAGGTCAGGTAGACCGTGCCGAGGGAGCCGACGGGCGCCGAGTTGACGGTCTTGTAGCTGGAGCCGCAGACCTTCTGCGGGGTGGTGTTGGGCGCGGCCGACGCGGGCGAGGCCAGGGCGGTCGTGGCTCCACCGGCCAGGGCCGCGACGGCGACGGCGGCCAGCGCGGAACGGCTGAATCGCATATTTCCCCCTTGTGTTGGTTGGAGTTCGTTGCTCCTGCCTGGTGTGACTCACAGCACATTCGGATGGTTGTACCGCTCGTGAGGAGTCCCTGGGCCGGGGTGCCCGGGTAGGGAACGCTCGCCGCCGCGCGGTCAGCTGGGCGCGTTTGCGGGCGGCCCGGCTCAGCCGCCGAGCGTGGTGGGCCCGAGGCCGGACGGCAGTCGGCGTACTGCCACGTCCACGGCCTCCCGTGCTGTGACGAACTGCCCGAGGTCCTGGCTGACGAAGCCGTGCCCCACGCCGTATGTGCCGTCGCTGTTGGCGCTCAGGCACGGTCCGACGACGGTCAGACGCGGACGGGTGGTCGTCGAGAACCGCAGTGCCCAGTGGCTCGTGAAGGGGTAGAGCGCGCGCAGCGCGGGTTCGGCGTGCGCCGCCTCGATCAGGTTCCGGTACGCCTCCCGCCAGGCGTATTCCAGCTCGGCCGCCTCCCGGCGCATGCCCTGCCATTCGGATTCCGTCAAGCGTGCGGGATCGCCGTCGGACACCTCGAACCGGCCGGTCAGGCGTACGAAGGGTGCCGCCTCTCGGATGTCGTCCAGGGGCGACCCGTCGGACCAGGCCCGGGCGGCCCTGGCGACCTCCGCCAGGTCGTCCGTGCTGCCCTCGATGAGGGCCATGCCCTGGAACGGCTCCTCGCCGCGGATCGACCACCGCCGTTCATGCGACCAGGCGCTGATCGCCAGCGGCTCGCGGTGCGGCAGAGTACTCGCGACAGCCGCGTGACCCAGCGGAGCGAGTTCCGAGTACGTAAGGGGGAGGGTCCCGAGGCAGCTGTCCGCCTCGGCCAGGAGCGCGGCGGCGAGGCTGCCGCGGGCCGCGATGTCGGGGTACAGGACGGAGAGTTCGGGAGGAGTGGGCACGGCTCGTGATTGTGCCCGAGTCACCTATTCCCGGGGAGGATGTGAAGCGGCAGCCCCGAGCGGTACGACGCCTCCGACCTCAAGCCCCTGCCCAACTGGACGGACAGCAAAGGGCGTTGCGGACCAGCGGGCGACGAAGAACTCAACCGATCCTGCCCCTGCGGCACTCCGGTCGCGACTGCCGCTGCGGACTGTTACGAGCCCTACGAACTGCACCTCGACCCCGTCCGGACGCGCCACCCTCTCCCAGCGGGCCCGTGAACGACCCCGGCCCGCCCGAAGTCGTCGGAAAGCCCATCGCCACAGATGACAGACTCCACCTCGTGGAACTACTCGATGCCCTGACGGAACTCGCTCGGTCGGGACGTCTCGGGCCGGTTGAGAACGGCGCGGCCTGGAACGAGGTCACCGCGGCGCTCGGGGAGCCCCGGGAAGCGTTCGTTGAGAGGCGTCGTCGTCGGTCATGGCCGCGCCTGTTCGCGTACGGCGACCTGGAGCTCAGTGTCTGCCGCTGCCAGAAGATCACCCTGATCTGCCTCCAGACCTGGCGCGACGTCATCGACCTCCCTGTCGCTCTGGTCGGCAGGGAGAAGTTCCCCGGCCAACCCGAGTACGCCGACGTGATCGCCTCCCTGGAGCCCACCAGTTGCGCCTGGCAGCCGTACGCGCCCCTCACCTTCGGCAACCAATGCGCGATTCGGGCCACGTCCTCCGGCGTCGTCTTCGTCTTCGAAATCCCGGACGGGGAAGGCCCGGTCCTGAACGTCGTGGGACCCCCACCTCATCAGCATGAGTGTCCGCCGCCATCGAGGCGGTCGTAAGCCGCTGGACCGGTTTCGGGGGAGCTGCGGTCAGGGGTGACGGCTTGGCGAGGTTACGGCGATCGAGTCCGGGCTGGCGGCTTGCCGCGCCCCGCGACCTCCCGGCGCGCGCACCACGGTCCACCTGGGCATGCCCGACTTCCGTACCACCGCCGACCGACTCACCGAGAAGGCACCCTGCCAGCCGCCCTCGTCGGCTCCCAGCAGAGTCAACGTCGCGCGGATCGTGCCGCGTTCGACTTCCCAGCCCCGCCACTCGCACCAACGTCGGCTCCGGTCCGACATCATCTGCCGAGCGGTCTCGGTGAGCATCTCCCAGAGGTCGACGGACACCGGATGGACATGACGGTGTGCACGTCAGCGAGGTATCGCCCCGCTCCCGTTGGAGTGAAGAACGTGATGTACCGCTGCCGTTCACGCCTCGACACGTCATGGTTCTACTGAGGCAATAAGTACCGAAAGGGGTAGTTCATGCGTATGAGGCTTGTCGGAGCAGCCCTGAGTGCGGCAGCACTCACCGTGCTCACCGTTCCCGCGAACGCTCACGCCGCAGCGATCGCCTGCGGCGGCGGCGTGTCGACCGGTCACGTGGCCGTCAACGGCTGCATCAGCGCCCAACGCGGCAAGGAAGGCAAGGTCTACACCCGCGAGATCACGGCGCACGTCAAGCTGCGCAACGCGGGGACAAGGGCGGTGAACGTCTCCTACGAGGCGTTCTTCCGCGTCGTCTCCGGCGGTCACTGGGTGAAGCTGGGCAGCGGTCGTGCCTACGTCCCGGCGCGTGCGACCGTCGGCCCCACCGAGGTGGGAAGCTCGACCCGGGTGTGCGGCCCCGTGAGGGTCGAGATCCGTGTACACGCCCGTGCCGCCGGGGGCGCCTGGAGCGGCTGGTCCACCGCCGGTACGGCGCAGTGCCAGACCTGAGCGGCTGAGCGCGGGCCCACCAGGTCCGGCCTGTTGCACTGGGCGCGGCCGCCGGATGCCGAGGTCAGCCATCGCCGACCGGCTCACGTTCAACGGCACCGTCATCGAAACCGGCGAAGGCCGGCTGACCTGTCCGTCCGGCCCGGCACCCTCAGCCTTCGGGCGACCTCATCAGGCCGGGCGAGCTCACCGTGTCGAAGCCCGATGCGGGGCGCCGTCCCTCAAGGTCAGCGAGGAGCGAGGAGGCAGAACTCGTTGCCCTCCGGGTCGGCCAGAACCGTCCAGGAGATGGTGGACTGGTCGAAATCGGGGTCGGTGGCGCCCAGGGCGCGCAGTCTGGCTTCTTCGGCTTCCAAGTCGTCGCCGGGGTAGGGGCGGACGTCGAGGTGGACGCGGTTCCACACGCTCTTGGTGTCGGGGGTGCGGACGAACTCCAGGTAGGGGCCGACCCCCTTGGCGGATCGCATGGTCGCGTGGTCGTCAGCGACGTCGTGCAGCGTCCAGTCCATCGCCTCGCCCCAGAACTCGGCCATCCTCCGTGGGTCGGCGCAGTCGACCACCACTGCGGCGATCAGCCCGGTGTCCTGGTAGACCGGACGGGGCTCCAGGACGCAGAACTCGTTGCCCTCCGGGTCGGCCATGACCGTCCAGGGGACGTCGCCCTGACCCACGTCGGCGAGCGTCGCGCCGAGATCCTTCAAGCGTGCGACCAGCTTTTTCTTGTGGGCGATCGAGGTGGTGGCCAGATCAAGGTGCACCCGGTTCTTCACCGTCTTGGGTTCCGGGCGGGCGATGATGTCGATGCAGACGGCCACGGGGTCGGGGTAGGAGAAACCCACGGGTTCGAGGTTGGTGACGCCGGGCCCCTCACTGTCGACACCCCAACCGAGTACCTCCGCCCAGAACCGGCCGAGCGCGGAGTCGTCCTGGGCCTTCATATTGATCTGCACGAGTCTTGTCGCCATGCCGCGGATCTTAATCAACGGCCAACACGATGAGGAGAGTCGTTGGTGGGGGATGAGGTAGCAGGTGATTTACGGAGAAGCCTCGACCACCCACCGGGACGTTCCCGGCCCAGTGCCGTGCCGCGCAGGCGGTGAGACCCCGTTCCGTCAGAGCCCCGACGAGTGGCTGGAAAGCCAGTCGGCATGCCGATCGCGCGTCTGATCCCGTTCCCCGGGCGTAGGGAGGAAGACATCGGCGCCGCCGTCGTAGGGGTGGTAGACGCGCCGCATCCGGGTGTCGGTGACGAGGACTCCCGCCACTTTGGCGTCCGCGATGTCACGGAGCAGCGCGTCGAGGCAGCCGTATCGCCAGGGGCGGCGCGCGGCGAAGAGGTGGCAGTAGGTACGGAACTCCGGGTTCGGATCGTCCTCCACCAGCAGGGTCTGCCAGTAGCGGGCGTCCGGCTGGAACGGCGGAACCTCCAACTCATCCAGGACGGTGTTGTACCGCTCCAGGACGACCGTGTACTCGCTCTCGTCCTCCGCGTATCGCTTCGACTCCGGCAGGCTGTGGAAACGCACCCAACGATCCCTGTACGGGTCGCGGAGCTTGTACCCGACCGGAGGGCAGCCGGGCCTGTGCTGCTCCCACAGCTCGGTCAGAGCCGTTTGTACGCCGCCGGGCAAGTGCAGCACCTGTCCTCTCGCCATGGGCTTCCGTCGTCGTCACCAAGGATTACCTGGCCGCATCACCGAGGATCACCTGGTCGCGCTGCCATTCTGCCTGCTTGAACCCTCCCTGAACGCAGTGCAGGGTGCATCTATGACATGGACAGCACCGCCGGTCGAACGCGCCAAGCAGTTGGGCGCCCTGGGTACCGTAACCGAGCGTCAGATGCTGGAGGGTTGGCTGCGCTGGCACCGGGAAACGTTGCTGGCCAAGTGCGCGGGGCTGGAGCCGGGCCAATTGGCGCGGGCGACGGTGGAGCCGTCGAACCTCACGCTCCTCGGCCTGGTCCGGCACATGGCGGAGGTGGAGCGATGGTGGTTCCGGCGAAGTTTCGCGGGTGAGGCTGTCGGCGATGTCTTCACCGGGCCGTCGGACGGCGACGAGGGGCTCGACGGGGCGCACGCAGCCGATGCGGAGAGGGACTTCGGGTTGTTCCAGGCCGAGGTCACAGCGTGTGACGCGGCAGCGGCCGGGCACGACCTCGACGAGACTTTCCTGTCCTCTCGCGGAGCTGTCCTCAGCCTGCGCTGGGTCTACCTGCTGATGATCCAGGAGTACGCCCGCCACAACGGCCACGCCGACTTCCTGCGGGAGCGCACCGACGGGGCAACGGGTGACTGAGCTTCGCCCGGTTCGGTAACTCCGCGAGGGCCGGTGACAGCTCATTGGATCAGGTCGGTGTGCGGATGCCCGGGGGAGACGGGGCAGACGTAGAGCCGCATGTTGTCGGTGCTGCCGACTTCGACTTTGGTCGGCTGCCCGGGGTTCTGGCCGGCGCGATGGCCTGCGGCACGGGCGGCGGCTTCGTCCTCGTACGGCGCCCAGCCGCGCTTGCCGTAGTCCCATTCGAAGGAGGCGATGGTCAGCAGCGGGACCATCTGTACTGCGCGTAGGGACACCACAGCACTTGGAGCACGTCGGCCTGCCCGGGCGGCCGCAGGAGCGGGACGTCGCGCACGTACAGCTGGGCGACGGGCAGCATGGGGACCGGACTCTCCGCGGGCCAGGGAGGGCCGGCATCGAGTCGCTCCATGAACATGGCTCCTCGGCGGGCCACAGCAATGGGCCGCCCGCGGAACTGTCCCGTGCCGAGGGCGACCCGGCGCGAGGGTGCAGCCGAATCGCCGCTCGCGCCAACGGAGTCAGCTCAGGAAAGACCGCGGTGACCTCGACAGGCCGTGGCGGAGTAGTACGTACGGACACCACGTCGGCGATCTTGCCACCAGCCACTGACAGTCCCCGGGCTGTGGGGCAACTGTCGTGCTTCGGCAAGGGGCAGACCGGCCCCGCACGTGGACCGTCACAGGGCTCCGGCGTCCCGGGCCGTCCAGACGCTCGGGTAGATCGGCCGGAAGCCGAGCTCCCGGCGGATGCGCTGGTTGGACATGATCCCGAACCACGGGTCGGGGTCCGGGAGTTCGTGGAGCCCGGCGGGCACCTCGACGCCGTTGAGCTGGTACAGCTCGACCGTCGTGACGGGGGCGTCGTCGGCGATGTTGTAGATCCGGCCCGCGATACCCGGCGCGTACAGCAGACGCATCAGACCTTGGGCGACGTCCGCGTGGTGGGCCATCTGCAGGCGCTGGTGCGGCGCCCAGCGGGCCGCCCAGTGAAGCGAGTTGGCAAGGTGTGGGTCGCCCTCGCCGTAGACGAAGGGGAGCCGTCCGACGCGGACGTCCAGGCCCTCCAACGCGAGCAGTTCGCGCTCGGCCTCGGCCTTGGACTCGGGGTACGCGCCCCACATCTCGCCGCCCGGCCTGCTCTCGTCCTCCTCGGTCAGCGGGCGGCCCCGTCCGACGCCGTACACGTTGCCGGTGCTGACCTGCACGAACCGCTCCACGTCGGCGGACCGCGCGGCGCGTCCCAGGGCCACCGCGGCGTCCCGGTTGACGGCCCACGCCTCCTCGTCGGGCACCCCGCGGAAGGAGGCGGCGACGTTCACGACGGCGTCCACACCGGCGAGCGCCTTGCCGAGGGTCTCCTCGTCGCGCATGTCCCCTACGGCGACCTGGGCGCCCAGCTCCGCGAAGCGCTCGCCACGGGCCGCGTCCCGCACCAGGACCCGCACCTGCTCGCCCGGCTGCCGCTGGGCCAGCAGCCTCGGCACGAAGCGGCGTCCGACCTGTCCCGTCGTACCGGTCACCAAAGTCAGCATGATGTGCTCCTCACGCACTGTGTCGCTTGTCGCCTGTCGTCGACCACCAGCCTCGGCCGACGCGGGGACGACCGGGAGAGACCTCCTCATCAGGGGATCGGGAGTCCCTGGATAAGGCTGCCGCCGTCCCGCACCCTGGAGGGGTGAACCGTGCCGAACTCGCCGACTTCCTGCGCCGCGGGCGCGCCCGCCTGGCCCCCTCCGACGCGGGCCTCACGGCCGGAGCCCGCCGCCGTACGCCGGGGCTGCGCCGCGAGGAGGTGGCCCAGCTGGCCGGCATGTCCGTGGACTACTACACGCGGCTGGAGCAGTCCCGGGGCCCGCGCCCGTCCCGCCAGATGCTCACCGCGCTGGCCCGCGCCCTGCGCCTGACGGAGGACGAACGCGACCACCTCTTCCACCTCGCCGGTGAGGAGCCGCCGCGCCGGACGGCGACCAGTACGCACGTGCGCCCGGGCCTGCTCCTGGTGCTGGACCGGCTCCACGACACCCCGGCGATGGTGGTGACCGACTGCGGCGAGGTCCTGGCCCAGAACGCGCTGTCACGGGCGCTGACCGGAGACGTCCTCGCCCGCCCGCCCCGGGAACGCAACATGATCCGCCGCTTCTTCCTGGACCCGTCGGCCCAGGAGCTGTTCCCTCCCGAGGACCGCCCGGAGCGCGCCCGCGAGCAGGTGGCCGGTCTGCGAGCGGTGGCCTCGGCCCGCCCCACGGACCCGGAACCCGCCGCCCTCGTCGACGAACTACGCGCCGCGAGCGAGGAGTTCGCCCGCCTCTGGGCCGAACACGAGGTCGCCGTACGCCGCGCCGCCACCAAGCGCTTCCGGCATCCTGCGATCGGCATCCTCGAACTCGACTGCGAGGTCCTCGTCAACACCGACCACAACCAGCGGCTCGTCATCCACACGGCCCGCCCGGGCACGGAGTCGTACGAGCGCTTGCGGTTGCTGCGGGTGGTGGGGCTGCAGGACCTGACGCCGACGAGTTCGGCACGGGATGGCGCCACGAGCGGTTCGGCATCGGGCACGGGAGCAGGCAGGACGGAACGCCCCTAGCAGGCAGGACGGAACGCCCTCCGCCGGAGGCTGAAGCCACCACGGCCAGAGCCTGTTTCCTCGACGGCAGGCTTGTCATTGACGACAGGCCCGTCAATCAGCGGCCCCTCCGCCATCAGTCCCGCGACCAGCGGCTGGAGGGGTGCGCGGCCGTGGACGTTCTCCCTGGGGCCCGAACATGATCAGATACTCGACCGGTCCGTCGGATCCGGCGTTCGCGACTCCGTGGGGGGTGCGGGTGTCGAACTCGGCGACGTCCCCGGCCGTCAGGACGAGATCCTGGCTGCCCAGCGCGAGCCACAACCGCCCGTACAGCACGCACAGCCACTCGTAGCCCTCGTGGGACATCTGCCGGGGCCGCCCGGGCGGCTCCGCGACGGCGGGCAGGACATGTTTGTGGGCGTGCAGCCCGCCGACGTACCGGGTCAGCGGCAGCACCGTCTTGTCGTCGCCGAAGCCGCGCGGCGCCGTGCCGCGGGGCTCGGCCGCGGGGGCGGGTGCGGTGCCGATCAGTTCGTCCAGGGCGACGCCGTATTCCTTCGCCAGTTGCAGCACGACCTCCAGGATGGGCTTGCGTCGGCCGGTCTCGATCCGTGACAGCGTGCTGGGCGAGATGCCGGTCGCGCGGCTGACATCCGTGAGCGTGACGCCACGGCGCTCGCGTACGGCCCGCAGCCGGGGCCCCATCGCCGCCAGCGTCCGGGCCACGTCGTCACCTGTCACTGTCCCCGCTCCTTCCCGCCGTGCCGCTTCACCACCCTGTCCTGCGAGTTTGCCAGAGTGGCAACGCTGATCGCGCCGAGTGGCCGCCGCGCCGCATGATCGATGGGTACGCGTCGGACGCCCGTGAACCGAGGAGAAGCCCATGCAGCCCGAGCCGACCGCCGAGCTCCGCCACCGCACCGTCGACGCCCCGGCCGGGCGCCTGCACCTGGTCGAGCAGGGCACCGGCCCGCTGGTCCTGCTCGTGCACGGCTTCCCCGAGTCCTGGTACTCCTGGCGCCGCCAGCTCCCGGCCCTCGCCGCGGCCGGATACCGGGCAGTGGCGATCGACGTACGCGGCTACGGCCGCTCCTCCAGGCCCGCCGCGACCGACGCCTACCGCATGCTCGACCTGGTGGAGGACAACGTCGCCGTCGTACGCGCCCTCGGTGAGGAGAGCGCGGTGATCGTCGGCCACGACTGGGGCTCCAACATCGCCGCCACCTCCGCCCTGCTCCACCCCGAAGTCTTCCGCGCGGTCGGCTTGCTGAGCGTCCCGTACGCGCCGCCCGGCGGCCCCCGCCCCACCGACATCTTCGGCCGGATCGGCGGCCCCGAGCAGGAGTTCTACGTCTCCTACTTCCAGGAGCCCGGCCGCGCCGAGGCGGAGATCGAGCCCGACGTACGGGGCTGGCTCGCAGGCTTCTACGCGGCCCTGTCCGCCGACACCATGCCTGCCGAGGGCGAGCCCGACCCGCACTTCGTCGCCCACGGCGGCCGGCTGCGCGACCGTTTCCCCGTCGGCCCGCTCCCGGCGTGGCTGAGCGAGGAGGACCTCGACGTCTACGCCGGGGAGTTCGAGCGCACCGGCCTGACCGGCGCCCTCAACCGCTACCGCACCATGGACCGCGACTGGGAAGACCTCGCCCCCCACCGCGGAGCCCCGATCAAGCAGCCCGCCCTGTTCATCGGCGGCGCACGGGACGCCTCCACCACGTGGATGGCCGAAGCCCTCGACGCCTACCCCTCCACCCTCCCCGCCCTGTCCGCCTCCCACCTCCTGGACGGCTGCGGCCACTGGGTGCAACAGGAACGCCCTGACGAGGTCAACCGCCTGCTGACCGACTGGCTCGCCACGATTCGGGGCTGAACCGGGCGGGCTGACTGGGTCGACTGGGTTGCCTGGGCAGCTTGGCGGCGTGTTTCGGGTGGGCGGTGCCGAGGGCGGGCGGTGCCGAGGGCGGGCCGTGCAGAGGGCGGGCTCGCTCACTGTTCGGGGTGTGGGGGCTACAGGTCGAACTCCAGGTGTTCGATGTCGGTGAAGCGGACCTCTTCCAGGCTTCCGGCGCGGCGCCCGCTGTCCTGGAAATAGACCTCCTTGAGCGCTTCGGCCGCGATCTCCTTGAGCGCGCGTTCATCGGCACCGGCCTCTCGGGCGTCGAAGAGGCGGGCGGCGTAGACGGGTGGGAGGGCGATGGTCAGGTGCCGGATGCGGTCCTGGTCGGTCGATCCGATCGGCGCGGTGTAGCCCATGCGGGCGCGGGTGTCGATGACGATGCCGCCCGTGGTCGCCGCCTTCTGGCGGGCCCTGGCCCTGATCTGCGGTTGCCACCGCTTCTTCACCTCGCGTTCCAGGCGGGCGGCGAGGTCCGGGCGCGGTTTCCTGATCTGGTCCTTCACGTACCGTTCGACGGTGCGCTGGGAGATGCGCAGCATCTGGGCGACGGCCCTGGTGCTCCCCAACTGCTTGACCAGGTACCGCATCTGCGGGCCCGCGGTCTTGGGCGCCGGGCGGGTGAACGCCTTCTGCACGGCGGCGTCCAGGCTGTCCCCGAACAGACTCATCGTCACCTTCTCCTACTCTCCGTTGTCGACGCCGGTGACGGTGCCGTCCTTGATGTAGCGGGCGAGGTTGAGGTCCGGGGCGTCGAACCGCTCGCGGACCTCTTCGCCCCACAGGACGGACTGCGTGCCCTCGTGCTTGACGAGGCCGGGGTTGATGCCGAGCTTGAAACCGCCGGGCAGCGGCTTGCCGTCCCGGTAGGGCAGGAAGTCCAGCGGCGAGGGCCCGCCTGCCGCGTAGACGACACAGTCGGACAGGACCGCGACCGGGTACTGCCCGGTGAACGCCGCGTGCCGCACGATCTTGCGGTGCAGGTTGATCCGGGTGCGGGAGATGACGGCCGCGCGGATGTCCGGCCGCCAGGTCGGGCGGGACAGCGCGCGCCACGGCTCGCCGGGCCGCCAGCCCTCGCCGCGCGGCCGCTCGCGCAGCTTGCCGATGCCGCCCTTCACGGTCGCCTTGATCGCGGACACGACGAGTCCCAGCTCCGGGTCACGGCCCTTCCAGCCCTCCATCGCCGTCAGGAAGTCGCCCGGGGCGAGGTCGGGGTGGACGCCGAGGTCGGCCATCGTGGCGAGGTAGGCGTCGCGCAGCCGGTTGTACCAGCCGTCCAGGTAGCGGCCGTTGTCCTGCCGCACCCACGCCTCCACCGGCCGCACCTCGTAGCCGAGTTCCACCGCGTACGCCACGGTGGGCGTCGCGTACCAGGCCGGTCCTTCGGGCCGCTCGCCCTTCGGCGTGAACGGGCTGGGCAGCAGCGAGCCGTCCAGCTCCCCCCACTCCTTGCCGGCCTTCACGCGGGACAGGTCGACATGGGACAGGTCGACCAGCCACGAGCCGGGCAGCTTCGGGTCGAAGACCGGCGCCGTGACGTGCGTCGGGGCGCCGAGACCGACGGCCAGGCCGTTGGCGCCCGCGGCGAAGGCCATGTTGACGTCGATACCGACCAGGTGGCGCAGGGTGCACTCGGCATCGGTCATCGGCCGCGCCCAGTCGTACGCCTCCTCGAACAGCTTCTCCGCCGGACCGCGGACGTGGAAGCGGGGCAGCTCTTTGAGGACCGGGTGGCCGTCGGGGGCCTCGCACGGCGCCGGGTCCACCGGCTCGGTGCCCAGGGAGCCGGGGTTGTGCGCGGAGTGCCGTTTGCCGTCGGCGTCCGGCTCGGAGGCGCGGGTCGGCGGGTGCAGCGCGGTCATCAGCTCCAGGCCGGTCACGGCGGTCGATCCGCGCGGCGTCAGCACGCGGGACGCGTACACGCCGAGCACGCGGGCGAGTTCGGCAGGCGGGAGCTGCCCGGCCTCGCCCCAGTGCCGGGCGTCCAGCGCGTGCCAGGACGGGATGCACAGCTGGACACAGGCCCGCTCCGACCCGGTCGCGGGCCGGTAGATCCGAGCCCACGGCCCGAATCCGCGCTTCGTCAGCTTCCACTCCGCACGCGCGAGCTGCTTGACGACCTTGTGGCCCTCCGGCAGCCGCCCGGCGAGCCGCTCCTCCTCGGTGAGCGTGGTGGGCAGGCCGTAGCGTTCCAGCGCGGCCTCGGTGAGTACGAGCAGCGGGTCGGCGTCCTTGCCGGGGCCGGAGAGCTTCGGCGCCCCGAGCTTCGCCTCCTTGAGCGTCCAGTCCACCAGGGCTGGAATGCTCTTGGCGGGTACGTCCAGGACCAGGCCGCCGGTGCAGTACGCCAGCACCTGCCCGTCCTCGATATCGATGATGGCCAGCGGCCCGTTCTCGAACCGCGGATCGGCGCCGCGTGCCGAGGCACCGACTGGGGTCGCCTTCCGCGTGCCGGGACGACGCGGTGCTGCTGATGTCCTGGTGGTTGGCGCCGGGTACGGCGCGGCCGCCGGAGCGGGGGCAGGGGACCGACTGTTCTCGGCCGCAGGTCCGACCAGAGCCTCGGCGACAGGTCCGTCCGCGGCCTCGGCGGCAGGACCTTCGGCCACCACCTGCGTCCCCAGCGAGTCGGCCGCGCCGACGAACGTGACGGGCGTCGGCGCGGTCGGCTCCGGTGGAGCGGGATAAAGTGCCGCGAGCTGCTTCAACAGCCGGGCGTACGCCTCGCGTTCCGGACCGCGCGGCTCGGTCGGCTTCTTCGCCGACTCCCAGCCGGACACCGTCGCCCGCCGCACCTTCAACGCGGCCGCGACCTCGTCCAGCGTCAGGCCGTGCGCGGTACGCAGCCGCTTGCGCTCCTCCGCCGACGGCAGCGAGGAGCGGGACGCGACCAACGCGTCGACCGCATCGAACAACTCGGACATGGGACACCTCCGGAGTCCCAACCTATCTCAACAGTCGTACGGATGGCGTTCATTTGCCGTACGGAGGGCGTACGTAGAGCGGACGGGTGGGCTATAGGGGGGGCGGTGGTCGAGCCCGAAGCGCGGCAAGCCTTACGAGCGGGGCGTTGCTCCCTCCGGGCTGGCTGCGGTGCTGGGCCGCATGAGTCGCACACACCGAGCTCACCCGCAGGGGGAGTGCCGAGATATGGGTGAGGGGCGGAGATGTCGCCTACGCCGCCCCTGAACTGATCGCTCACTATGTCGAGGCACACGACTATGTGCCCCCAACTGCCTTCATCCAGGCGGTTCTCGCCACAGTGTGAACCCGGCGGCTTCATGGCTGGGTGGGGGGCCGGGTCCGTAGAGGACGATCTCGAGGCCGGGCATGCTGGTGATCACGTCAAAGTGGTGGTGGCCTCGGGGTCGGGTTCGCCGCTGAGGTCGGTGAAGGGGAAAGCACTCTGTAACCGCAGCCCGCCCGGACCGTCGCTCCGCAGACCTAGACCATGGTCAAGAGGTGATCCGTGGGGCCGTAATCGATCTTCCAGTCGGCATAGACCCCGCAGAACCCATCCTGGATGCACCGCAGGCCAACGGTCACCCAGCGGACCGCTCCGTCCGTGCCGAGCGAGAACGCGACCGCAGCCTCGAACTCCTCGCTCCCGCACGGGCAGCCGGCCGCGCCGGGCTCGTCGTCCTCCCAGGACTCCTCGTTCCAGTACTGCCCGCTGTCCGCGATGAACGCACGGCTGTCGCAGCCCGAGCACTCCCGTTCCACGCCGGACGCGTTGACCAGCACGAAGAACACACGCCCGCCGCACCCCTCGCAGACGGAAGGAGCGATCTTTACCGGGCGGCCGTCGACCGCACTCCGCAGGAACACCACGAGCTCCGCGGGGACACCGTCGCCAACCTGATCATCAGCACGCACGGACGCATCGTTCCAGACGCCCCGAACCCACATACGACCAGCTTGGCCGAAGGCGTAGGGGCACCCTTCGGGGTTCTGGTCGGGAAACATGCAGGTGAAAGGGGGTTCCCGGACCGGCCGCACATCATCACCGGGCCTGGCCATGCCGAGGACCACGCGAGGCCCACCCATGACCGTTCCGCCGGATGCTCAGGCTGGTGTTGTGAGGCTCCAGGACGGTGTCGAGGCGCTGGGACTGAGGGTGTGGCGGTGATGGTGGTCATAGGGGGTAGGTCACGTCCTAGGGCGGATCGTAGACGGGCCTGCGTCCTGACCGGCACCGCAGCCGCCAGATCGGCACATTTCGGACATTTCTCCGTGTTGAGGTAGTAGGTCACATGCTTGCGCGACCGTTTGTCCAGGTTTAATCATGTTTCTCGTTGCCGGAGCGACAGGCCGGACCGGGTGATTTCCCGGGTGGGCCTGTTTCTTGTCTGTCCGGCGGCCGCGGGGCCTCGCCCCGACGCCCACAGGTTCATGGCCGTTTCCCGGCCGGTGCCTCAACGACGTCTTCTGGAGAGACCCTTGACCGCGATTTTTGCTGCCCGCCGTTCTGCCCGCCTGCGTAACCTCGTTCTGTCCGGTCTTGCCACCGCGGGTGTCGCGGCCGGTGCGGTGGCGCTGGTGCCGTCGTCCGCCTCCGCCGCCGAGATGCCCCAGGCCGCCCACACCGTTCACGCCGTTTCCCACCGTGCCCCCCAGACCGCGACCGGTGCGTCGGGGAGTCTGGACGGCTGGATCAAGCAGTCGCTGGCCATCATGAAGGCCAAGGGCATCCCGGGCAGCTACGACGGTCTGAAGCGCAACATCATGCGCGAGTCCGGCGGCAACCCCAACGCGCAGAACAACTGGGACGTCAACGCGCAGAAGGGCATTCCCTCCAAGGGGCTGCTGCAGGTGATCGACCCCACGTTCAACACCTACCACGTCGCCGGCACCGCCCACAGCGTGACCGACCCGGTGGCGAACATCACCGCGGCCGCCAACTACGCCGCCCACCGCTACGGCTCGATCGACAACGTCAACTCCGCCTACTGAGCGGAACCCTCGCACCCGCACGCAGTGGCAGTGGCCCCCCGACCAGGCACGGTCGGGGGGCCACTGCCACTGCGTTGCTGCTTGTGCTCGGGCGGCGCGGGTTCGCCGGGTCGGCGGTCCGGGGCCATGGGCTCCTGGTCATGGGCCCTTGGAATGTTGAGCTGTGCGTCCGCTTTGCAGGCGGCGAAGCGGGTGCCGCTGGTGCAGCTTGCCGTCTGTGTTCTGCCACCTCACGGTTGAGTGCACCGGCCTCGGTGACGGCGGACGACGCGGTGGCGGCCTGGCGGCAGCCGACGCCGTCGACCGGCCGGGACGTGACCGCACACCCGTGGACCCGCACCCGGTACTGCCCCGCGCCCACCTCACTGTTCAACCTCGGCGATGCCACCACGCCGAGGTCATCGCCCGGCAGGGCTCGACGGCTCTGGACCGTTCCCCCTTGGCGATCTACCTGGGTACCCGGACTGTGCCCGTCCCGGGGACAGCATCGGACTTCGTGTTTCACGGAGTTCCCCGCCCCGCTGCGCAAGCTCCCGGCCTCGCGTTCCGTCATTTCATGCCTACGCCCCCGTGGTGGAGCCGGGCGGCCCGGTCGGTGGGTGCGTGACAGAGTTGCGGTTCCGGCCGATACGGTCGGGTCTTCTCGGCCTGGGGACTTGGCTCTCCACGCGTGTGCAGCGTGCGCGACCCGGTGATCCGGGCCCATCGGCCCGTTCCGGAGCCTGGGCGGCTGGGTTCGGGCGGGTGGCGGTCAGGGCCGTTCATCCGGGCAGGCTGGCGGCGAGGAGTTCAGGGCGCTCCGGAGCGGACCGGAACCTGCACCTGACCAGCGGTGAGTCCCCCTGTGCGACGACCGCCGCACTCAAGGCCACAGCGACCCCGATATTGCCCACCTGGCCCCGCCCGCCGAAGCGCGGCACTCCGTTGGCAGCGGTTGGCCTGGCTGCGGAGCGGGAGGTGGCCGATCGGAAAGGCGACTCGCGAATCCAGGGCCGCAAGGTGACCTGTCAGCCCTCGTGCGGCGGAGGGCCCCGGCGCCGAAGAAGCCGGTTCCTGGCGCCCCGCAGGAGGAGTGACCGTGGTGGAGACCGTCCGATACTTCACCGTCGCCAAGCTGGCCGCCCTGCATGTCCCGCTGGACGACCCGGACCAGATCGGCTCTGGGACTGACCGGTCGCGAGGCGCCGTGCTGAGCAGACCTCGCCGATCGAAAGGCTGTTGGCCACCCTCGCGCACCTCCGGCATGGTGTTGCCCGTGGGCTGCCAGCTTGCTAGGGCGGTGTCGACCGTTTGCAACGTCACACGGTGACCGGTGAAGTACGGCCCCTGCTCACCGATCGCGGCTGCCCCATCGGACCCCGTATTCGACTGCGCACGCTCCCCGAGGTCATGGACCACCTCAGCCCGCAGCCGGGCCACCACGAATCGCCGATATCGGCTTCGCCGCCTGACACGCCAAGAGGAACCGAACGCCCCACCAGCCGGAAACCCCCGTCACGCGTCAGCGCGCGACGCCCCCGGACTTCCATCCCCAGGCGGTGAGCAGCCCGCCCGACAGCGCGGCACAGTCGTCGCAGTCCAGGTACCGCAGCGCCGCGCCCACTCCGGCATCGTCGATCTGCCCGGTGGCGAGCATCGCCTGTCTGCTGCGTTTCCAAGTATCAGCCCAGAAGCGGCTGATGGGGCTTCCGGGCAGCAGCGGCGGGACATGGATCTCGGCGGCGACGGAGGCCAGACCCGCCCCGCGCAGCAACTCCGGGTATGACGGCACCCAGGACACATCGGTACCGATGGCGGCCCCCAACCCCTGCCACATCGCCCGCATCGCCACGGTGTACGGCGTCACCGGCGCACGGTCGCTCGTCAGATCCACCGCATCGCCGAGCATCAACACCCCACCAGGTCCTACGAGTTCGGCCAATTTCGCGATCAAGCGCTCATGCTCGGGCAGATGCATCAGCACGAAGCGCGCATGCACCAGCCGGAAGCGCCCCGGATCGAAATCCGGATCGGTGATGTCGGCCTCCAGCACCTCAAGCCCCGGCACACCCCGCTCGCCGAGGAAACGCACATCCCGGTCGACAGCGAGCACGCTCGCCACCCCTACCTCCTCCAGCAGCCGACGGGAAACGGTCCCCGTACCAGCCCCCACGTCCAGACAGCGCCAACCGGGCCCCACGCCCAGCGTCCGCAGCCGCGCCAAGGTGAACTCGTCGTATGCCAGGGCGCCGTAGTCGATACGTTCGCCTTCGCCCGACGCCTCGGGCCGGAAGACCACCTCGCCGTAGCGCCCGAAGTCCCCTGCCCCACCCGGTCCGGCGATCACGCCGCCGCTCCCCGCGGGACGCCGTAGCGCCCGAAGACGAACACCATCACGCCGAGCGCTCTCATGACCGAACCTCTCCACACGCCAGGGCAGTCCAAGACGGCGCAAGGCAGCACGCCGCGCGCCGCACTGATCCTCCACCGGCACCCACCCACACAACCGAGGCGCGCCGCGCATCTACCGAACGGCCCAAGGCCGGCGAGGGCACGAACTCAAGACGAACCCGGGCAACGGGGGGCGCAGCTCATCCGCACGCCGATGGTGGATGTCGTTGCGCACCCCCAATGGCTCCGCAGGCGGCGGAACCAGTGCAGGTGGGCGAACGCGCTCTCCACGAACCGGCGTTGGGTGCTCAGGCCGGAGCCGTGTTCGCCGCCGCGGCGGGCGATCAGTGGCTTCGAGGTCACAGACCGAGCCGCCCAGCCTCATGTCCGGGTCAGAAGCCGGGCGGCTCCAAAAGCGGAGTGCGGGATCGCATCGCGCTGCAATACTGCACAGATGATCAACGTGCCTGCCGCTGTGCTGGATTCGCTGCACGGCCTCGCGTTCGGCGACGCCTTCGGCGACCGCTGGTTCGGCATCCTGCGCAGGCACGGTACGGCAGCCCTGGAGGCGCGGACGCTGCCCCCGGAACCGCTGTGGCGATGGAGTGACGACACCGCTCAAGCGCTGGTTCTCGTCCGGGAGCTTGTCGAGGGCGGGGGCATCGTCGACCAGGACCGCCTGGCCCGGCGCCTCGCGGCGGCCTACGCAGAGGACACGTACCGCGGCTATGGAGCCTCGATGCATGACGTGCTGCGCCGGATCGACGCGGGCGAGCCCTGGCGGGAGGTGGTCGTCGGACAGTTCGGCGGCCAGGGCTCCTGGGGCAACGGCGCGGCCATGCGCGCCGCCCCGCTCGGTGCCTGGCACGGCGCCGACCTCGATGTGGTCGCCGAGCAGGCCGCCCGCCAGGGTGCGGTCTCGCACCACCACCCGGAGGCGGTCACCGGTGCGGTGGCGGTCGCTGTGGCCGCGGCGCTGGCGACCAGCAGCCGGGGCGGGCCCACCCCGGTCAGATCGGACTTCCTTCAGGCAGTCGCCGAACGGCTCCCCGACAGCGACGTCCGGTCAGGAGTGCGGATCGCGGCCCGGATGCCGGAGCGCACCTCGGTCCGGCACGCCGCGGAGGTGCTGGGCTCCGGCTACCGGATGTCAGGTCCCGACACCGTCCCGTACGCCCTGTGGTGCGCGGCAGGGCACCTCGACGACCTGCACGAGGGCCTGTGGGTCACGGTCGCCGGGCGCGGCGACATCGACACCACGTGCGCCATCGCGGGCGGCGTCATCGCCGCCCGCACCGGCGTCGCCGCCCTCCCTCCTGCATGGCACGAGGCCCGTGAACCGCTGCCCCCGGTCGTGACGTAGCACGAGCTCCTGCCGGGATGAGTTCAGGCGCCGCCGGCTTTTGAGTGCCTCGTGGAGCTGGGGGCGCCGGGGCGTGGCCTTGCCGTGCGCTGTGCACGCGGCTGCCATGACCGGCACCGGCAATGGCATCGTCGTCAACGGAGGCTGGACTGCTCGCTGAGACGGGCTCCCGGTGATGAGGGGACCGGCTCGGTGTCGGTCACGCCGGGGGAGTGGGGAGACGGTGTCGGTGCCGAACAGGCGTCGGTGTTCCGCGCGCGGGACTGCGCGACGGGCGCCGTCATCGGGCCTTCGTCGGACGCGGAGTGAGCACGCCGCGGGTGCCACAGCGCGTAGGCTGCGCTCGTTCGGCTGCCCTTCGACGAAGAGCTGGGGATGACTGAGAACCCGACCGCGCCCGGACCACGCCGGGACCTGGTGGTGCACAACGACTGGTGGGCTTCGGGCTGGGAGCATGTCCTGCCGCGCCAGGGGTTTCCCCTGATGATGCTGATCGGGACCGCGAGCCAGCCCGGCTTCGCCGGCTCCCTGGACGATCTCCTGCGCGAGATGTTCGACGGCCACTGGCGCATGTTCGGCGGTGGTCTCGACGGCGCGCTCACGTTCTCGTGGCCCGACGAGGAGTGGGACGAGGAGGAGGCGCCCGAAGGCCGCGAGGCGAGCGAGGCGAGCCGCTGGAAGGACTTCGGTGCCCTGCTCACGGCCGCCGGATACCCGGTGCCCGCGACCGTGCGCGACCTGTCCGAGCTCTACCTGGCATGGGGCCTGGCCAGCCGTGAGGAGACACCGGAGGGCACCCGGTGGTCGATGCCCGCCGTACTGCCGCTCCCCGGCGACCTGTTGCCCTTGGACGCAGGACTGACCCGGCGGCTCGACCGGATGCGGTGGAGCATGCGCACCGAACCGCTCGTCACCCAGCTCGTCAACCACCTGGTCGACCAATTGGGTGAACCGCGGGAGATTCTCACCTCCCTGGACCGCCTGGCAGCCGCCACCGGCCAAGACGCCGAAGACCTCCGTCTCGCCGTCGCAGCGCTCGTGGCATCCGGCGACGCCCGGGTGCTGCGCGGACAGGAGCCGGCCGACGCGGAACGCCTCGAAACCCATCAGCGCTTCTGTCTGGTCATGGACTGGAACCACTTCCACGAGACCCACACGAGGCTGAGCAACGTGGACGAAGACGAGTAACCGACCCCGACCCGCATGCCGTCCGGCCCCCTGGAGCCTGTCCTGCGGAAGAAGGCCCCAGGTTGAGTCCCGGCCCCGGCGGCCTGGTCCCGCTGACCTGCAACTGGATCCAGCACCTGTTCACCACCTGGCCTCGGCCTGTCCACGGTGCGACCCCTTGGCTTAACCGGTCCTCTCGCTGGCGACGACGCGATCAGGGCCGATCCCGCACCGGCCACTGCCAGCAGAGAGCAGCCCAGCCATGACTGGGCGGTTCGTCCGGTACGACCCTCTGCATCCGGACCGGATCACCACCCGCACAGCGTCCGGTCACCCGGCGGCCAGGCGGCGCAGGAGCTCCTCCTGCGAGACGTCTTCGATGTGGGTCAGAAAGACCCAGATGTGACCGGAAGGGTCTTTGAGGATGACGGTGCGGTCACCATGGAACATGTCCTTCGGCGGCTGGATGATCTCAGCGCCGGCGGCTTCCGCGCGTTCCGCCAGGGTGTCGACGTCCGGCACGAAGACGTGCAGCGTGACGGTCGTACCTCCGCCGAGTGAGGTCGGCGCGGCGAAGGAGGCGCCCTCCGCCTCGCTCACGCTGGCGTCGCCCAGCATCAGGGTCGACCGTCCGACGGTGATCTCGGCGTGCAGGATTCCGCCGCCTGGAGCGTGGATCCTGAAGTCCTCGTCGGCGCCGAACGCGCGCTGGTAGAAGTCGATCGCCGCTGCGGCGTCGTCGACCATGATGTGCGGGATCACGGCGTAGCGGTAACGGTCGGGGATCTCCGTGCGGGTTGCGTGCTCGGTCACGGCGAACCTCCTTGAAAGGGCACCGCTGGTCGATTCCTGCGGCTCTGGAAGGAACCTAGAAAGTCAAGCTTGGTTGAGGTCAAGCGCCGATGTGCCCGCCCCTTGCAAGTGCCTGCCCGCAGGTTGAACCGTTCCGGGTTCGGTAGAGATCTCAATTGTTGGTTGTGACCTGAGGTTTCGTGCTTGCTCGGTAGTGGTTGTTCTCGTATTCGACGGGTGGGACGTGGCCTATCTCACCGTGGAGTCGTCGGTGGTTGTACCAGTCGACGTACTCGGCGGTGGCGAGTTCGACGTCGGACAGCGTCTTCCATGGCCGTCGGGGCTTGATCAGCTCGGTCTTGAACAGGCCGATCGTGCTCTCCATCAGGGCATTGTCGTAAGCGTCGCCGACCGAGCCGACCGAGCCGA
>NZ_WWIR01000229.1 GCF_009863025.1 Streptomyces sp. SID4985 | reverse complement strand
CTGCGCCTTCTGCCTCGACATGCACACCAAGGACGCGCTCGCGGCGGGCGAGACGGTGGAACGGATCGTCCAGCTCAGCGCCTGGGACGAGTCCCGCCACTTCTACACGGAGAAGGAAGCCGCCGCCCTCGAACTCACCGAGGCGGTCACGGTCCTGACTGGGGGCACCTCCCGGACGGAGTCTGGGGGAGGCTTCGTCCCGGACGAGGTCTACGAGCGCGCCGCCAAGCAGTTCGAGGAGGCCGAACTCGCCCAGCTGATCGCCGCGATCAACGTGATCAACGCGTGGAACCGCTTCGCGGTGACGACGCGGATGGTGCCGGGCCACTACACCCCGGGCCAGCACAAATAACCCGTCCCTGTGCGCCTAGGGCTCTCTGCGGCATGATGACCGCCGTGGAGAGCGACATACTCATCGACGCCTGGAAGCGTCTTCTCACCGACCCCGGCAAGTCGTGGGTGCTGTTCGAGCACGGCACCTGTGTGGTGCTGACCGCCCCCGAGGACGACCTCGCCGCGCAGGCCACCGACATCCTCAGGGTGTTCGGCCCTGTCCATGGTGGTGGTCCCGCCGGAGACTTCAGGGTGATCGAGGTCGAGGACATCGAGGGCTGGGTGGTCACCGGCCACCACCCGGACGTCCTCACGTACGTCACCCCCGACGAACCCGGCGGCCAGGACCACCTCTCCGTCGGCCTCTGCGGCCGCGCCCAGCGCGACAGGGACGGCACCGAACTGCACGTGGTCCACGTGGAGGACAGGCGCGGCCCCGAGGGTCCCGCGTAAGGGGGCGGCCGGCCTCCGCTCCCGTCACCGGGCGGCGCCCTCCGGCCACAGCACCCGGACCGGAACGCCGGTCCGCTCGGCGTACGCCACCACGTCGGCGGTGCCTCCGTAGCCCCGCGCCGGTTTCCCGTCCCACACGGCGATCAGCTCGTCCACCAGGCCGACCAGGATCTCGGACCCGGCCTGGTGGGCCTCGGAGGTCGACTCGGCCAGGCCGGTGTGGTGCACGTCGGCCGCGTGGGCGAGGAGACGGTCGTAGACGGGGTGGTGCCAGTCGGGGAGGCCCGCGCGGTACTCGGCGGCCGGAACGACCACCTGGAGTCGGCCGCCGCGCGCCAGTACGGCTTCGGCGAACCAGGCGTCGGGGCCGTCGGCGATGCACGAGACGCCGACCAGGTCGGCCGGGTCGTAGCCCTCGACGCGGGCGGCCAGGAGAGCCCGGACCTGTGCCGTTACGTCCGCACCGAGTCCGCGGTGCCCGGTGATCCCGATCCTCATACCGTGCTCACCTCCTACGGATGGACGCCTTGGCTTCCAGCCCCGGGGCGATCCGCGCGCACCGTGCGGCGTAGTCCTGGAGGTGGCGGTCCTGGAAGTCCCGTGCGTCCCAGTCCTCCGCCCGTACGTCGCCGCCCTGCCACACGTACGCCCAGGCGGTGGACCCGCACGCCAGGTCGAGGCGCCGCAGGTCGTACTGATCGTCTTCGAAGGTGTCGAGGATCCTCCACTCCCGTTCGCTCATGCCCGTCAGCAGCAGACCGTGGGCCTCGGAAGCGGGAGCGGGGACCAGGCCGGGGTACACGCGGCCGTCGAGAGCCGCGGCACGCCAGCCGGGGGCGGTCGCGGGCCTGTGGTCGGGGACGCGGCCGACGAGGCCGGTGAGAACGCCCTCGAACTGGAGGGTGCCGTAGACGAACAGGGCGACGGGACCGTCGGCGAGGCGGTTCGCCGGCACGCTGTCCGAGCCCGTCGGGATGGTGTCCCTCATGTGACTCTCCGTTCGAGACGGCTTGTCCTCGTACGGAGTGTAGGGCTGGGTGCCGGGCGGCGGCCCACTCTCCGTCGCCCGGCGGTCTGTTGGTCACGAGAGTGGTTACGGGAGCCAGCGCTTCCACACGGTCGGGTGGGTGTCCACCCACTTCTTCGCCGCTTCCTCGGGGCTCAGTTTCTGGTCGGCGATCAGGAGGGAGACCTCGTTCTGGTCCTCCGTCGTCCACTTGAAGTTCTTCAGGAAGGCCGCCGCCTTGCCGCCGGACTTGGCGAAGTCGGTGTTGAGGAATTTGCGGAGGGGGGTGTGGGGGTAGGCGCAGGTGATCTTCGTGGGGGCGGAGTCGCAGCCTTCCTTGTAGGGGGGCAGCTTCACCTCTGTCATCGGGACCTTCTTGAAGAGCCACTGGGGGGTGTACCAGTAGGTCAGGAAGGGCTTCTTCTCCTTGGCGAACTGTTTCATCTGGGTGATCTGGGCGGCTTCGGAGCCCGCGAAGACGACCTGGTAGTCGAGCTTCAGGTTCTTCACGAGGGCCTTGTCGTGGGTGACGTAGGCCGGGGAGCCGTCCATGAGCTGGCCCTTGCCGCCGCTCTCGGGGGTGCGGAAGAGGGACGCGTACTTGTTGAGGTTCTTCCAGTTCGTGACGTCCGGGTGCTGCTTGGCGAAGTACGTGGGGACGTACCAGCCGATGTGACCGGTCACGCCCAATTCCCCGGCGGGCGTCACCGTCTTCTTGTCGTCGACGTACCGCTTCTCCTGGTCGGGGTGGCTCCAGTCCTCCAGGAGGGCGTCGACGCGGCCCTGGCTGAGGGCGTCCCAGGCGGGGATCTCGTCCACCTGGACGGTGTCGACGTGGTAGCCCAGCTTGTGTTCGAGGACGTATTGCGCGACGGCCACGTTGGACTGCGCGCCCACCCAGGACTGCACGGAGAGGGTGAGGCTCTTCGGGCCGCCCGCGTTGGCGAACGGGCTGGCCTGCTTGGTCATGTCGGCCGCGCCGCAGCCGGTGAGCAGAGCGAGCGCCGAGGCTCCGGCGAGAGTCACACCCACAGTCGTACGGATACGCATCTCACGCTCCCTTCTTCGCGCCGCGCTCCGTCGGCTGGGTCACCCGGTCGAGCATCAGGCCGAGGCAGACGATGGCGGCACCGGCGACCAGGCCCGTCGCGAGGTCGCCCTGCGCGAGGCCGAACGCGACGTCGTAGCCGAGCGCGCCCGCGCCGACCAGGCCGCCGATGATGACGACGGCGAGGACCAGGACGACGCCCTGGTTGACGGCGAGCAGCAGCGAGCGGCGGGCGAGCGGGAGCTGGACCTGCCAGAGCTGTTGGCGGCCGGTCGCGCCGAGCGAGCGGGCCGACTCCAGCGCGGCCGGGTCGACCTGGCGCAGGCCCTGCGCGGTGATGCGGACGACGGCCGGGAGGGCGTAGACCACGGCGGCGACGACGGCGGGCGCGCGGCCGACGCCGAACAGGGCGACGACCGGGATCAGGTACACGAACTGCGGCATGGTCTGGAACACGTCCAGGACCGGGCGCAGCACCCGCTCCACGCGCTCGCTGCGCGCGGCCGCGATGCCGGTGGCGATGCCGAGGACCAGGGTGACGGCGACGGCGGCCAGCACCTGGGAGAGGGTGTCGAGCGAGGAGTCCCACACGCCGAGCACGCCGATCGCGGCCATGGCGAGGACGGCGGTCAGGGCGGTGCGCCAGGTGCCGATCAGCCAGGCGAGCGCGGCCACCACGAGCAGCACCGCCCACCAGGGCAGCGCGCGCAGGCCGTCGCGCAGCGGGTCCAGCATCCACGTGGTGAAGTGGCCCGCCCAGTCTGCGGTGCCGCCGACGACGGGGACGCCGGAGTAGAGGTGCGCGGTCATCCAGTTGACGGCGTCGTTGACGGGCTTGGCGATGTCGAGGGTCAGGCCGCCGGGCCAGTCGGCGCGGCCGAGCAGCCGCGCGAGGACGGCGACGGCGACGGTGGCGCCGAGGGCGTACAGCCACTGGGTGCGGGGGCGGTCGGTGCCCTCGGTCGCGCGACCCGCCGCGGCGGTCACGCGGTCCAGGACTACGGCGAGCAGGACGATCGGGATGCCGGCGGCGAGAGCCGCCCCCACGTCGACGGAGGCGAGCGCCTGGTAGACGCGGTCGCCGAGGCCGCCCGCGCCGATGACGGAGGAGATGACGGCCATGGAGAGCGCCATCATGATCGTCTGGTTGAGGCCGAGCAGGAGTTCCTTGCGGGCCAGCGGGAGGCGCGCGGTCAGCAGCCGCTGCCGGGAGGTGGCGCCGAGCGAGCGTACGGCCTCCAGCACCTCGGGGTCGGCGCCGCGCAGGCCGAGCGCGGTGAGGCGGGCCATGGGCGGGGCGGCGTAGACCACGGTGGCGAGGACGGCGGCGGGCACGCCGATACCGAAGACCAGCACCACGGGCAGGAGGTAGGCGAAGGCCGGGAGCACCTGCATGGTGTCGAGGACCGGGCGCAGGGCGCGGTCGAGCCGGTCGGAGAGCCCGGCGCCGAGGCCGAGCAGCGCGCCGACGGCGACCGAGGCGAGCACGGCGACCACCATCAGCGCGAGCGTCTGCATGGTCGGCACCCACATGCCGAGCGCGCCGCAGGCGAGGAACGCGACGGCCGTGCCGACGGCGAGCCGTACCCCGGCCACCCGCCAGGCGACCAGGGCGCCGAGCACGGTGACGCCGGGCCATCCGGCGGCGAGCAGGGTGAGGTAGACGCCGCGTACGGCGAGGACGACCGCGTTGCTGATGTGGCCGAGGAAGTAGAGGAACAGCGGGTGGCTGTCCCGGTTGTCGATGACCCAGTCGCTGGCGGCGCCGAGCGGCTTCACCAGGCTCACGGTCAGCGCATGCGGCCAGCTCCCGCTGCCCCAGCGGGAGCTGAGCAGGGGGACGAGGACGGCGGCGGCGACGGCGAGCACGAGCAGCTTGGCGGCGGGGCGGGATCCGAGGGCACCGGGGAGCGCGCGCCGGGCGGCGGCCGGGACGGTGATCGTGGCCATCAGGCGGCCTCCGGCTCACGCTCGGGGTCGGGGGCGGCGGAGGGTTGGGGTGATGACGTCGCGTCGGGGGCGGACCCCGGCTCGGACTTCCGCTCGGACGCGACCGAGTCGGCGCGCTCACCAGAGGCATCGATGTCCGTCCCGTTCGTCCCCGCCACCACGCTCAGCAGCGCCTCGGAGTCGACCACGCCCATGCACCGTCCCGCGTCCATCACCCGGGCCGGGGCGCCCGCGCGGGCGACGGCCTCGATGGCCTCCGCGACCGGCGCCTCGGGGCGCACGGCGGGGCCGTTGCCCGCCTCGTCGGCGGAGGCGGGCCGCATGGCGGTACGGCAGGTGACGACCTGCTCGCGCGGTACGTCGCGGACGAACTCGCGGACGTACTCGTCGGCCGGGGAGTTGACGATCTCCTCGGGGGTGCCGAGCTGGACCACGCGGCCGTCGCGCATCAGGGCGATGCGGTCGCCGAGCTTGAGGGCCTCGGAGAGGTCGTGGGTGATGAACACCATCGTGCGGCCCTCCTCCTCGTGCAGGCGGGCCACCTCGTCCTGCATGTCGCGCCGGATCAGCGGGTCGAGCGCACTGAACGGCTCGTCGAACAGCAGGACTTCGGGGTCGACGGCGAGGGCGCGGGCGAGACCGACGCGCTGGCGCTGGCCGCCGGAGAGCTGGCCGGGACGACGCTTCTCCATGCCCGCGAGACCGACCTTGGCGACGAACTCGGCCGCCTTCTCCCGGCGTTCGGACTTGCCCATGCCCTGGATCTCCAGGCCGTAGGCGACGTTGTCGAGGACGGTGCGGTGGGGCAGCAGGCCGAAGTGCTGGAAGACCATCGCGGCGCGGTGGCGGCGCAGTTCGCGCAGCCGGGTGCGGTCCATGGCGCGGACGTCCTCGCCGTCGATGGCGATGGTGCCCGCGGTGGGCTCGATGAGCCGGGTCAGGCAGCGCACGAGGGTGGACTTGCCGGAGCCGGACAGGCCCATGACGACGAAGACCTCGCCCTTGCGGACGTCGAAGGAGACGTCGCGGACGGCGGCGGTGCAGCCGGTGCGGGCGCGCAGTCCGGCCGGGGACAGGGCTGCCAACTCCGGTTCGGCGGGGACGCGTTCGGGCTTGGGTCCGAACACCTTCCACAGGCCGTCCACAGAGAAGACGGGCTCGGCGCCGGAAGGAGAGGTGGGCGGCTTGCGGGTCGGCACGGTGAGCGTCATCGGGCATCACCACCGATCAGCTCGACGGCCTTCTCACCGACCATGAGTACTCCGATCATCGGGTTCACCGCCGTCATCGTCGGAAAGACCGAGGCGTCGGCGATGCGGACGCCATCGAGGCCACGGATGCGCAACTCGGGGTCCACCACGGCCGTTTCGTCGTCGGCGGCGCCCATCTTGCAGGTCCCCGCCGGGTGGTAGACGGTGTGGGCGACCTTGCGGGCGTACTCGCTCAGCGCCTCGTCGTCCTGGACCTCGGGGCCGGGGCAGACCTCGCGCTTGAGCCAGTGCGCCAGCGGCTCGGTCTTCGCTATCTCGCGGGCGATGCGGATGCCGTCGACCAGGGTCCGGGCGTCGTAGTCGTCCTCGTCGGTGAAGTAGCGGAAGTCGAGCGCGGGCTTCACGGCCGGGTCGGCGCTGGTCAGGTAAAGACGGCCGCGACTGCGGGGCTTGGGGATGTTCGGGGTCATCGAGACGCCGAACTCGGGCCGCTCGTAGCCCAGTCGCTCCGGGTTGTCGGTGAACGGGACCTGGTAGAAGTGGAACATCAGGTCCGGGCCCGCGTGTCGGGGGTCGCGGCGGACGAACAGGCCCGCGTCGGAGTCCATCGCGGAGTTCTCCGGGATCGGCCCGTCGGTCTCCCAGACGATGACCGACTCGGGGTGGTCGAGCAGGTTCTCGCCGACGCCGGGCAGGTCGTGGACGACCGGGATGCCGAGGGCTTCGAGCTGGGCCCTGGGGCCGATGCCGGAGTGCAGCAGCAGGCGCGGGGTGTCTACGGCGCCCGCGCTGAGGATCACCTCGTTCCGCGCCTTGATCAGCAGCTCCTGGCCGTCCTTGGTGCGCACGTGGACGCCCTCGGCACGGGTGCCGTCCAGCTCCAGCCGGTACGCCCAGGTCTCCAGGAAGAGGTGGAGGTTGGGACGCTCGTCCATCACCGGGTGGAGGTACGCCACGGAGGCGGAGGAGCGCTTGTTGTTCTCCGGGTGGTAGGCGAGGTCGAAGAAGCCGACGCCCTCGGTGAACGGCTTCTTGTTGAAGCCCTCGACGCGCGGCACGTCCAGCGCGGCCTGCGCGGCGTCGACGAAGTCGCGGGCGATGGCATTGCGGTCCTTCTCGTCCACCGGGACGATGTTGTTCTTCAGCCGGGCGAAGTACGCCTCCATCGGGACCGCGCCCCAGCCCTTGGCCCCGGCCCGCTCCCACTCGTCCCAGTCGGACGGGAGCGGCTTGAAGGAGATCAGGGTGTTGTGCGAGGAACAGCCGCCGAGGACGCGGGCGCGGCTGTGCCGGATGTGGGAGTTGCCGCGCGGCTGTTCGGTGGTCGGGTAGTCGTAGTCGAGGTCGCCGCCGAGCAGGCCCATCCAGCGGCGCAGGGTCAGCACGTCGTCGCGGTCGACGTCGCTCGGGCCGCCCTCGATGACGGCGACCGTGACGTCGGGGTTCTCGGTGAGGCGGGAGGCGATGACGGAGCCCGCGGTGCCGCCGCCGATGACGACGTAGTCGTACTCGTGGGTGTGTTCGGGCATGGGGAGAGTGCTCCTGGGGGGCAGGGAGGTCGTACGAGGTGGTCTTGAGGGGGCTGTGGGGGTCAGCCCGTGAACCAGCGCACCGGGCGGGGCGCGAGGTTCTGGTAGACGTGCTTGGTCTCGCGGTACTCGGCGAGTCCGGCGGGGCCCAGCTCGCGGCCGGTGCCGCTCCTGCCGAAGCCGCCCCACTCCGCCTGCGGGAGGTAGGGGTGGAAGTCGTTGATCCACACGGTGCCGTGCCGCAGCCGGGCGGCGACGCGCCGGGCGCGGCCGGGGTCGGCGGTCCAGACGGCGCCCGCGAGGCCGTACTCGGTGTCGTTGGCGAGGACGACCGCCTCGTCCTCGGTGCGGAAGGTCTCGACGGTGAGGACGGGTCCGAAGACCTCCTCGCGCACGACGCGCATCTCGCGGTGGCAGTGGTCGAGGACGGTCGGCTCGTAGAAATAGCCGGACTCGGGGCGGTCCTCGGTCGGCTCGGGGCGCTTGCCGCCGCAGGCCAGGCGCGCGCCCTCGGCGAGCGCGGAGGCGACGAAGTCCTCGGTCTTGGCGCGCTGCTGCTCGGAGACGAGGGGGCCGCACTCGACGCCGGGCGCGGTGCCGCGGCCGAGCCTGATCTTCCGGGCGCGGCGCGCGAGTTCGGCGACGAAGCGGTCGCGGACGGACTCCTCGACGATGAGGCGCCCGCCGGCCGAGCAGACCTGGCCGCTGTGAATGAACGCGGCGTTGAGGGCCTGGTCGACGGCGGTGTCGAAGCCCTCCTCGGTGGCGCAGGCGTCCGCGAAGACCACGTTGGGGTTCTTGCCGCCGAGTTCGAGGGCGACCTTCTTCACAGTGGGCGCGGCGGCCTGGGCGACCTTGACGCCGCTGACCAGGCCGCCGGTGAAGGAGACCAGGTCGACGTCGGGGTGCTCGGCCATGCGGGCGCCGACGGTGTGGCCGGGGCCGGTGACGAGGTTCGCGACGCCATCGGGGAGTCCGGCCTCGGTGAGCAGTTCGATCAGCTCGACCGTCGTCAGCGGGGTGATCTCGCTCGGCTTGATCACGAAGGTGTTGCCTGCGGCGAGCGCGGGGGCGATCTTCCAACTGGCCTGGAGCAGGGGGTAGTTCCAGGGGGTGATCAGGGAGCAGACGCCGACCGGCTCGTGCACGACCACGCTGTGGATGTCGGGCGACCCCGCGTCGACCACCCGGCCGGGGGCCTCGGCGGCGACCAGGTCCGCGAAGTAGCGGAAGGCGTCGGCGACGCAGTCGATGTCGACGCGGCCCTCTTCGAGGGTCTTGCCCGCGTCCCGGCTCTCCAGCAGGCCGAGCGCCTCGCGGTCCCGTACGAGGAGGCCCGCCACGCGGCGCAGCAGGGCGGCGCGCTCGGCGACGGGGGTGTGCGGCCAGGGGCCGTGGTCGAACGCCTGCCGGGCGGCGGCGATCGCCCGGTCCGCGTCCTTCTCGCCGCCCTCCGCGACCACGGCGAAGGGCCGGGCGTCCGCGGGGTCCAGGATCTCGCGTGTCGCGCCGGAGGCCGCGTCGAGCCACTCGCCTCCGGCGTGGATGGTCGCCTCGGCCGGTCGTTCCGTTCTGTCCGCCATGATCGGTATTGCCTTCCGTTCCTGTTCAGCGCCCCTGCGTGACAGAGGTGCCACGTCCAAGGACCGGGACCGCATGCCCTTGCCCGGCGGCACACATGCGCGTTCGGCGGGGGAAAGTGGGCCGGGTCACTGAAATCACGGAGGAAATACGGACAAAGGGGCCACGGTGTGGCGGGGTCAGCCCTCTGACGGTGCCGCGTCACAGCTGGTGCCGGGCGGGCAGAACCAGCTCAGCGCCGTGGTGAGCAGCTCCAGCTCGTCGGCCCGGCCGTCGGTGTCGGGGCCGTACACCGCCACCGCGTAGATCCTTCCGTCCGCCGCGACGAACCGCTCGTCCAGCACATGCCAGGTCCCGACCTCGGGCTCACCCCGGATGGTGTCGGCCAGATACTCCAGCCGCGAGCCGGTGAAGTCGCCCTCGTCCATGTTCCGCAGCGACAGCTTCTCGAACCCGTTCGGCTTGCGGGTCTCCGCCGACAGATACAGCTCGAACGAGGCGTCCGGGGACTGCTCCGCGACCTGGTACACCTGAATCCGGTGACTACGGTCCGGGCTGCGGTAGTTGACCACGGCGATGCCGTACGTCGAGGGGGCGGTGCTCCGCGCCCAGCGCTCCGGCACGGCGATCCGGAAGCCCTCGTCGTCCTCGCGGACGTCGTATCCCTCGGGGGGCTGGGGGGCCGACGGCGAGGGGCTCGCGGTCGCGGCCGACTCGGTGGTCCCGGTCGGCGCCGGGGCCGAGCTGGAGCTGCCCTGAGCCGTGCTCCGACGCCCACCGGCCCCGTCCCCGCCGAGCACGAAGACCAGCGCGAAACCGACGGCCACCCCTACGACGGCGGCAGCGGCGAGCACGGGCCAGAGGCGCCGGGCGCGGGTGGTGTGGGGGTCGTCAGCGTGGTCGGGGTGATCGTCGCGGGGCGGCCAGCCGCTGTCGGCGGGCCGGCCGCTCGGCGGGTACGGGGTGCCGGGTGCACTCACGGAGGTCTCGGTGGGGAGCCCGGCGTCGGGGTGGTGGACGGAGGGGTGGGTCGGGGCTTCGGCGGGGGGCCAGGCGGGAGCGGGCCGGTTCGACGCGGTGCCCTCCGGGGGTTCCGCGCCATCACCGTGGGGCGAAGGCTCCGCCGGGGAACCCTCACCGGCACGCTTCGCCGCGAAGCCGTCCGGGAGCGCCGGACCAGGTCTGTCGGGAGAGTTCTCGGCCAGGGCTCCCCCACCCCGGACGCCGTCCACCGGCTCGGCGTGCGCCGCCCCGCCGGTGCTGCCTGCCGACGACTCGGCCGGGGTCTCCGCGTCGGCGCCGTCGGACGACCTCCCGGCCCGGGACTCCGACGCCCCCGGAGGCCACGTCGCCCGTCCCGCCGACGGCGGCCACTTCCCCTGGCTCGGCGCCGGAGGCCATGTCTCCTGGCCGGCCGCCGGAGGCCACACGGAGGTCGGCGCCGGTGCCGTGTCACCGCCTGCCGTGTCGGGCCCTGCCGTACCGGGTCCCGCCGCGTCGGCTCCCGCCACCTCCGGTGCCCGGTCCGGGCGGGGCGGTGGTGGTGGCGTGGGTGCCGTCGGGGACTCCCCCGTGGCGTCCTCCCACCGCTGGGTGTCCTCGTTCCAGTACCGGTGTCCCCCGCTCATCGCGGCCCCCTCCCCTTCGCGCGGTCAGATTCCCAGGAGCCCGGCGAGGGCGCCGGCCGAGGCGAGCACGCTCATGAGGGCCTGGGAGTCGGTGAGGAGTTCCCGGAGGCGCTCGCGGCGGGTCGGGGCGGCCTGGCCGGTGCGGGTGATCTCGGACTCGGTGTCGGCGAGCTCGGCGTCCAGCGCGGCGGTGCGGTCGTCGGCGCGGACACGGGCCAGGTCGGCACGCAACTCACGGACAGCGGCGAGGAGTTCCTCGGTCGCGGGGTCGGGCGAGACGCCCCCGGCGTGGTGATGACTCTCGGCGTGGGCGTGGCTGCCGACGGCGAACGTGCTGTGCGACACGTCCCCGAAGCTCACGTTGGGCTCGTCACCGGACATGGCTGTGGATTCCCTTCTTCGACACCGGGCCACCCGCGAGCGCGCCGCCGGAACCGGCCCTGGGCTCGTCACCGGACATGACCGTCGGTTCCCTTCTTCGGCACCGGACCACCCGCGGCCGCGCCGGAGGCGGACGCGTGGCTGCCGACGGCGAACGTGCTGCCTTCCACGCGGCCGATATTGACGTCGCCGTTGCTGATGTTGACGACCTTCTGGACGAACTCGCCGGTCTCGTAACCGGATTCGGCGAGCGCGGAGCGCACCCCGCCCGCGACACGGTCCTGCACGACCTTGAGGTAGCGGGCCACGTCCATCTCCTGGAAGAGCGAACCGTCGGGCCGGGAGCCGAGTTCGCGCACGGAGAGGGCGGGGCCGTCGGGCAGGGCGCCCGAGTGGCCGCCGGTCAGCAGCCGCCAGACGTACACCAGGCCCCGGCCGAGCTGGGCCAGCGCGCGGCCCGCCGAGCCCGGCATCAGGACGAGGGCGGTGGCGGCCTTGCCGAACGCGTTGTTGTTGCGGAACCGGTGGGCCGTACGGTCGGCGTCCTTGAACTCCTCGCGCACCGGCGTCAGCACGTGCGGGGCGATCTCCAGCACCAGCATCCGGCCCTGGGTGTGCACGCGCACGAAGACCGTGACGACCAGCTCCTCCTCCCAGCCGCCGACGCGCACCCGCAGGAAGTGCCGCCGCTTCTCGGCGCCCTCCTCGACCGCGTGCGCCCGGTGCTCCTCGAAGGCCTGCTCGGTGTACGGCGCCTGGTCACGGGTGAGCAGTCCCTCCGCGGGGAGGAACACGCACTCGTCGACCTCCATCCGCCGCAGCCGGTCACGCACCGCGGGGCCCGCGTACTCCGCGGGGATCCGCAGCTGTTCGAGCAGCGGCCGGATCTTGTCGAGGATCGCGCGGTTGCTGAGCGGCTGCCGCTTCTTCAGCTCGTCCGGCTTCAGCTCCACGGCGAGGACCCAGGTGTCGTACGCCGCTCCGGCCCCGCAGAAGGGACGGGCCTCGTTGTACAGGACCAGCGGCGCGTGCTGCTCAAGGCGGATGCGCTGCCTGATCCGCTGGAGGCGCGGGTTCCCGGTCCGCTCGGCGGGGTCGCCCGCGGCGTCCGCGAAGCGCTGCGGGGAGAGTTCGGCGGCGAGCGCCCGGCTGAGCTGGGTGCGCTGGAGGTGTACGCAGCCCGCGATGAGCGCGAGCACGAAGAGCGTGAGCCACGCCTGCAGGGGCTTGACGGCCGTGGTCAGCACGTCGAGGAAGTCGCCGGAGGAGCCCGAGGAACCATAGGGGTCGTACGGGTCGTAGGAGCGGTAGGACGGCTCGTCGTCCATCCCCGCGCCGAACGCGGCGGCGACCGTGAGGCCGAGCAGCACCGCGAAGTACAGACGGCCCGACCAGCGGACGAGGAACGCGACGGCCAGGCGGTACAGCGGCGGCTGCGCGGCCCTGCCGCGGATCGCCGGGGCGGCCGCGAGCATGATGCTGGGCCACAGGGCGAGCGCGAGCAGCCCGCCGCTGAGCGGCATCCCCACCAGCCACAGTCCGATGATCGCCCCGGCCCACAGCAGTTCGAGCCGCCGGGCCCGCAGCGCGTGGGCGAGGACCCGCGCCGCGTCGAAGCCGAACGACGGCGCCACGAAGCGCTGTTCGTTGACGTGGAGTTCCTCGATGACGCGGTCGCGGTAGCCGGAGTCCAGATACACGCCCGCGCACAGCAGCCGGGTGGCCTCGCTGGCGTACGGCGGCGTACCCGGAAGCGCGGGCGGCGCCTCCGCGGACGTGGTCCGGCTCTGCTCCGGCACCTGTGCGGCGCTCATGCCACTCCCCCGAAAAGTGGTGACGCGCGGCCCGTGTCAGTGGGCCGACGGACGGACCCCGAGGATAGAGGTGCGGCCGGGACGACGGCACCCGTTTTGCCGCCGGGCGCGTGTGTGGAGCCTGTGAAGCGGGGTCAAGTCGGGTGCTCCGAAAGGCGGATGAGGTCGGTCGGACCGGGCGCGGCCGACGGTGACGGCCCTGGCGGTCGCGGGCCACGGCGGCCGAAGCGACCCCTCCCGGCGACGGCGCCGGAACGAGGGCGCGTAGCATCGCCCTCCACCCCCCACCGATGATCAACTCGGTTTCGTTTCTGCCGAGTTGTCGCACTTCAAGGAGGCGTGCATGGCCGCGCTGCTGAATCCCGTACTCGATCTGCTGATGCTCCGGGGCACCGTCACCGCCGTGGAACGGTTCACCTCCCGGATGCGGCGCCTGCGCATCGAGGGCGAGGCGCTGGCCGGTCTGGAGGTGCTGCCGGGTCAGCAGGTGCGGGTTCTGGTGGGCACGGCGCTGACCCGCCGCACGTACTCGGTGTGGCGCTACGAGCCCACCGGCGCCCTGGAGTTGTGCGTCCTCGACCACCCCGGCGACGGTCCGGGCGCGCGATGGGCCCGCGAGGCGGCGGTCGGCGCCGAGGTGCGGCTCGGCAAGCCGGAGGGCTCGTTCACGCTGCGCGCGGACGCCGCGCACCATGTCTTCGTCGGCGACGAGACCGCGTCCGTCGCCTTCGGCGCGATGCTCGCCGCGCTGCCCACCGGGGCGCGGGTCTCGGGCTGCGTGGAGACGGACACGGTGGGCGACCGGCTGCCGCTGGCCCACGCGGGCCGGATCGACTGGGTGCTGCGCGGCGAGATCCCGCTGGCCGAGGCGGTGGGCCGACTGTCCCCCGCGCCCGGCGGAGTGGCGTACGTCGCCGGTGAGGCGCGCACCGTGCAGGCGGTACGGCATGTGCTGCGGGACGCGGGCTGGGACCGGCGCTCGGTGCTGACGAAGCCGTTCTGGACGCCGGGCAAGCGGGGCATGGAGTAGCCGTCGTACAGGCGAAGGGGCCCCTCCGGTACGACCGGAGAGGCCCCTCAGCTCACGGGTACGGCTCAGATGAGGCCGAGGGCGCGGACCGCGTCGCGCTCCTCCGCCAGCTCCTGCACCGAGGCGTCGATGCGGGCGCGGGAGAACTCGTTGATGTCCAGGCCCTGGACGATCTCGTACTGGCCGTCCTTGGTGGTGACCGGGAAGGACGAGATGAGGCCCTCCGGGACGCCGTAGGAGCCGTCCGACGGGATGCCCATGGAGGTCCAGTTGCCCTCGGCGGTGCCGTTGACCCACGTGTACACGTGGTCGATGGCGGCGTTGGCGGCGGAGGCGGCCGAGGAGGCGCCACGGGCCTCGATGATCGCGGCACCGCGCTTGGCGACGGTCGGGATGAAGTCGTCGGCCAGCCACTGCTCGTCGTTGACGACCTCGGCGGCGTTCTTGCCCGCGACCGTGGCGTGGAAGATGTCCGGGTACTGGGTGGCGGAGTGGTTGCCCCAGATCGTCAGGCGCTTGATCTCGGAGACCGGCACGCCCGTCTTCTTCGCGAGCTGGGTCAGCGCGCGGTTGTGGTCGAGGCGGGTCATCGCGGTGAACCGCTCGGCCGGTACGTCCGGGGCGGCGGCCTGGGCGATCAGGGCGTTGGTGTTGGCCGGGTTGCCGACGACGAGGACCTTGATGTCGTCCGCGGCGTGGTCGTTGATGGCCTTGCCCTGCGGCTTGAAGATGCCGCCGTTGGCCTCCAGCAGGTCGCCGCGCTCCATGCCCTTGGTGCGGGGGCGGGCGCCGACGAGGAGGGCGACGTTGGCGCCGTCGAAGGCCACGTTCGGGTCGTCGGTGATCTCGATGCCGCTCAGCAGCGGGAACGCGCAGTCGTCCAGCTCCATGGCCGTGCCCTCGGCCGCCTTCAGCGCCGGGGTGATCTCCAGCAGGCGCAGGTTGACCGGCACGTCCGCGCCGAGCAGCTGCCCGGAGGCGATGCGGAAGAGCAGGGCGTAACCGATCTGGCCGGCCGCGCCGGTGACGGTGACGTTCACGGGAGTGCGGGTCATGGCGTTCTCCGTATGACAGCTGGCGGTGGGGCGTCCCTGCCCCGGGTGGATGATCGATCTCTTGGCGTCAAGAGAGATCCAGCGGTCAGGCTATCGCGCATCCGGCATCCCGGACGGCCGGGGCCCTGTGGCTCACCCCACAGGGCGGTTTCCCCGGCCCAGAGTTGGCCCGGAGCCGGGCCAAAGCCGCCCGGCGCCGGAACGGCTCTGTGACCGTCTCGCCCCCGAGACGTTTGAGGCGGCCGCCCGTCCGGGAGAGGTAGACGAAGGCGGCCGCCGGCGGGGGTACCGGCCGTCACCGGTCTCCCGTGGGGGGGTACTCGTGCGAGTGCCCGGGTTCCGGCGAGCCATGCCGGGTGAGCCGGAATTCCTTCGGAACGCGCGGCCCCTCCACCTACTTCGCCGGGTTCGTGCAGGCCGTCCGCCCGGCCGCCAGGGTCGCGCAGGCCCGGACACCGGACGCCTTCTCCACGGCCACCATGGGGGTGTACGCGATGGTCTCCCCGGCCCTGGTGACCGCGCCCGGCCGGGTGCCGCCGACGAGCACGCGCACCTGGTCCCCCGGCGCCGCCCCGGTGATACGCCCCCACGCCGCACCGCAGATCCGGCTGTAGCGCACCTCCAGCCTGACGGCCCCGACGACCGCGTTGCTCACCGTCGCCACCCGGCCCCCGCTGCAGCCCATGGCCTCGGCGTCCTTCCCGGCACAGGAGGCCCCGGCGCACCGCACGCCCGACGGCAGCGGCGCCTGCGGCGTACTGGCCCCCGCCGAGGGCGAGTTGTGGGCGGCGGCGTCGGGCCGGTCGCCGCCGGTGTCCCGCCCGGTGAACAGCAGGACCGCCCCGATGACGACCAGGACGACGGCGGCCCCGGCGGCGAAGAGCGTCGTACGCCGGGCACGGCCGGTGTCCTCGGGCGTCGCGGCATCGCGGT
>NZ_WWIR01000228.1 GCF_009863025.1 Streptomyces sp. SID4985 | reverse complement strand
GGGGTGCCGCGTGGGTGCGGGCGGGAGCGGTGTGCGGGCGCTCGGCGCGCTCGCGGTGTTCGCGGTGCTCGGGGGCGGAGGGCGTCGCGGCCGGGGTCTCGGGCGTCGTCGAGGCGGGAGCCGGGCTGCCGCGGTGGCCCTCGGGGCTCGTGTGGTCCCAGCTCCGCGTGATCTGGTCCGCCGTGTCCTGCTGCCGGTCCCACGCGGTGCGGTACGGCGCCGAGCCGGACTGCGACCCCGTGTCGTCGCCGCCCCACTTGACGCAGGCCATGGCGGCGGAGGGCACACCCACCGCGCCGACGGCGACGGCGGCGATCACCATCCGCCGGTAATGCTGCTGCTTGCGGTGCTTTGCCATGTGTGACCTCACTGCCATTGCGCGGACTTCGCCTTCTCAACTGCGAAGACGCTCTGCGAGACGCCATTCTTAGGAAGCGTTCACAGGCTGCGCAAAGAGCGGCTCGTACTACTGCGCTTCGTAGGACAGAAGCGGGCCGTACGTACAGGCAGGGGTGGGCCGACCCGTCGTCAGCGGGTCGGCCCACCCCTGCCGTGCCGTCAGAAACCCTGTGCGTGCGCAAAAACGAGAGTCGGCGCCGAGTGAAGATCACCCCATGCGGTCAGGAATGATCCACATCCACACCAAGACGGACAAATCCCACTTGTCGTCAGGGTGCCGTCTACTAAGCGGCCCGCGTAGGTCGCGCGAACGCTGTGACCGAAGTCACGGAACCGTGTCCGATTCCGCCCGTTTGCCTCAGCCGGATACCTCCACGTGCCCGGCCGCGAGCAGCCGCAGCGCTTCCTCGGACGGTGAGCCGGGCGCGGCGGTGTAGATGACGACGTTCTGGTCCCGGTCGGGGAGATGGAGGACGTCGCAGTTCACGGTCACCGGGCCGACCGCCGGGTGGTGGAAGGTCTTGGTCAGGGTGTGCTCGGCCGCCACGTCGTGCGCGGCCCACAGGCGGATGAACTCCGGGCTCCCGGCGAGGAGTTCACCGATCAGCGCGGCCACCTCCGGGGAGTCGGGGTAGCGCGCGGCGGCGGAGCGGAGCCCTCGGACGCAGGAGCGCGCGAACGCGTCCGCGTCGGACACGCCGTACAGCCGCCCGCCCTTCGGGCCCGGTCCGAGGAAGGTGCGCCGTACGAGATTGCGGTCGCGCGGGGGTACGGCGGAGAAGTCCTCCATCAGGGCGGCCGTCAACTCGTTCCAGGCGAGCACCTCGTAGGTCGCCGAGGTCACGAACGCGGCGGAGCCGGGGAGCCGGTGGATCAGGTCGAGGGCGCTCCGCGGTACCTCGCGCGGCGGTCCGGGCGGCGGGCCCGGGGGCGTGCCCGCGAGATGGTGGAGGTGGTCGCGCTCGGCGTCCGACAGCCGCAGCGCCCGCGCGAGACCCGCCAGCACCTCGCGCGAGGGGTGCGGGGCCCGGGCCTGCTCCAGCCGTGTGTAGTACTCCGTCGAGATGAACGCCAGCTCGGCCACCTCCTCGCGCCGCAGCCCCGGCGTCCGCCGCCGTGCCCCGGCGGGCAGCCCCACTTCGGCGGGCGCGATCCGCTCCCGTCGGCTGCGCAGGAACCCGGCCAGTTGTCCTCTGTCCACGCCTCCAGTATTCCGCCGTCCCGCCCGCGCGACGGGGTACCGGCCGAGTTCCGTCCAGGTACCGGTGATACCTGGATGGGCTCCCGGAGACGGCGCAGGCTCGGAGACATGAACGACACAACCACCACCCCCCTCGGCCTGCTGGCCGGCAAGGTCGCCTTCGTCACCGGGGCCGGACGCGGCATCGGCGCCGCCGCGGCCCGCTTGTTCGCCCGCGAGGGTGCCCGGGTGCTGCTCGCCGCGCGCACCGAGGACCAGTTGAAGGCGGTGACCGAGGAGATCACGGCCGACGGCGGCACCGCCGCGTACACCGTGTGCGACCTGGCCGACGCCGACTCGGTACGCGCCGCGGTGCAGCACGCCGTCGACCTCTACGGCCGCTTGGACGTCGCCTTCAACAACGGCGCGACCATCCAGCACCCCGGCCCCCTGGACCGGACCCCCGAGGCCGACTTCGACCACGTCTACGCGGTCAACCTCAGGGGTCAGTGGCTCGCCATGGCCGCCGAGGTGGCCGCGATCCGGGCCACCGCCGGGAGCGGCGCCATCGTCAACAACTCCTCCGTCGGCAGCCACGGTGCCAACCCCGAACTGCCGGTCTACGGCGCGATGAAGCGCGCCCTGAACAGCCTCACCGAGTCCGCCGCCGTCACCTACGGCCCCGAGGGCATCCGCGTCAACGCCATCGCGCCCGGCGGCACGCTCACGGAGATGATCCGCGCCTGGGAGGCCGAGTCGCCCGGGGTGCTGGACCGGATCGCCGGGCTCAACCCGTTGGGCCGCGCCGCCGAACCCGAGGAGATCGCGCAGGCCGCGGCCTGGCTGCTCAGCGACCGGGCCTCGTACGTCAACGGCACGATCCTGCGGGTCGACGGGGGCACGAAGCTCTGAGCCGGTGCCCCGGCACGTCCGGCGTAGCCGCGCCGGTCCCGCGCGGGGTGCCCGTGCCTATGGTGGAGCGTGATCGACTCCGACACCGAGCCCGCCCGGCGGCGTCGGCGGCGGCCGGGCTACGCGGCCGCCGCGGGCGTCTTCGCCGTGGGCATGATGGGCACCACGCTCCCCACCCCGCTGTACGGGCTCTACCGGCAGCAGATCGGGTTCTCCGAGCTGATCGTCACGGTGGTGTTCGCCGTCTACGCCGTCGGCGTCATCACCGCCCTGCTCGTCGCGGGCGGCGCCTCCGACGTCCTGGGCCGCCGCCCGGTACTGGGCTGCGCCCTGGGCCTGTCCGCGCTCAGCGCGGTCTGCTTCCTCTTCGAAGAGGGGCTGCCGCTGCTCTACGTCGGCCGGGTGCTGTCCGGCTTCTCGGCGGGGCTGCTCAGCGGCACGGGTACGGCGGCGGTCCTCGACCTGGCACCGGCCGGGCGGCGGGGGCGCGCCGCGCTCGCGGCCACGGCGGCCAACATGGGCGGCCTGGGACTCGGCCCGCTGCTCTCCGGCTTCCTCGCGCAGTACGCGCCCTACCCGCTGACGCTGCCCTTCCTGGTGCACCTGGGCCTGCTCGCCGTCGCGGCCACCGTCACCGCCCTGCTCCCCGAGACGGTCCACCACTCCGGGCGCCGCCCACCCCTGCGCCCCCAGGGCATGACGATCCCGCCGCAGGTGCGCGGGGTGTTCGGGCCAAGCGCGCTGGCCGCGTTCGCCGGGTTCTCCCTGCTCGGCCTCTTCACGGCGGTCGCCCCCGCCTTCCTCACCGAGACACTGGGCGAACACAACCTCGCCGTCACCGGCGCCGTCGTGTTCTGCGTGTTCTGCGCCTCGACCGTCGGCCAGCTCCTCATGGGACGCCTGGGCCCGCGTACGGCACTCCCCACGGGCTGCGCGGTGCTCGCCGCGGGCCTGGTGCTGGTCGGTGTCTCCCTGCTGACCGAGTCGCTTCCGGTGCTGCTCGCCGGTGCGGTGGCGGGCGGGATCGGCCAGGGCATGGCCTTCCGCGCGGGCCTCACCGCGGTCGGCTCGGCAGCGCCCCCGGACCATCGGGGCGCCACCATCTCGGCCTTCTTCGTCGTGGCCTACCTGGGCATCTCCCTGCCCGTCGTCGGCGTGGGCGCCCTCGCCGCGGCCCTCGACGTGCGCGAGGCGGGCATCGTGTTCACGGCGTGCGCGATCGTGCTGGTCGCGGCGGTGGGGTTCCGGGTGGGCCACCGGCCGCCGGAGGCGCTGTGACGGGCAGGGAGGACCGCCGACCCGAGCCACCGGGTTCTGCCCGACTCCGGAGGCCGCGGGGTGGCGGGGGCGGCCGCTCGGGTTCGCCCCCGCGGCGGCGGGTCAGAATGCCCCCGTGACCCGGTTGAAGAGCCGGCCGGCGAGGTCGATGCCCGTGACCGTGCCGTCGGTGTCGCGGGAGAAGTAGCCGCGCTGCCCCTGCAGGCCGCCTTCGGTGACGATGTACTCGTCGCCGTCGCCCGGGAGGAAGCCGATGTCCGCGGCGGGGTGGTCCGGGGGCATTTCGTCGGCCGATGCCTCACGGAGTTCCGGCTTGATTCCGACCGCCAGGGTGAGGCGGGTGCCGTCGGTGGCGAGGTCGAGGTTCATGGCATCGATCTCGTAGCGTCCGACGACCTGCCGGGCCCGGCTCTCGTCGTACGGGACGGGCTCGGTCGTCTTCTCGACGACGCCGAGGTAGTGCTCGAGCGCCCAGCGCGCGACGGACTGGTTGAAGGAGTAACCGTCCGGACCGGCGTTGGCCAGGGAGACCACCGCGAAGTCGCGCTCGGGCACGATGAGCAGCTCGGCGAACTGGCCGTTGCCCGAGCCGCCGTGGCCGATGGCGTGCAGGCCGTCGAGGTCGTGCAGGAACCAGCAGATGCCGAAGCCGTCGCCGAGCGTGCTGGCGCGCAGCGCGACCGTCTGTTCCCGCATCCGGCGCAGCTCCGCGGCGGGCAGTACGCCCTCGCCGTCGCCGAGTTGGAAGCGTGCCCAGCGCAGCAGGTCGCTCACCGAGGAGGCGAGGCCGCCACCGGGGTTGTCGCGGCGGGCGCCCTCCTTGAAGGCGCCCCAGGGCCGGGCGGGGCGCAGTTCGCCGTCGTCGCCGCGGTTGTGGCCCACGGCGAACTTGCGGACCATCACTTCGGACAGGCCGTACACGGTGTCCGCGAGGCCCACGGGCTCGAGGACGAGCGTGGCCACGGCCTGCTCGAAGGGCAGGCCCGTGACTTTCTCGATGATCCGGCCGGCGAGGTTGTAACCGGCCTGGCTGTAGGAGGCGCGGGCGCCGGGCGGTGCGATCAGCGGCAGTTGGGGCAGTCTCGCCACGAGCCCGGCCAGGGAGCGGTCGCCCTCGCCGTCGTCGATCAGGTTCCAGTCGAGTCCCGCGGTGTGGTTGAGCAGGTTCAGGACGGTGATCCGCGCCGCGGATTGTTCGTCGGCGAGCTTGAGTTCGGGCACATAGCGGCGTACCGGCGCGTCCAGGTCCACCTTTCCCTCGGCGACCAGGCGCATCAGCGCGGTCGCCGTGAAGGTCTTGGACACCGACGCCAGAGGAAACAGCGTCTTCTCGTCGACCGGCAGCGGGTTTCGGAGGTTCGTCACGCCGTGCGAGGCGTGGATCTCCCGGCCGTCCAGGAGGACCCCGACGGCGACACCGGGAATGTCCAGCTCCGCGGCCTGCGCCTTGACGAATTCGGCCAGTCTGTCCTGCGACATGGTTCCCCCTCCAGATACTTGTACTAAGTACGAGAGGCAGCGTAGGGCCGCCTTGAACAAAGTGCAAGAGTTCGTGAACTAAGTTCAAGTAGGGTGGTGGCCATGCCGCGAGACACCCTCACCGCCGACCTGATCGTCCGTACGGCCATCGAGCTGCTCGACGACGAAGGGCTGGACGGTCTCAACATGCGGAGCCTGGCGAAACGGCTCGGCTCGGCTGCCACGGCCGTCTACTGGCACATCAAGACCAAGGACGACCTGGTCCGGCTCGCGGGCGACGCGATCTGGCACGAGGTCGAGCTGCCCGACCTCGACGCCGTTGGCTGGCGTGCGGCCGCCACCGCCCATGCGGGTGGGATGCACGCGATGCTCACCCGGCATCCCTGGCTCGTCCAGGCGTTCGGCGGTCATCTCCTGCACGGGCCCGGCCAGGCGCGGTACAACGATCTCGGCCTGGCCATCTACGAGAAGGCGGGCTTCACCGCCGCCGACGCGGACCGGGCGGCGGCCGCCGTGTTCACCTTCGTGCTCGGCAGTGCGCTCGGACCCGCTGCGCAGGTCTCTCTGCATCGCCGGCTGAGCAAGCACGGCGCGGACGCCGAGCGGCTGATGGCCGACACCATGGCACGCGCCGCCGAGACTGCCATGCGTTTCCCGCGTCTGCGTGAACGCCTCGGCACCGCGGCCTCAGCCGAGTACGCCGCGGCGCCCGACAGCACCTTCGAGTTCGGGCTCCGGTCCCTCCTCGACGGCTTCGAGCTCCGGCTCGCCGCCGAGGGTGGCGGTCACCCGGGGTGATCCGACCCGCGACCGGCTCCCGTGCGAGGTGCGCTCGATGGCGGCGACAGTCCTGTCCCGCTCAGGTGTCGCGCCTGCGGCGGTCGTACGGCCGCTTCGCCTGGCGTCGTGCTGTGGGGTGGGCGGCCGGTCCGGTACTCAAGGGGTGGTAGTGGTGCGAGGTCCGCGAGAGGTGAGAGGGCTGGGGCGGGTTGGGCTTTCCAGGGGCGGCGGCGGAAGGTCGACCGCCGGATACGACTCGGTGTACGTCTCACCCCGCGCGCCCCGATAGACGCAGGTCCGCCCCGTCAGATCCACGTCGTACCGGACCACCCCCGCCTCCCAGCAGCCGCGCACGAACTCGGGGAACGAGGTCTCGCCCGCCTGGTCGGCGCGGAGCGCGGTGAGCAGGGCCGTGCGGTCGAACGGCGGTACGTCGGTCATGCCGCTGATCAGCGGATCGCCCTGGACGGCGACGGGGCCGGCGTCGGTGACGTAGAGCATCGCCCCGGACGGGACGGTCATCGTGCAGAGGGTGGTTCCGGCCTGGCGGAGGGCTTCGGCGAGGTAGGGGAAGCCGCCTGCCCTGGGGCGGGCGGAGGCGCCGCGTTCCAGGGCTGCCTTGAGGGCCGGGACGGCGATGTGTGGGGTCATGGGTGACACGTTGCCCTTGTGACAACATATTGTCAAAATGGCCCGGTGTTGTGGATGTGGCAGTCTGTTGTCGCATCGACAGTGAAGTGGCAGGTCAGGAGGCTGGGCATGGGTGACGAGGCGGCGTTGCTGGTCGCGGACATGTACGAGGCGGCGGGGGCGCTGCGGCGGCTGGGGGAGAAGACCGCCGCCGCCGAGGGGCTCACACAGGCCCGCTGGCAGGTGATGAGCGTGGTGGCGGAGAGTCCGCTCACTGTTCCGCAGGCGGCGCGACGGCTCGGGGTGAGCCGGCAGAACGTCCAGCGGGTCGCGGGCGACCTGGTCGAGCGGGACCTCGCGGCCTTCGAGCCCAACCCGGACCATCGGGGTTCGCCCCTCCTGGTCCTCACCGGCGCGGGCGCCGAGGCGCTGGGCCGCGTCACCGAGCGCGCCGCCGCCACCCACCGCGCGGTGTTCGGTGAGATCCCGGGCGACGACATCCACGCGGCCAGGGAGTTCCTGCGCGTGCTGCTGACGGAACTGGACCGATACGAAGCGGCCGGGGGAGAGGACGCGGGCGGCTCGGAGGGGCCCGCTCAGACCCGTTGACCCCCGGGCACCCGTACCGTCGTCGTCACCCGCACCTGGCTCGGGCCGCGCGGTGTCGAGCCGAAGCCGAACAGCACCGGCGGCGCGACGGGGCCCATGGCGCCGAGGTCGCGCCCCTCGTACACGGCCTTCGCGGCGGTGACCCGGCGCAGATCGCGGGCGCCGTACCACTCGTACCGGCCGCCGCCCGCCGAGCCGCGGGTGCGCAGGCCCAGCAGCAGCCGGGCGAGCGGGTCGAACGCGGTGGCGCACGCGGTGCTCGCCGCCACCCGTCCCGGCACCGCCCGCAGCAGCAGCCCCAGCGGCCCGCGTCGGCCGACCGTGAAACGGAGGGTGAGCAGCGGACCGGCGTCCACGTTCCAGTGGGCGCCTTCGGTCTGTACCCCTACGGGGACGACCCTGACCTCGTCGAAGCCGTACGTCCCGGCGATGAAGTCCGCCGTCCGGCGGGTCGGGGCCAGCAGCACCCGGTGGCCCTCGGCGGTCTCCACCATCACGTCGCTGAACGGGCCGAACGGCGAGCGCGGCCAGTGGCCCAGCACCAGCCGGGTACCGGAGGCCGTGCCGATGCCGGTGATCCAGCCGTCGAAGCGCAGCAGGGCCGACCGCCCGGAGGCGCCGTGCGCGCCGGGGGTCTCGCGCGGAGCGGGACGCGCCTGCTCCGGACCGGGTGACACCATCCGCCCCGACTCCCCCCGGACCCCTACGGCGAAACCCCTACCCCCGCGCCAGCATCTCCCGCGCCGTCTCCAGCGCCTCGGCCCGGTCGTGCGGGACGACGCCGATCCGGGTGCGCCGGTCGAGGAGGTCGGACGGCACGAGCGCGGCCTCGTGCCGTACCGCCCAGAGGAGTTCGGCGCGGGTGACCGGGTGGCCGGGTATCACCGGCTCGGCCAGGCTCCGGTCGCGCTCGGCGAGCGCGTGCACGGCCGTCGCCTCGGTGCCGTAGCGGCGGACCAGCCGGGTGGGCGCGGGCAGGCGGCGCAGGGCGGCCGGTTCGGCGGCGCCCACCAGGGGGAGCGCGGCGGTGGGGGAGGGCCCGGCCGGGAGCCGGTGAGCGGCGACGGCGGCGTCCACGGCGTCCTCGGCCATACGGCGGTACGTCGTCAGCTTGCCGCCCACCACCGTGACCACACCCTCGCCGGAGGTGAGCACGGCGTGCCTGCGCGAGATGTCGGAGGTGCGCTCCCCGGCCGACCCGGGCGCGGAGGTGTCCAGGAGCGGGCGCAGTCCCGCGAAGGCGCCGTCCACCTCGTCCCGGCGCACCGGGGTGTCCAGCACGGAGCCGAGGACGTCCAGGAGGAAGCCGATGTCGGTCTCCGGCACGTCGGGCTCGTCGGGGATCTCGCCCTCCACCGGTTCGTCGGTGAGGCCGACGTAGGTACGGCCGTCGCCCTGCGGCAGGACCAGCACGAAGCGGTTGGTCTCGCCGGGGACCGGGATGTGCAGCCCGGCCGGCAGGGAGCCCAGCCGCCGTGAGCGCAGGACCAGATGGGTGCCCCGGGAAGGTCGTACGCGCAGCCCCTCGACCAGGCCGCCCGCCCATACGCCGGTCGCGTTGACGACGGCCCGCGCCCTGATCTCCCCCTCCTCGCCGGTGAGTTCGTCGCGGAACCGGGCGCCCCCGGCGGCCAGCCGCAGCGCGCGGACACGGGTGAGGACCCGGGCGCCGTGCGCGGCGGCGGTACGGGCCAGCGCGGTGA
>NZ_WWIR01000227.1 GCF_009863025.1 Streptomyces sp. SID4985 | reverse complement strand
TGAGGCCCCACTTGATCTGGGTGGCCGGGTTGGTCTGCCAGTCGGCCCCGGCCGAGGCCATCTTGGTGCCGGGCAGCGCCTGGAAGAGGCCGTACGCGCCGGAGGAGGCGTTGACGGCGTGGTAGTTCCAGCTGGACTCGTGGTCCACGATGTTGCTGAAGCACTGGAACTGGTCGCCCGCGACCATCTGACGCGCCATCGCCTGGATCTGCGCGACCGAGTAGCTGCTCTGGGTGGCGAAGCTGGAGGCGTCGCGGACGTCGTCGCGGCTGGCCTCGGCGGCTGCCTTGGTCTCCCGCTCCTTGGCCAGCTCGGCCGCCTTCTCGGCGGCCTCCTTCTTCGCGATCGCCGTCTCGGCGGCGGCCTTGCGGGCCGCGGCCTCGGCGTCCTTCTTGGCGGTCGCGTCAGCCGCGATGGCCTGGGCATCGGCCTGCTGCGTCAGGGACGCGGTCTGCACCTGCGCCTGCTGACCCGCGGGGATGTCCGCGAGGAGCGTGGCGTCCGCTGCCATCGCCTCGGGGTCGTTGGGCTGCGCGACGCTGCCCGAGGCAACTCCGACGACGCTACCTACGGCGGTGACCGCGGTGGCGGAGGCCACTGCGAATCCCCGGACCGAAATCCGGCTCACACGGTTTCCTTCCAGCATCGCCCGCTTCGGTGACCCTGGCGGACGCAATCTTGCCCCTGGCGCTGGCCTCCCAACTGAGGGTCACGGGAGACACGGGCCCGGTGGGCAACTCCCTTTTCAGGAGCGCCGCGTGGTGCTCGGGCGGCATACGACGGAAGTATGGAGTTGGGATCGTGCTCCCGGTGGTGCCGCACCCTCCCCGCCAGGGGCGAGGGCGGTACCCGGGGGTACAGGTGTGTCGTATGCGGGGCCTGACAGAAATGAGACTCTGCCGTAACCGGACGCCGGGTGGCAATTCCGAGTTGCGTGTGAAAGCTCACACCTCGTTTGGCCCAGGGGATTTCAGGAAACGCCCGCGCACGAAGACGCCGCCCGGATAAGCTCTTCAGCTTCTCCGGGCGGCGCCTGAGGGGTTCTACAGGACGTCAGATATGGCCGTCCTCCAGCATTTCGGTCACAAGTGCCGCGATCTGGGACCTTTCCGAACGGTTCAGGGTGACATGCGCGAACAGCGGATGTCCCTTCAGCTTCTCCACCACGGCCACCACACCGTCGTACCGACCGACACGCAGGTTGTCGCGCTGGGCCACGTCATGGGTGAGGACCACCCGCGAGTTGGCGCCGATCCGGGACAGCACGGTCAGCAGGACGTTCCGCTCCAGGGACTGGGCCTCGTCCACGATCACGAAGGCGTCGTGCAGGGAGCGGCCGCGGATGTGGGTGAGCGGGAGGACCTCCAGCATCCCGCGCGCCGTGATCTCCTCGATGACCTCCCGGCTGGTGACCGCCGAGAGCGTGTCGAAGACGGCCTGGGCCCAGGGGCCCATCTTCTCCGCCTCGCTGCCCGGCAGATAGCCCAGCTCCTGCCCGCCGACCGCGTACAGCGGCCGGAAGACCATCACCTTCTGGTGCTGACGGCGTTCCAGGACCGCCTCCAGGCCCGCGCACAGCGCGAGCGCCGACTTGCCGGTGCCCGCGCGGCCGCCCATGGAGAGGATGCCGACGTCCGGATCGAGCAGCAGGTCGAGCGCGATGCGCTGCTCGGCGCTGCGGCCCTTGATGCCGAACGCCTCGCGGTCGCCGCGCACCAGCCGGACGTTGCCCTCGGGGGTGACCCGGCCGAGCGCCTTGCCGCGCTCGGACTGGATGGTCAGCCCGGTGTGCACGGGCAGGTCGGCGGCCTCCGGGACGTACACGTGTCCTTCCTCGAAGAGGATGTCCACCTGGTCGCCGGGGAGGGTCAGTTCGGACATGCCGGTCCAGCCGGAGGCGTCCGTGATCGCCAGCTCCGCGCGGTACTCCTCGGCCAGCAGGCCGACGGAGGACGCCTTGATGCGCAGCGGCAGGTCCTTCGACACGACGGTGACGTCGAAGCCCTCGGCCTGCAGATTCCGGGCCACCGCGAGGATGCGGGAGTCGTTGTCCCCCAGGCGGTAGCCGGTGGGCAGCACGCTGGGGTCCGAGTGGTTGAGCTCGACACGGACGGTACCGCCCAGTTCACCGATCGGGATCGGGGCGTCGAGGCGGCCGTGCCGTACCCGGTAGTCGTCCAGCAGGCGCAGGGCCTGGCGGGCGAAGTAGCCGAGCTCGGGATGGTGCCGCTTGGCCTCCAGTTCCGTGACCACCACGATCGGGAGCACGACCTCGTGCTCCTCGAAGCGGGTCAGGGCATTGGGATCGGCCAGCAGGACGCTGGTGTCGAGAACATAGGTGCGCCGGTCGGGCATGCGGCGCTTTGTGCTGGTCACCACGGAAGGACGTACCCCCTCGGATGAGGTCGGGGAGCGACGAAGAGGAGCTGGGCCGGTTCCTGGCCCCCGCGTGCGGCGGGCCGGACACCGGCCCTCCGCGGCTGCTTCCGCGCGAGGACCGCACGGTCGGGCTGGTGCAAAGGGCCTCCCGGGCGGACGGCCCCGAGCCGCCCGCTGAGATACGACACCCGTGGTTCGGGCGTCGACCTGCCTTCGTTATGCCCGGCAACCCCCGCCACCATGCCGAACCCCCCTCGGGCACGCCGGTGAACTCGTTGTTACATCCGGGTGGAGGGGGGTATACGGGGCGATCGGTCGCTTCGGTCCTGCGGTTCGCCCCTGTGGGCGGCGGGGTCCGTCAGCCGCCGAAGCGGCGGTGGCGGGCGGCGTAGTCGCGCAGGGCCCGCAGGAAGTCGACCTTGCGGAAGGCCGGCCAGAAGACGTCGCAGAAGTAGTACTCGGAGTGGGCGGTCTGCCACAGCATGAAGCCGGACAGGCGCTGCTCGCCGCTGGTGCGGATGACCAGGTCGGGGTCGGGCTGGGCGCCGGTGTAGAGGTGGCGGCCGATCATGTCGATGTCGACGGACTCGGCCAGCTCCTCCATGGAGACGCCCTTGTCCTGGGCGTCGAGAAGCATGGAGCGCACGGCGTCGGCGATCTCCTGGCGGCCGCCGTAGCCGATGGCGACGTTGACCACTATCCCGTCGACCTCGCGCGTCGCCTCCTCGGCCTCCTTGAGGGTGCGCTGCATCCCGGCCGGCAGCAGGTCGCGGGTGCCGACGTGGTGCACGCGCCAGCGGCCGTCGGAGGCGAGGGTGCGGACGACGTCCTCGATGATGCCGAGCAGCGGGCCCAGCTCGTCCTGGGGACGGTCGAAGTTGTCCGTGGACAGCAGCCACAGGGTGACGACCCCGACGTCGGTCTCGGAGCACCAGCCGAGGAATTCCTCGATCTTCTCGGCCCCGGCCCGGTGCCCGTGGACGGTGCTGGAGCCTGCCGCCTTCGCCCAGCGGCGGTTGCCGTCCATGATGACGCCGATGTGCTTGGGCACCTGAGCGTGGTCCAGGTGACCTTCCACCCGGCGCGCGTAGAGCCTGACGAGCAGGCCGCGCAGCTTGTCGCGCAGGTTCACGTGTGAGCCCCTCCAAAACGGCCGCGGTTGCGGTCCCCGCGGTGGCCGAGCCTACCCCCGCCCTTGGTGCGCCGGTGGCCGGGGGTTTCGGTGCCGGAGCCTTCCCCCAAGAAAAACGGGCCGGTCCGTGGGGGGGGGAGACGGACCGGCCCGAGGGGGGGTTTCCACCATAACCCTTCGTGAGGGATGGTGCGTGCATCGGCGCACCACAACTACTCTGCGGAGTCACCCGATAGCGCCCTGGTGGGTGCGGAATGCTTGATTCAGCGGCCTCGAATGGCTGATTCGCGACGGAATCACAGGAGAAACGAGCCACTAGGAAACGAATACCAGGGTTTGAGCCGTCTCGGTGACCGCGTGGCGAGTTGTCCAAGGTCCCCCCTCGGGGCGACCCCGTCAGCGAACGGCGGACTTGACGATTCCGCTCCGGAAGAGCCGGACTTCAGGGGGCCGCGGGAGGGGGATGGGGGCCGCGGACGGGGTTCTGGTTTTGCTGCCGCGAATGACGAGTGGGGCGCGGTGGGACGTGGTGCGGCGGCGGGTCCACCGGTGTGGACAACGACGTGGATAACGATGTGGTCACCGAGGCGGGGACCCGTGTGATCACCGCTGTGCCGGCCCCTCGGGTTTGCGGGCGTCGAAGAGGTGCCGGGTGCTGTGGGCGACGAACGGCCCCTCCGTGACGATCCGCTCGTGCAGCGCGCGCAGTCGCGGCTCGTACGCCTCGGCGGTGAATCCCGGGACCATCCAGACGACCTTGCGCAGGAAGTGCACGACGGCGCCGATGTCGTGGAACTCCATCCGCAGCCGCTCGGCCCGTACCTCGACAACCTCCAGCCCGGCCGCCTCCGCCCCGGCCCGCTCCCGCCCGGGGTCGCGGCCGGTGCGGACCTCCTCCGGCTGGGGCCCGAGGAAGTACTCGACCAGCTCGAAGACGCTCGCCGGTCCGACGTGCTGCGCGAAGTACGTGCCGCCGGGCCGCAGCACCCGGGCGATCTCCGCCCAGTCCGGGGACACCGGGTGGCGGCTGAGAACCAGGTCGAAGGCGGCGTCGGCGAACGGCAGCGGGGCGCCGTCCGGCACCTCGACCACGACGACACCGCGCGGGCGCAGCAGGGTGGTGGCCTTCGCTGCGTTCGGCCGCCGGCCCTCGGTGGCGGCGATCAGCGCGGGGCGGTCGGGGGCGGCCGTATCCAGCGCGAAGTCCAGCACCTCGCCGCCGCCGGTCTGCACGTCCAGCGCGGCCTCGGCACGGGCGAGGCGCTCGCCTGCGGACCGGGCGTATCCCCAAGACGGCCGCTCTTCGCCGGCGCGGCCCTCGAACCAGGAGAAGTCCCAGCCGTCGGTGGGGACGGCGGTCGCTTCGGCGACGAGGGTGTCGTAGGTGGTGGGGTGGCTGGCGGTCATGGGGGCCATGCTGGCAGGGGGCGCGGGTGGCGTCCTCTCCTTTTTTGCGCTGCTTTTCGGTGCTGCGTTTCTGCGCTGCTTTTTCAGTGCTGCTTGCCGCTCGGCTGGGTACGGTCGCGGCGGAGGTGGTGTGGGGATGGGGCGGCGGTGGCACGACGGGGCGGGGACGCTGACGGTGCACGGAGCGGGGGGTGCGGTGGCTGTCCCGCTGGAGATCGCGGCGTCCTACCGGGCGCGGACCAGGGGGCTGCTCGGGCGCGACACCGTGGACGGCGCGATGCTGCTGACGCCGGCCGGGAGCGTGCACACCTTCCGGATGCGGTTCCCCATCGACGTGGCGTACCTCGACCGGCACCTCACGGTGATCGCGGTGCGGACGATGGTGCCGGGGCGGCTGGGACTGCCCCGGCCGCGATCCCGGCATGTGCTGGAGGCGGGGGCCGGGGCGATGGCGGGGTGGG
>NZ_WWIR01000025.1 GCF_009863025.1 Streptomyces sp. SID4985 | reverse complement strand
CCGCTGCCCGGCAGCGACCCCCGCGTCCTCGACAACCCCGCCCTCGCCGCCCTGACCGGTCCGCACGCCCACTTCGCCGAGCGGCGCGGCCGGGTCCTGCGCTACCCGGCGGACGTCACCCCGTGGCTCGCGCTGCCCGACGAGCCCGACGCGCGGGACTGGGCCGACGCCGCCGCCCTGAGCGGGCCCGGCGTGGAGGTACCGCTGCTCGGTTTCCGGGGGCAGGTGCCGGAAGGCTGGGAGGTCACCTTCCGGATCGAGGGCGTCCAGCTGGTGGACGACGGGCTCGTCACCACGCCCGAACCCGAGGCGGTACGGCTCGGCCCGGCCGACGTGCCCGAGATGCTGGACCTCGTCGAGCGCACCCGCCCCGGTCCCTTCCTGCCCCGCACCGTCGAACTCGGCACCTACCTGGGCATCCGCCGCGACGGCAGGCTGATCGCCATGGCAGGGGAGCGGCTGCACCCGCCGGGCTGGACCGAGATCAGCGCGGTCTGCACCGACCCGGCGTACCGGGGCGAGGGCCTGGCCACCCGCCTGATCCTCGCCGTGGCGCACGGCATCCGCGAACGCGGCGAGACGCCCTTCCTGCACACCGGCGCCGCGAACGCGACCGCCATCCGGCTCTACGAGTCCCTGGGCTTCCGGCTGCGCCTGCACACCACGTTCGGCGCCGCCCGCGCGCCCGAGCACCGGGCGGTACCGGTGGCATAGCGGTCCGGGTGCGCGGCCGGCGGCAGTCGTAGATCCGTCCGCCCCCGCCGGGGCCGCCGTCAGTCGGTCCCGGTCCCCGCCGTCCCGGCGTTGTACCGCTCCAGATAGGCCGCGAAGCGGACCAGATCCTCCTCCGGCCAGTCCGCGAGCCGTTCCCGGAACGCGGTGCGGCGGCTGCTCGTGACCTGGGCCAGGATCTCCCGGCCCGCGTCGGTCAGATGCAGCACCTGCACCCGGTGGTCCTCGGGATCGTGCCGCCGCTCGATCAGCCCGGCCCGCTCCAGCGCCGCGACCTGGCGGCTCACCGTCGACTTGTCGAGGGCGTAGTGGGCGGCCAGGTCGGTCGCCCGGCAGCCGTCGCGCTCCTCCAGATGCCCGAGCAGGGTGTACGACACGAGGGACAGCTCGGGGTGCATACGGCCCGCCGAAGCCCTGGCGCGACGGGCGAACGCCGTCATCTCGCGCTGGATCGTTTCCACCGCAGTCTCCGCCGCCGTCATGGGGTCCACCTCCACCGAACGCCTTCACCGCCGTCTGGTTGTATAGTACAACTTGAATCGAAGGTTGTATAAGCCAACTGTCGGAGGTCGTACCCGATGAAGTCCCCGGTGATGTCACCGGCCCTGCGCCATGTGCTCACGCATCTGCTCACCCCCCTGCTGATGTGCATAGGCATGGGGCTGGCCTATATGGGTGCGTTCGTCACCCCGGAGCCGCACCACATGCCGGTCGCCGTGGTCGGTACGGGACCGCGCACCGCCGTGTTCGCCCAGACCGTCAAGGACGCCGCCGGGGACAAGCTCGATGTGCGTACCGTTCCCGACCGCGCCACCGCCGTCGCCCTGCTGAAGTCCCGGCATGTCACCGGCGCCTATGTGCCCGGCGCACATACCCCCGAGCTCCTGGTGGCGAGCGCTGCCTCCGACATGGGTGCCACCGCTGTGGAAAAGGTCTTCACGCCGGTCGCCGCCCATGAGGGCGCCCCGCTCAAGGTCACCGACGTGGCCCCGCCCGTCCACGACGACCCCACCGGCCAGGGCCTGTTCTTCCTGCTGATCGCGGTCAGCATCGGCTCCTACGCCTCGGTCGCCGCCATCGGCGCCGCCGGTGCCGCGCTGCCGATGCGGGTGCGCGCGCTGCTCGCGGTCGGGGTGTCCGCCGCGGTCGCGGGCATCGGCGCCCTGCTCGCCGGACCGGTCTTCCACCTCGCCCACCACGCACTCGGCGCGGTGTGGGGCATGGCCTGGCTCTACTCGGCGGGCATCCTGCTCATCGGTGTCGGCCTGCACACCTTCCTCAAACGCTGGACCACGCTGACCATGATGGTCCTGTTCGTGATGCTGAACTTCACCAGCTCCGGCGGGCTCTTCCGGCCCGAGCTGCAGAACGGCTTCTTCGGCTCCCTGCACGCCTTCTGGAACGGCGCCGGGTTCGTCGAGGGTGTCCGCTCGCTGCTCTACTTCGGCGACGACGGCATCGGCCGCGACGTGTGGACCCTCGTGGCGTGGTTCGCCGTCGGCATCGTCGTCACCGCGCTCGCCGCCGCCTGGGAACGCTCCCGCGCCGCCCTGACCCCGGCCGCCGAGCCTCGTACCGCTCCCGTCGCCGAGAAGGCCGACCGGGAGGCAGAGCAGGACGCCGAGGAAGAGACCGAGGAGACGGTGGCCGTCTGAGCCACCCCCGTCCCGAGCACACCAACTCCCGTCTCCCGCAATCCCCTTACGGCAGCTCCGCCGCCCGGGCGATCAGCACCGCCACATCGTCGTGGTTCTCGGCGTCGTACAGCCGGTCGAGGAGGAGGTCGCAGACCTCCTCCAGGGGGCGGCCCGGGGTGTCCAGCAGGGAGAGCAGCAGGTCGAGCCGCTCGTCCAGGGAGTGGCAGCGGGTCTCCACCAGGCCGTCGGTGTAGAGGACCAGTTCGTCCCCCGGCTCGAAGGAGACCGTCACGGCGGAGAAGCCCACGTCGCCGACGCCGAGCGGCACCCCCGTGGGCAGGCGGAGCAGTTCCGGCGGGTGGCCGGGCCGTACCCGCACCGGTGGCAGATGTCCCGCGGAGGCGATCCGGCACTGGCGCAGCTTCGGGTCGTAGACGGCGTACACGCAGGTGGCGATGGAGTCGTCCAGCGCGGATGTGGCCTTGTCCAGGCGTTCCAGCAGGGCCGCCGGGTCCAGGTCGAGCGAGGCGAGCGTGATCGTGGCGGTGCGCAGCAGGCCCATGGCGGCGGCGGCGTTGATGCCGCTGCCCATCACGTCGCCGACCACCAGCGCGGTCTTGCCGCCCGCCACCGGGATGACGTCGAACCAGTCGCCGCCGACCTCTCCGGCCGCGCCCGCCGGCTGGTAGCGCGAGGCCACCTCCAGACCGGTCGTCTCCGGCGGACTACTGGGAAGCAGGCTGCGCTGGAGGGCGAGCGCGGTGTTGCGGGCGTTCTGGTACCAGCGGGCGTTGTCGATCTGCACGGCCGCGCGCGCCGCCAGCTCCCGGGCCAGCAGCACGTCGTCCTCGTCGAACGGCACCGGATTGCCCGTGCGCTTCAGATCCAGCGCGCCCAGCACCTCGCCCCGGGCGATCAGCGGCACCGCGAGGTAGGAGTTCAGGCCCGCGCGCCTCAGCAGTTCGGCTCCCTCGGCCGAACGGGCGATGCGCGGCAGGTCCTTGTCCGTCACGTGCCGCACCAGCACCACCTCGCCGGTACGGACACACTCGGTGACCAGCCGGTCCGGCGCGTACCGGGCGATGTCGCCGGGTGTGTCGGCGGCCCGTACCGCGTCACCGCCGTTCTCCGGGCGCACCGCGAGGGCCCGGATCACGGCCGTCTGGGTGGGGGTGAGCGTGCTGCGGCGCCCGTCGAGCACCGCGTCCAGCAGGTCGACGGCGGCCACGTCGGCCAGCACCGGCACCGCGACCTCCGCCAGCTCGCAGGCCGTGCGCTCCAGCTCCAGCGTCGTACCGATCCGGGAGGTCGCGTCCGCGATCACAGCCAGCCTGCGCCGCGCCGCCTCCACCTGCACGAACGCGCGATGCTGCTCGGTGATGTCGTCCAGGGAGAGGGCCACGCCGAGGACGTTGCCGCTGGAGTCCTCCAGGCGGTACAGCGACAGGGCCCAGGTGTGGTCCGCGTCCGGATCGGCCGGGGTGCGGCCGACGACGCCGAGGTCGATCACCGGTTCGCCCGTGCCGAGCACCCCGCGCGCCGTCTCCTCCAGGGTCTCGGCGTCCAGCAGCGGCAGCACCTCGCGTGGCGTACGCCCCTCGTGGCGATCGGCCGTGAGCCCGCTGAGCCGTTCCAGCGCCGGGTTGACCGACACGAACCGCAGTCCCGTGTCGAGCACGGCGAGCCCGATCGGCGCCTGGTGCACCATCCGCTCGGACAGCGCCACGTCCTGTTCGAGCCGCCGCACGGTCGACTGATCGGCGGCCAGCCCCAGCGCGTACACATCGCCCCGGTCGTCGAGGAGCCGCATGTTGCGGAACTCCACCAGCCGCGTGCTGCCGTCCTTGTGGCGGATCGGGAAGCCGCCGGCCCAGCTCTGCCCGGTGCTCATCACCGTGGCGAACAGCTCCTTGACCAGCTCCAGATGGCGTTCGTGCACCATCAGGCGGGCCGCGTACTGGCCCAGTGCCTCGTGTGCCGCGTAGCCGAACAGTTCCTCGGCCTGCGGGCTCCACAGCACGATCCGCCCGGTGGTGTCCAGGACCACCGACGCCACCCCGAGCACGTCGAGGAGCCCGCCGGGGCGCTCCGGACCCCGCTCGGACTCGCCGCCGTCCCTCGCGCCGGTCCCGGCCGTACTCATCCCACGCACCGCCTTCGCCCGTCCGCCCGGCACGCCGTCACCGGGACCGGCTCCCCTTGCTCCACCGTGCACATCGACTCTCCGCCGCCGTGGCCGTCTGACTCCACCATCTCTCAACCCGGGGCCGCGCGAACGTCGGCACCACCGCGTCCGTGACGCGCGGGACCGTGTCCGTGACACGCGGGACCGCGATCGTCTCCCGTGGCGACGCATGTCACACCCCGTTGTTCACACCACGTTCCCGGATTGGTATGTACATGCCCGTGCGGCCGGGCCAGACTGTCCGCCGACCGAATGTCCCACCCCCCTTTTTTTCTTCAAGGAGTCGGCCCATGCCCGCGCCCGCCCGGCTGCGCTGTCAAGCGTTAGCCACCGGCCTTGTCACCCTCGCCACCGCCGCCGTCATGTCCCTCGGCGCCACCCCCGCCTCGGCGGCGGACACCTGGACCGAGACCGGCTCCGACCGCGCCGAACCGCTGACCGAGAGCCAGGGGCTGACCTCCGTCGAGGTCCCGGCGAACAGCCCCAACCACTACACCGGCATCGGCACCATCCCGGTGGGTCTGTCGACCCGGGGCTGGAACCACGTCGGCGACCCGGACGCCTCGTACAACGGCTACTACATCGAGCCCTACCAGCGGGACTCCGGCAACTCCAAGATGTACCGGGTGCAAGCACCCGGCGGCGCCTGGTCGGAGTACGTCCACACGCTGGCTCCCGGCGAGGCCATCAACAACTCCTGGGACGCCGTCTCGCCCGACGGCCAGTGGATGCTCTCGGGGGAGTGGGGCACGATGAACCGCCTCCTGGTCTTCCCCACCCCCGGCATCAACGCCTCCACCTCGCCCTCGGCCGACCTGCCGCTCGCCTCCACCGTCCAGCTGGACCACCCGGTGCGCGACGTGCAGGGCTGCGACTTCTCCGGCCCGACCACGCTGCTCTGCTCCTCCGACGACCCGGAGGGCTCGCTGTTCGGCATGACCAAGCCGCTGCTCCAGATCGACCTGTCGGCGCAGCCGAACGGCAACGGCAACGTCTCCGGACACGTCACGGCCCTGCGCCAGCTGCCCCTGCGCAGCTCCTGCTCCGGGAACTTCGAGGCCGAGGGCATCGACTACGACCGCCGCACCGGCACCCTGCGGGTGATCGTGATGTCGCCCGGGTTCTGCGTGCTGACGGACAGCAAGACGTACAAGTTCACGCGCGGCTGACGGCCGTACGGGGCGCCACGGCCTCCTCTTGACGAGGTGGGCCGTGGCGCCCCTTTTTGTCGCTCCGCTCCTCGTGCGTGGCGAGCGCCCCTCGGGGTACCCGTCCGGCGGCACGGCCAGGGAAAGGAGCGGTCATGAGCAATCCGGAGCCGTCGCACCCGGAAAGCGTCTCGGTGGAGATCAGCGGATGCTCCAAGGAGGACGCCCGGGTGGTCTTCGACGTACTGAGCGCCTGCTTCGCCTCCGACCGGGACGCGGACGAGGTCCCGCAGCAACTCCACGAGACCCGTCCGATGGTGTGGCTCGGCACCTATGTCGTCACCGAGGCCCGCGAGGGCTGTGAGCCCGTCCGGCTCGACTCGTCCGTCCTCGCGGACGTGCAGGGCGGCTACTGGGCGGTGGACCGGTTCCGCCACGCCCTCGACGACATCTTCATCGTCGAGGAGACCGGCACCGCCTCCGGCGACCAGGAGCGCGAACTCCATCTGCGCCTGGAGAGCCGCTGACGCGGACCGAGGTACCCGTTCTCCGTACGCCCCGGCCGGTTCACGTACCGGCCGGGGCGAACTGCGCCTCGCCGTTCCCGAACGACCAGTCCACGGGCTCGTTCTCGGTCAGGGTGACGAGGACGTTACGGGGCTCGGTCCCCGCGTACGCCTCCGCCAGCTCGGCGATCCGCCGATAGAGGGCGCGCTTCTGGTCCGGGGTCCGCCCCGAGCGCATCGTGATCGCCACGAAGACGATCCCCTCGTCCCGGTGGATGCCCAGGAAGTCGTCGTAGCGCAGGGTGCCGTGCGTGCCGTCGTGGCCGGTGAGCACCTGGAAGCGGTCGTCGGGCGGTACGCCGAGCGTCTCGACCAGTGCCTCCTGTACGGCGCGGCCGAGCGCGTCCAGGCGGCCGGGGTCGACGCCGAGCGTGTCGATGCGGACGAAGGGCATGGGAGTTCCTTCCGTTGATGCCGCGATCATCTTGTGGGATGAGTGTACATACTAGTAGTTACAGAGAGGGTCGCTCTTTGTGCAACTAGTTGCACAAACCCCGGAGGTTGCTCTACAACAAAGGTCGACCGCGTTACGCACGGAGGGCCCGATGAGTCGTTACCCGCACCTGATGTCCCCGCTCGACCTGGGATTCACCACACTGCCCAACCGCGTGCTCATGGGCTCCATGCACGTGGGCCTCGAAGAGGCCGAGCGCGGGTTCGAGCGGATGGCCGAGTTCTACGCGGCCCGTGCGCGCGGGGGAGTGGGCCTCATCGTCACCGGCGGCATCGCGCCGAACGACGAGGGACGCCCGTACGAGGGCGGCGCCAGGCTCACCACCGAGGCGGAGGCCGATCAGCACCGGGTCGTCACCGACGCCGTGCACCGCGAGGGCGGCAGGATCGCGATGCAGATCCTGCACTTCGGCCGCTACGCCTACCACCGTGACCTGGTCGCCCCGAGCCCCCTCCAGGCCCCGATCAGCCCCTTCGTGCCGCGCGAACTCACCGACGCGGACGTCGAGCGGACCATCGAGGACTACGTCCGCGCCGCCCGCCTCGCCCGGCACGCCGGATACGACGGTGTCGAGATCATGGGCTCCGAGGGCTACCTGATCAACGAGTTCATCGCCTCCGGCACCAACCACCGCACCGACCGCTGGGGCGGCTCGTACGAGAACCGGATGCGGTTCCCCGTCGAGATCGTGCGCCGCGTCCGCGAGGCTGTCGGCGAGGACTTCGTCATCGTCTACCGGCTCTCCATGCTGGACCTGGTCCCCGGCGGCTCCACGCTGCCCGAGGTCGTCACGCTGGCCAAGGCCGTCGAGGCCGCCGGGGCGAGCATCATCAACACCGGCATCGGCTGGCACGAGGCCCGCATCCCCACCATCGCCACCTCCGTGCCGCGCGGCGCCTACACCTGGGTCACCAAGAAGCTCATGGGCGAGGTGTCCGTCCCGCTGGTGACCACCAACCGCATCAACACCCCCGATCTCGCCGAGCAGTTGCTCGCGGACGGCGTCGCCGACATGGTCTCCGTGGCCCGCCCGATGCTCGCCGACCCCGACTTCGTCGCCAAGGCCGCCGCGGGCACCCCGGAGGCCATCAACACCTGCATCGGCTGCAACCAGGCATGCCTGGACCACACGTTCAGCGGCAAGATCACCTCCTGTCTGGTCAACCCGCGCGCCTGCCACGAGACCGAACTCGTGCTCTCCCCGACCCGGCTGCGCAAGCGCGTCGCCGTCGTCGGCGCCGGTCCGGCCGGGCTCGCCTGCGCCGTCACCGCCGCCGAACGCGGCCACGCCGTCACCCTGTTCGACGCCGCGAGCGAGATCGGCGGCCAGCTCAACGTCGCCCGCAAGGTCCCCGGCAAGCAGGAGTTCGACGAGACCCTGCGCTACTTCCGCCACCAGCTCGCCGCCCACGGCGTCGACGTACGCCTGAACACCCGCGTCACCGCCGACGACCTCGGCGACCACGACGAGATCGTGGTCGCCACCGGCGTCACCCCGCGCACCCCCGACATCCCCGGTGCCGACCACCCGACCGTCCTCGGCTACCTCGACGTGCTGCGCGACGGCGCCCCCGTCGGCGACCGCGTGGCCGTGCTCGGCGCGGGCGGCATCGGCTTCGACGTCGCCGAGTTCCTCACCGACGGCGGCCACAAGGCGAGCGAGGACCCCGCGACGTACTTCCAACACTGGGGCGTCGACACCGACTACGCCGCCCCCGGCGGCCTCACCGCCCCGAGCCGCCCCGCGCCCCCGCGCACCGTCCACCTCCTCCAGCGCAAGACCAGCAAGGTCGGCGCCGGGCTCGGCAAGACCACCGGCTGGATCCACCGCACGGAGCTGAAGCACCGGGGCGTCACCATGGTCCCCGGCGTGCGCTACGACCGCATCGACGACGCCGGACTCCACATCACCGTCGACGGCGAGAGCACGGTCCTGGAGGTGGACACGGTGGTGCTGTGCACCGGCCAGGAACCGCGCCGCGACCTCTACGACACGCTGATCGCCGCCGGGCGCAACGCCCACCTCATCGGCGGCGCCGACGTCGCGGCCGAACTCGACGCCAAGCGCGCCATCAAGCAGGGCACCGAACTGGCGGCGAGCCTGTAGGGGCCACCGGCCGTCTCCCTAGGATGAGCCCCATGTCACTCCCGCACGCCATCCTCACCGCTCTGCTGGAGAAGCCGTCGTCCGGCCTGGAACTGACCCGCCGCTTCGACAAGTCGATCGGCTACTTCTGGTCCGCGACGCATCAGCAGATCTACCGTGAGCTGGGCAGACTGGAGTCCGAGGGGTTCATCCGCGCGCTGCCGTCCGAGCAGCCGGCCCGTGGGCAGAAGAAGAGCTACGAGGTCCTGCCCGCGGGCCGCGCGGAACTGGCCCGCTGGACCGCCGCCGCCCAGGACCCCAAGCCCCTGCGGGACACGCTGTTGCTGCGGCTCCGGGCGGCGGCGGTCGTCGGCACGGCGGGCCTCGAAGCCGACCTGCGCCGCCATCTGGAGCTGCACAGGCGGCAGTTGGCGGAGTACGAGGAGATCGAGCGGCGCGATTTCCCGCCCGGCCGCGACACCCCCGAGGATCGGCTCCGGCATCTGGTGCTGCGCGCGGGGATCGACCTGGAGACCTTCTGGACGGGGTGGCTCATGGGGGCGCTGGAGGAGGTCGCGGCGTTGTCCGGGGAACCCTCGGACGGCACGCCGGGCTGAGCCTGGCGTCAGTAGTACCGCCGACGCGGCTTCGGGCGGCGCAGGAACCAGGCCGCCGCGATGATCCCCGATCCCGCCAGGCCCGCCCCGATGCCCAGGGTGACCGGGCCGTAGTCGCTCACGGCACCGCCGAGTCCGCCCGCCACTCCACGGGAGGGCAGCACAGCGGCACGAGACGCGGTCGCCGTACCGCGCGAGGGAGTTGCCGTGGTGCGGGAAGGTGCCACGGCACCGCGGGAGGGAGTCGCCGTACTCCGCGAAGGCGCCGCCGCGCTGCGGGACGGTGTCGCCGGGGGTCTGGAGGTCGCGGAGATCGTCGGCGCGGAGGCCGCCCCCACGGTGATGGTCCGGGTGCCCGCGCTGATGCCGTTGGCGCAGATCACCATCACCGTGTACGTCCCCGGGCCCACCCCCGACCAGGCCGCGGACTGGCTGCCGGCCGTGCCCGACAGCGCCGACCGCACCCCCTGTTCGAAACTCGACTGACCGCCGAAGAGCAGCGAGGCGTTGCCCCAACTCCCCTTGGTCTGGGTGGCGCAGGCGCTGGTGGACACCGAGACTATGGAGCCGTTGGCGCTCACGGAGATGCCGGAGACGGCGGCGGACGGCCCGGCGAACAGGACCGGCAGTGCGGCGGCGCCCGCCAGGGACAGGCCGGTACGGAACAGGGGTCGAGGATTGCGCATGGCTGGCCTCCGGCGGCGGGGTCGGCGGTACGTCCCGTGCGCCGCCGAGATCGGAAACGTCCGTGCTGCCTCAACGGCAGCAAACGCGGCCCCCGACCGCGCCGCACCCGCAGCGCGCCCGCACAGGTGACGGACTGGGCCGTCCGGTGCGGGAGTTCCACGCGGGCACCTTCTCCCGTTCTCCCGGAGGATCAGCCCTTCGCGCCGGTCGTCACCGTCCGCTCCGCCGACAGCCCGCCCCAGGTGCCGTCCGGCAGCCTCGCCCGCAGCCGTACCCGGTGCCCGGTCCCCGCCTCCTGCCCGGCGTAGAAGCTGTAGCGTGCCCGGCCGCGCGGCGGCTCGCCGCCCCACACCAGGGACGTGGCCGATGTGCCGTCGAGCCATATGTCGTACTCGGTGATCACCCCGTCGACGCGCGGCGGGTTCCAGGCCAGGTCGATGTAGTACGCGTCGCCGGACCGGTGGGTCCCGGCGGTGAAGTCCGTCGGCGCGGTGCCCCGGCCGTCGTCGGTGCCCGGAGTGGCCAGCCGGACCGGGGTGCCCGCGGGCGAGAGGTTGCCCGCCGCGTCCCGGGCCCGGACGGTGAACGTGTACCGGGTGCCCGGCCGCAGCCCCGTGACCACGGTCGCGGTCAGGGTGCCGTCCACCGTGTGGATCTCGGTGCCGCCCTGGAAGACGACGTAGGACCGCACACCCCGGTCGTCCCGCGCAGCCGCCCAGGACAGCCGGACCGCCTTGCTGCCCACCGGCCGCCCCGCCATGTGCCCCGGCCGGGTCGGCGCCGAGCGGTCGGCGGCCACCGCGGCGGGCGTCCGCGCCCGGACCGCGCGGCTCGGCGGACCGACCCGGCCCTCGGCGTCCCGCGCCCGCACGGTGAAGACATACAGGGTGGACGGCTTGAGCCTGGTGACGTCCACCATGTGCTGCGAACCCGGCACTTCCACGACCTTTGTGGTGCCGCGATATACCTCGTAGGTGTGGGTGCCGGTCCGCTCCGCGAAGGCGTTCCACATCACGTGCACGCTGGTGGCGCTTCCCGCCATGGCTGTGACGCCCATAGGGGCACCCGGTGCCCGGCCGTCGTCGCCGTCACCACCGGCCGCCCGGCCGCAGGAGACGGTCAGCGTCAGTGCCGCGCTGATCAGGAGAGGGCGGAGAAGCCGGAGAGAAACACATCGCACGGTGCTGCCTCCCGGGGGACGGCGTCACGGCAAAGGTCCGGACCAATATGCCCGTCGGGGCGGTTCACGGCAAGGGGGTGCGGTGGTGAGCGCATGGGGAGTTACGTATGCTGAGGACACCCTGTGGCTGAACTCCCCCGGAAACGGGTGGAGTTCACTGGGGCGCGGACACGCTGTCGTCGCCGGAGCCGCGCCGACGCGGGCGGCCGGGGCGAGCCGAGGAAGGCTCGGACCCCGGCCCCCGCCGGTCTCCGGCCGAGTGTCAGGACGCTGCTCCATCCGGCCCCAAGCGGGCGGCCGAGCACGCCGGTCCGCACCCCCGTTGTGCATGGTGGGCCGGAATGTCCCCCACGAAAGGGTCCACAGAGTGCGTGTCCGGACGCTGACGCTGGCCGCCACAGGCGTTGCCCTTCTTGCCCCGACCGCGTATCCCGCCGCCGCATCCCTGCCGTACCCGAAGCGTGTCGTGTTCCATGAGGAGGGCGGACCGAGCGCCGCCCAACTGCGGCGCGCGGTCCGCGGATGCGACCAGATCTCGCGCGGCCGGTACCGCCAGGACGCCGGAACCCCGGCCCGGGTCCGGATCTGCGGCACGCGCGGCGCGGTCCACTGGAAGGCGGACCTGGACATCGACTGCGACGGACGGCCCACCGCCCACTGCAACCGCCGTACCGACCCCACCTTCGCCGCGACCACCGCCTTCCAGCAGTCCGACGGCCGGATGCTCAACGCCGAGAAACTGCCGTACATCGTCGTCCCGCCCGCAGGACCCCGCTGGAACCACCGCGCCCACGGCATCCGCGGCGGCTCCGTCGCCGCCGTGCTGTACCGGAACCGGCTCACGTACGCCGTCGTCGGCGACACCGGCCCCCGCGACGTCATCGGCGAGGCGTCCTACGCCACCGCCCGCGCCCTCGGCATCGACCCCAACCCCCGCTACGGCGGCGCCCCTTCGGGCGTCACCTACATCGTCTTCGAGCACGCGCGGGCGTGGCCCATCGAGGACCACGGGGCGGCGGTGGTCCTCGGTGAACGGCTGGCCCGGCGGCTTGTCCGGCACGCGGGCTGAGGGGGCAGGGCGGGGCAGGTCGTGACGGCTCGGTGCGGTGCGGTGCGGTGCGGTGGCGGTGGCGGCTCGGTTCGCGGGAGGGGTGCCGTAGCGGCCGCGGCCGTGGCTGCCGTACGGCCCGCGCGGGACTGCCGTACCGGCCGTCGCCGTGCGCGGGGGCTCTCACACCTTCCGGTAGCCGTACGCCTCCTCGGCCGCAGCCGCCACCCCTGCCAGGTCCGCGCCCGTCGCCGCCGTCACCACGGCGGCCACCGCGCCCTCCAGGAACGGGGCGTCCACCAGGCGGGTGTTCTCGGGGAGTTCGTCGCCCTCCGCGAGGAGTGCCTTCACGGTGAGGACGGCGCTGCCGAGGTCGGTGAGGACGGCGACCCCGGCGCCCTGGTCCACGGCGGCGGCAGCGGCGCCGATCAGCTCGGCGCTCGTCCCGAGACCGCCGTCCTCGGTGCCGCCCGCCGCCGCGACGGGCACCGACTCGGCCCCGCCCGCGAGCCCCTTCGCCAGCTCGGCCACCGACTCCGCGACCCCGGCGCTGTGCGACACCAGCACGATCCCGACCAGACTGTTGTCACTCACCGGACGCCTCCGCCGTCTCCGCGAGCGCCGCGATCAGCAGGGCCGACGACGTGGCGCCCGGGTCCTGGTGACCGATGCTGCGCTCGCCCAGATAACTGGCCCGCCCCTTGCGGGCGAGCAGGGGCGTGGTGGCCACCGCGCCTTCCTCGGCGGCCGACCGCGCGGCCGCGAAACCGTCGCCGAGCGCGTCCACGGCCGGGACGAGGGCGTCGATCATGGTCTTGTCGCCGGGCGCCGCGCCGCCGAGGGTCCGCACTCCTTCCACCCCGGCCCGCAGCGCCTCGGCCAGCTGCTCCTCGCTCACCTCGTCGGCGTCGCCGAGCGCCTTGCCCGCCCGGCGCAGCAGCGTGCCGTAGAGCGGTCCGGAGGCGCCGCCGACCGTGGATATCAGCCGACGCCCGGCCAGCGTCAGCACCCCGCCCGGGGTGTCCGGCGCCTCCTTCTCCAGGACGGTGACCACGGCCGCGAAGCCGCGCTGCATGTTGCTGCCGTGGTCGGCGTCACCGATGGCCGAGTCGAGAGCGGTGAGCCGGCTCGCCTCCCGGTCGATGGACGAGGCGGCCGCCGTCATCCAGCGGCGGAAGAAATCGGCGTCGAGCACTGGGCCTCCTTGGACGGGCGGGACGGTCGGGACACCAGGTGTGCGGGTGCGAGTGGGGGACGCGCGGCTGCGCCGGTCACATCCCCCACCGCAGGGCCGGGGTCTTCACCGGCGCGTCCCACAGCCGCAGCAGCTCCTCGTCGGCCTGGCAGAGGGTCACGGAGGCGCCCGCCATGTCGAGGGAGGTGACGTAGTTGCCGACGAGGGTACGGGCCACCGCGACGCCCCGCTCCGAGAGCACCCGCTGCACCTCGGCGTTGAAGCCGAACAGCTCCAGCAGGGGGGTGCCGCCCATGCCGTTGACCAGGAGCAGTACGGGGCTGCGCGGCGGCATGTCCTCCAGGATGGCGTTCACCGCGAAGTCCGCGATCTCGCCGGAGGTCATCATCGGACGCCGCTCGCGGCCCGGCTCGCCGTGGATGCCGATGCCCAACTCCAGCTCGCCGGGCGGCAGATCGAAGGTCGGAGAGCCCTTGGCCGGGGTGGTGACGGCGCTCAGCGCGACACCGAAACTGCGCGCGTTCTCGTTCACCTTGCGCCCGATCGCCTCCACCCGCTCCAGCGGCTGCCCCTCGGCCGCCGCGGCCCCGGCGATCTTCTCGACGAACAGCGTCGCGCCGGTACCGCGCCGCCCGGCGGTGTACAGGCTGTCGGTCACCGCCACGTCGTCGTTGACCAGCACCTTGCCGATCTGAATGCCCTCGTCCTCGGCCAGCTCGGCCGCCATGTCGAAGTTCAGCACGTCACCGGTGTAGTTCTTCACGATGAACAACACCCCGGCCCCACTGTCCACGGCCGCCGCAGCCCGGGCCATCTGATCCGGCACCGGCGAGGTGAACACCTCACCCGGACACGCCGCGGACAGCATTCCCGGCCCGACGAACCCCCCGTGCAACGGCTCGTGCCCCGACCCCCCGCCCGACACCAGCCCCACCTGCCCGTCGACAGGCGCGTCCCGCCGCACGACGATCCGGTTCTCCACGTCCACCGTCAGATCCGGATACGCGGCCGCCATACCCCGCAGCGCATCCGCCACCACGGTCTCCGGGACGTTGATCAACATCTTCATCGGTATCTCCTGGTGAGGCTGGCTGATGGCCCTCAGGGCAGCGTTCTTGCTGGTCAGGCCAGGTTTGCGCGCTTTTCGATCGTGGCGGTCCGTGGTGGTCGGGAACGGGTTCCGGCGGTACTGATGCCGCCTGGACGCCGACTTTGCTGACGGGTCATCAGGAGCCGGTCGATGTCGGTTCAGCTGCGGTCGCAGCCCTACTGTGGGCAGTATCGACCTTGTGGCGGCGAAGGTCACGTGGAGTGCGGAAGGTCGCTGTGATTACCTCCGGGTATCGGTCCTGTGGGTCGTGAGAGCTACGCCAAGCATCGCCGCGTAGCCGCGTACGTGCTCGGCTTGCAGGCACCCTCGCGTGCGCGGACTCTGGCCGCTGACGTGCCTGCGCAGCGAAATCGACGTTGTGGGCTGCTGACGCCCATGGCGGCCATACGGGCGACTTTGACGCGGAGGCTTGCGTCTCCGCGTGCAGAGTCGAACCGTCGTACTCCCTGCTGATCGCCTCCTGGAGCTGAGGCAACGCCCCGCCCAGGCCTGCCGCGCTCTCGCCGCCATCCGACACGAAGGCCGCCAGGCAGACCAGGTGTCCCGCGCCGCGCACCCCGGTGATCACCGACCCGCCATGGGAGTGACCGAGTACCACCGGAGGTTCCTTCAGCGAGTCGACGGCAGCCTGCACCGCCGCTGTGTCCGCTGGCAGCGAGCCCCGGTGGAGCTCAGGAACGACAACCTCGGTTCCCGCGGTCCGCAAGCGTTCCGCCACCACGGCGAAGTGCTCGGGGCAGTGATACAGGCCGTGCACGAGCACCACGGCGGTCAATACACCCACCTCTCAGGTCGGTGTCAGGCCAGTGAGGGTAGCTCCGATCCGTGGTTCTCGCTGGGGTGGGCGCGGAGAGCCCGCTCGGTGACCGCCTCGACCAACTCGTGGTCGAGCACGGCGGCACAGGTCGCTCCCGTCCCGGCCGCCGTGATCGCCTGGCCCGTGGATCGAACACGTTCCCGATGGCCCGGAGACGGGGGTGCCTCTATGTTCTTCGTCAAGCGGTCGGCACGAGGTTCGATCTTCTTCACGGGGCGTGAGACTGTCTGGTCGTGCCAGAGATGATGAGTGGGTGGGAGGCGGTCTTCGCTGAGGCGTCGTCCCCCTCCTGGATGCGACGTGTTCGTGCTGGGCGTGACCTTGCTTCCTGCGCTGATGTTCCTGAGGCTGCGGAAGTGCTGGTGGGGCTGCTGCTGGACGTCGAGGACACGGCAGTGACTCGACAGACGGCAGAGGCTCTGGCCCAGGTGGGGACGGTGGCCGCAGTGAAGCTCATCGCTCTTGCGGTCGCCGAGGCCGACGGTAACCAGGCTGACTGGCTGCAAACCGGGGTGCATGACGCACTCGTGGGACCGGACGGTGTGCCTGACGTCGCAGCGGCCTGCGGGCAGTTGGCCCAGGACCCGGAAGAAGCTGTCCGGCGGGGTGCCACGGAGATCTTGGCGTGGACAGACGAGACAAGGCGTTGACGACGGGCCTGTGGCCTGCTTCATGCAGCCGTCGCTTGGGGACACGGGGTTCGTAGGGGTCGTTGCGGAGCATTGCGAAGAGGACGCTGATGCGGTGGCGGGCGAGGCGGAGAAGAGCTTGCGTGTGGGTCTTTCCGCGGGCCCGGCACCGGTCGTAGTAGGTGCGTCTGTCTCTGCCTCGCGGCGCGTGTTCGCCATGGGTTGAGGTCCCCGACGACTTGGTCGTGGGGCGAGTCCGGCGTAGGAGGCGGGCTGGTCGACGATGACGAGTACGGTGCCGAACTTCGCGGGTGTCGTACGCGCGCATCCACGTTATGCAGACCTGCCGCCCGGGAGCTGTCCGGCATCGCACCGGACCGGACGGTGGCCGGACCTCTCATCAGCGTCTCCGACGGCACCTTCCGGGCCCGGTGACATGCCCCCAGGTCATGTCTCCGACAGGAGGACACAGTCATGCCGGGCTCGGAGGCCAGCGGCCCTCTTGCGCATGACGGGGGCTGATGCGCCCGGCGGGGCCGTTGCACAGCGAAGCCCGCCCAGGACAACACCGTTCGGGACCCTGCTCAGGAGAAGGGACAGCCCTGTTGCCTGAAGTATCGGCCCGTCGGCGCGTTCTGCTCCGCGGAGTGCACCGACGTCGGGCAGGGGCGTTGCCCGAGATGGTCTGTTTCAGGATGCCTTTTGGTCGGCGGGCTTCTCGATCTCGGTGGTCACCCGTGATCGCCGGAAGAGCACCGGGAGCCACAGGAGACATGCCAGCAGGGGGACCGCGGCGTAGGTGGCCATGCCCACGCTGGAGCCCAGCCCGTCCATGAGCGTGCCGAGGACGAGGTAGCCGATGCCGATGAGTGCCGACTGCACGAATGTGATCATCCACCGCGTCCGCGCCGCGGATCTCGGGCACCCGTGACATCAGCACCACCACGGCCAGGACGAGGCAGGCCGCCGAACCGCCGTAGACGAACCCCCAGGAAAGTTGCCGCAGTTGGCCGCCGAGGGCGATGGCGACTCCCGAGGTGACCGTCCCGAGCGTGGTGAACCGGGACTTGACCTGACGTAGTCGGCCGTTGCACCACGACGCACGAGCGGGTCGTACAGCAGGGCGGTGTCCGAACCGGACATACATGCCATGCCCACGCCCTGCCCGATGAACAGCGCCAGGAAAACCCAGTAGTTGGAGAACGCCACCTGGCCGAGCAGACATCCGGCCACCAGCACCTGGCCGATCACGATGCCGGCACGCCTGCCGATCCGGTCGGCGATGACTCCCGTCGGCAACTCCGCGAGTCCGCTGACCAGGTGGAGCAGCGTCTGAAGCAGGGCCACTTGCCCGGCGGAGAAGCCTCGTTGCTGGAGGAAGAGGACGAATACGCCGCGCTGGAACAGTGTGTTGGCGAGGACGGCGTATACGTAGAACGGGCGCGTGACGCTTCGTGCCGCATCGTCGACCGCGGCGGATCTGCCGAGGGCATCCTTGGTGCCGGTCATGCTGCGGGCTTCCCCTTGAGCGTGAGGCGTCGATGATCATGGGAGGCTGCGGTCTCCGAGCCGGGTCGAGTGGCCCGAGGCGCGCTTCGGGCCACTGAGGCAGTTCACCCTCGCCAACTCCCACCACCCCAACCACACCGTCCATACCCGCGAGCTGCACCGATACCTCCGCTGGCGCAACACCAACGCCCGTCACCCCGACGTGCTGGCAGCCCAACGCCGCGAACGCACCCGGATCCGCGGGGAGAAGGGCATCCGCCGGGTAGGACGCCCCCTGGCCACAGCGGCCCGACCGTCCTGGCGCGGCGGTCACAGAGGCACACAGCCGGACGCCGATCAGCTGACATGCGCGATGGCCCGTGCACACTCCATCGACTCGGCATGCGTGGTGTCCACCTCCAGGGCGTAGACCATGCCCCGGTGGACCACATCCGCCGGGGAGGCCGCCATGCCGATGACCCGATCACCTCGTGCGACCTCACGGCCTGCGGCAACGCTCGAAACGGATTTCCGCGAACGCTGCACCGCCTGCCACAACCTGATGAACCTTCCCGGTCGGAGCACTACCGACGGCAGCGCAAAGCGCTAGCTGCCGGTGCAGCGAAAGTCCTCTCCTGGACCCAGCGTAGGTGCCGTGCAGGGTGCTGCGTCTGGCGATGGCGGGCACGATGCCTCGGGTGGCCCGGGTCGGTTGGCGACGGGCCTGTCCGGACCCCCGTGGCACGGTCCGGCCACCCGATCCCGAGGTGGACGGCAGGCCGCACACGGCACGCCCGATTCCGAGGGCAGTAGATTGGCCACACCTCAGAACCATCTGCGCAGTTCGTCTGCATGTACGTAGTCGCCGGTGGGGGGCCGCAAGCCCCCGCCGGGCTCGTCGCGGCACCCTGGGGTGTGGGAGGACGGGAGAGAATGTCGGACAAGCGTGGGGGCGAGCGGCGTGCGCACGGCGCGCTGGTCGCGGATGTGCTGGCGGTGCTGTGGGAGGCCGGGAGGCCGATGACCGCGCACGAGGTCAATGCCGCGCTCGGCCAGGGGCTGGCCAGGACGACGATGGCCACCACCCTGATCCGCCTCTACGAGAAGGGCACGCTGCGCCGTACCCCCGCGGGACGCGGTTTCGCGTACGAGCCGGTGGAGGACGCGGCAGGGCTGGTCGCCGACCGTATGCGCCGCGAGCTGGAGAGCGAGCCCAGGCGTGACCTGGTGCTGAAGCGGTTCGTGTCCGGTCTGTCCGAGGGCGACGAGGCGACGCTGCGCCGTCTGCTGCTCGACACCGAAGCCGAGGACGAGGACAACCCCGAGGACGACCCTGAGTGACCTGCGTACTGGTCCTCGTCGCGGTGACCTCCGGGATGGTGCGGGCGCTGAAGGCGGGCGAGCGCGAGGTGCTGCTCGCCCATGAGCGGGCCCATCTGGCCGGACGCCATCACCTGCTGTCGGCGGTGACCGATCTCGCCACCGTGATCCACCCCGCCCTCCGGGGGCTGCGCGCGTCGCTGGCCTTCCACCTGGAGCGGTGGGTCGACGAGGGGGCCGCCGCTGTCGTCGGCGACCGGCGGCTGGCGGCCGCGGCCATCGCGCGGATCGTTCCCCTTCGGCCACACCACCACCTCGGCGATGGCCGCGGGACTCCTCGTCCGTCGCCCGCCCGCGTACCGGCTGTGGATGGGGCTGACCGTCGCGTGGGCCGTCGCGGTGGGGGTGAGCCGGGTGTGGCTGGGCGTCCACTGGGCCACTGATGTGGTCGGCGGCTGGTCGCTCGCCGCGGTGTGGACGTCGTCGGCCGCTCTGATCACAGCAGGTGTCTGCAGGGTGCGCGCGGATGGCACCGGTTGATCAGGTCAGGTTGATCAGGTCAGGCCGGGATCGACATGGCCTTGCCCGTCTCGGCGTACGTCTTGAGGTTGGACAGGACGAAGCTCCAGCCGCCCGAGATCTGGCGCAGTTCCTGCTCGTCGCGCAGGTTGACGTGCGTGACCGTGAGCTGGACGGTGTCGCCGTACGGCTTGAGCTCGAAGGTCACCCGGGACGGCCCGTGGGGGCGCTCCTCGTCGGGGCCGGCCCAGGTCAGTACCAGGCGGCGCGGCGCGTCGATCTCGACCACGGTGCCGACGACGTCGTCGATGCCGGACTCGTCCAGGCGGCGGTGCGCCCAGGGGGAGCCGGGCTGCCAGTCGGAGACGTTGTGGTGGAACCAGTACGCCGCCGTCGCCTCGGGGTCCATGAGGTACTCCCAGACCTTCTCCGGGGTGGCGGCGATGTAGGTGGTGTGGACGAACTCGGGGCGCGGCTCGTTCTCGGCGCTCATGGCGGCCTCTGCTTTCTGTTTCAGTGCGCTCAGCGCGTCCAGCCGTGGCTGGTCGAAGGCGCTGATCCACCGCTCCTGGATCTCGTGGAGCGGTACGGGGTTGAGGTAGTGCAACTTCTCGCGGCCCCTGCGGACCGTGCTGACGAGGTGGGCGGCCTCCAGCACCCCGAGGTGCTGGGTCAGTGACTGCCGGGCCATCTGCACGCTCTCGCACAGCTCGCCCAGCGTCCGGCCGTTGTTCTCGCGCAGCTTGTCCAGCAGGAACCGCCTGGTCGGATCGGCCAGGGCCTTGAAGACCCGATCCATCTCGCTGCTCACACCTTCAATAATGCAGGTAAATGCCTGCATGTCAAAGCGGGCTGCGCGCCGCCGGGTGGCACTCCCCGTCAGTCGTGGTCCGACTTGGTCAGCGCCTCGGTGATCAAGCGGGTGGCGAAGTTGCGGTCGTCGGTGATCCGGTTGATGCGCTCCGCGAGCAGGACGGCCGTCGCTTCCAGGGGATTCATCTCGGCGTCGGTCCAGCGCCCGTACTGCGCGCGCCACAGGTTCGGGCTCAGGCCGTTGCCGGCGGCGATGACCAGGCCCGCCATGGTGGGGATGACTTCCGGGCGGAAGGTCTTGGGCATCATGGCCATCGTGCCCACGAACGTGGGCACCACGTACTCGATGACGTCCTCGTCGTGGTCCTCGCAGGCCGAGCGCAGCCAGCGCATGTACATGTAGATCAGGGTGCAGACGCCGTCCAGCAGGGCGTCGACTCCCGAGGGGCCCAGGGATGCGGCGAACTGGCCGACCATCTCCTGTTGTTCGGCGTCGGTCTCGGTCCTGTCGTCGTAGATGGCCTGGAGCCGGGAGTCGATCATCATGAGCGCCGCGCCCACATCGCCGACGGGCGCGTACTTCGGGTCACAGGGTGATGACACAGGACTGCTCCTCAATGGAACGCAGCGGGCAAAACGGCCTGCCCGTACGGTAGTCCGCCCAGAAGAGGAGGGTCCGGCGAATGCCGATGCTCGACCACATGGAGTGCACCCCGTCAGGGGACCAGCGGCCCGGCCAGCACCTCCAGCCCCGCCGTACGGTCCCCGGCCCAGGTCACCGATCCGGTGTCCCGGGGCGTGCGCCCCCACAGCATCAGCAGCAGGTCCTCGGCGGTGCCCGAGACCTCCGCGACCGGCTCACCGGGTCCGTAGGTCCAGTGGCGGCCGGAGTCGGTGGCGGTGATCCGTACGGCCTGCCCGGGACGGGCGGCGCCCCCCTTGGCGACCATGCGGGGCGCCATGGTGTCGAAGACCTCGGCGACGCCGTCGGCGGCGAGCGCCGGGTCCATCGGTGTCGCCGCACCGAGCGCGTGCTCGGCGTCCCACCGGTGCATCAGCGTCTCCTGGGCGCGGCGCCGACGCCAGAACCCGACCGTGCGCGGCGGCGAGAACGTCCACGCCCCGGTCGAGGGATCGACCGACAGCGCCTCCACGAGCGCCTCCGCCGTCCCGGCGTACCAGTCCTTGAGGGCGGCCCGGTCGCGCGGTGCGGCACCCTCGTCGTAGCCACGGCCGTGCCCCTCCCGCACCGCCGTGACGACCCAGAGGTTCCCCGCGCCCATGTGCGCGGCCAGATCCACCAGGCGCCAGTCGCCGCAGTGCTCGACCGGAGCCGACACATCACCGTCCAACGCGGCGCCGAACGCGTCCAGTTCACGTCGAAGTTCAACCAGGTAGTCCACGGGGTCAACGTACAGCCCACCGCCCGCGCGGGACGGGGACGGTTCCCGCACGGCCCCGATCCCCAGGACCTGGGGACTCCGCACCTCCCCGCACACGACTGCCCACCCCGGCCACGCTCCGCGCCCGCCGCGGACTCTGTTTGCGCGCCGGTCCGGCGTGTGACACCTTCGCTGTGGAGGCACTCCCTCCGGATGATTGTGGTGCCGAATCCGAGCACGGGCATTCCGATCGAGCGCTGTCCGTGGTCTGTCCGCAGGGCGTGAATCGAAACAGCCACGGAGGACCGAGCCGGTATGACAACCTCGCGCGTTCCGCTGTCGATCCTCGACCTCGTGCCCGTCGCCTCCGGCACCGACACGACCACCGCGCTCAACCAGTCCGTGGAGCTGGCGCGGCTCGCCGACTCGCTCGGATATCACCGGTACTGGTACGCCGAGCACCACAACGTCGTCACGTTCGCCTCCTCGGCGACCGCGCTGCTCATCGGCCGGGCCGCCGAGCACACCGAGCGCATCCGACTCGGCTCCGGCGGCGTGATGCTGCCCAACCACAGCCCCCTGATGGTGGCGGAGTACTACGGCACGCTCGCCGAGATGTACGGCGACCGCATCGACCTCGGACTCGGCCGCGCCCCCGGAACCGACCCGACCACGGCCGCCGCGCTGCGCCGGGGTGCCGCCGCCACCGACACGTTCGTCGAGGACGTCGTCGAACTGCACCGCTACCTCGGCTCCCGCGACACCGCACCGGGATCGGTGAAGGCGCTGCCCGGCCGGGGCACCGAGGTGCCGCTCTGGATGCTCGGGTCGAGCCTCGACGGCGCCGCCGTCGCCGCCTACCTGGGCCTGCCATACGCCTTCGCCTCGCACTTCGCGCCCCAGCTGCGGCACCAGGCGCTGACGCTGTACCGCTCACGCTTCTCGACGGAGTTCAGCACCGCCGAGATCAAGCGGCCGTACGCCATGGCGGGCGTCAACGTGCTCGTGGCGCCGACCGACGACGAGGCGCGTTTCCTGTTCACCACCGCCCAGCAGATGGCCGCGGGCATCTACACCGGCCGGCGCGGCCCGCTGCCGCCTCCGGTCGAGGACCTGGCGGCCGTGCTCAGCCACGAGGTCGCGCACTTCGTGGACGACTTCCAGCAGGTGCGCGCGGTCGGGTCCCCGGAGACGGTCGTCGCCGAACTGGCGGCGATCGTCGCGGACCTGGAGGTGGACGAACTGATCATCACCACTTATACGCACGACCCCGCGCACCGGTCGCGTTCCTTCGCGCTGCTCGCCGAGGCGTGGGGTCTGGACAGCCACGCCGAGTGAGTCGAGGAAGCGAGGGGCGATCATGGCAAGGATCCTGATGGTGCTGTCGGGCGTCGACTACTGGACGCTCGACAACGGCGACAAGCACCCGTGCGGTTACTGGGCCGAGGAGTTCGTGGTGCCGCACCGCGTCCTGAGCGAGGCGGGGTTCACCGTGGACATCTCCGCCCCCGACGGCGGCAAGCCCGTGCCCGACCCGGTGAGTCTCAAGCCCGAGGTCGCCGGGCCCAAGGCGCCCGAGTACGCCGCGTACATCAAGGACCACACCGCGGAACTGGCGAGCCCGCTGCCGTTGTCCGAGGTCGACGTGGACCTGTACGACGCGATCTTCATCCCCGGTGGTCACTCCCCGATGGAAGACCTCGCGTACGACCCCGATCTCGGCCGGATCCTCCAGGAGGCCGAAGCCGTCAAGAAGATCATCGCACCGGTCTGTCACGGCCCCGCCGGGCTGCTGTCGGCGAACCTGCCCGGTGGCCGCTGGCTCTTCGAGGGCCGCACCATGGCCGCGTTCAGCAACGAGGAGGAGAGACTCAACGGCACCGCGGGACACGCCCCCTGGCTGCTGCAGAACATGATCACGGCGCGCGGCGGCACGGTCGAGGACGTCAAGGCGTGGGACCCGCACGTCATCGTCGACGGCAACCTGCTCTCCGGGCAGAACCCGGCCTCCGCCGGGCCGCTGGCCGAGAAGGTCATCTCTGTGCTCAACAGCCGCTGAAATCAACCCAGTTCGTACGACTGGGCGCCCGCGCCCGCGAGGTTTCCCCCGTCGACGATGAGGTACTCCTCGCACATCGGGCGCCCCTCGAAATAGCACTGCAGGATGTCGAGGGTGCCCGCGGCATAACGTGCCTGCGCGGACAGGGTCGTTCCGGAGATGTGGGGCGTCATGCCATTGAACTGCATGGTGCGCCAGGGGTGTTCGAGCGGCGCGGGCTCGGGATACCAGACATCCCCCGCATAGCCCGCGATCCGGCCGGACTTGAGAGCCTGTACGACGGCGTCCCGGTCCACAAGCCTCGCGCGCCCGCAGTTGATGACGTACGTCCCGCGCTTCATCTTGCCGAACATCTCCGCGTCCAGCATGTTCTCCGTCGAGGGGTACAGCGGCAGTTGCAGGCTCACGATGTCGATGTCGCGGATCATCGACTCCAGATCGGGATGGTAGGTGAGTCCCAACTCCCGCTCGATCTGCGGGTCGAGCGGGTGGCGCTGGTGGTAGTGCAGCTCCAGACCGAAGGGCTTCAGCCGCTCCAGTACGGCACGCCCGATCCGACCGGCCCCGACCGCGCCGTACTTCATCCCCTGGACGTCGTAGCCGCGCTCCACGCAGTCCGCGATGTTCCACACGCCACCGGCCGAAATGGTGTGCGCCGGAAGGTAGTTGCGGACCTGGGCCAGGATCATCATGACCGTGTGCTCGGCCACGCTGATGCTGTTCGAGCCCGTGACCTCGGCGACGGTCACATGCGCCTCCGCGGCGGCCTTCAGATCGACGTGATCGGAGCCGATCCCCGCCGTGAGCGCCAGCTTCAGCTTCGACGCCTTGGCGATGCGCTCCTTCGTGAGATACGCCGGCCAGAACGGCTGCGAGATGACGACATCGGCCTCGGGCAGATATTTCTCGAACTCGGACTGCTCGCCGTCCTTGTCGCTCGTCACGATGAATGTGTGACCGAGCTTCTCCAGGTAGCTACGCAGTCCGAGTTCACCCGAGACGCACCCGACGAGTTCACCCGGTGTGAACCCGAGCGGGCCCTCGGGGGCGGGAGCCTGCCGACCGTTCACATACCAGGGGACCTCCGGGATCTCGTCCCGGGCGTAGACCGGCGGATATCCGGACTGCGGGTCGGGATAGAGCACACACAGAATCGTCGACATCAGCAGACCTTTCGCGGTGTTGACGCGGTTAGCGTGAGGTGAGCAGCACCTTGCCGATGTGGCTTTCGTCCATCACGCGGTGCGCCTCGGCGGCGTCGGTCATGGGCAGTTCGCGGTCGATGACGGGCCGTACCTTCCCCGCCGCGATCAGCGGCCAGACGTGTTCGCGTACGCCCGCGACGATGGCGGCCTTCTCCTTCAGCGGCCGCGACCGCAGCGAGGTCGCGGTGACGGCGCCCTCCTTCATCAGCAGGGCGGCGATGTTCAGCTCACCCTTGGTGCCGCCCTGGAGGCCGATGATCGCGAGGCGTCCGTTGACGGCGAGGGCCTGCACATTGCGGTCGAGGTAGTCACCGCCGCCCATGTTGTCGAGGATGACGTCGGCGCCCGCGCCGTCGGTGGCCCGCTTGATCTCGGTGACGAAGTCCTGCTCGTGGTAGTTGATCAGGATGTCGGCGCCCAGCTCGGCACAGAAGTCCAGCTTCGCCTTCGACCCGGCCGTCACCGCGACCCGGGCGCCGATGGCCCTGGCCAGCTGGATCGCCATCGTCCCGATGCCACCGGCCCCGCCCTGCACCAGCAGCACCTCACCGGCCCGCAGATGGGCGACCATGAAGACGTTCGACCACACCGTGCACGCCACCTCGGGCAGCCCCGCGGCCTCCACCAGACTGACGCCCTTGGGCACGGGCAGCAGCTGACCTGCCGGAACGGCGACCTTCTCGGCGTACCCGCCACCCGTGAGCAGCGCGCACACCTCGTCGCCGACGGACCAGCCGGAGACGCCGGG
>NZ_WWIR01000226.1 GCF_009863025.1 Streptomyces sp. SID4985 | reverse complement strand
TGGCCGGGGGCGGCGACGGCGCGCGGCTGTGGTGGGCGCGGGCGTCCGGGGCGCCGGTCGCCCGGGTGCTGAGCGAGCACGGCCGTCCCATCCGCTACCCCTATACAGAGCGGGACCAGTCGCTCGCGGCGTATCAGACGGTGTTCGCGCTGCCGTCGGCGGACGGGACGGGGAGCGCGGAGATGCCGAGCGCGGCGCGGCCGTTCACGGCGCGCGTGGTGGCGGAGCTGGTGAGCCGGGGGGTGTGGCTGGCCCCGGTGACGCTGCACACCGGGGTGGCGTCGACGGAGGCGCACGAGCCGCCGTATCCGGAGCGGTTCGCGGTGCCGGAGGCGTCGGCGCGGCTGATCGGGGCGGCGCGGGCCGGGGGCGGGCAGGTGATCGCGGTGGGGACGACGGCGGTGCGGGCCGTGGAGTCGGCGGCCGGGCCCGACGGCGTGGTGCGGGCGGCCGGCGGCTGGACGGATCTGGTGGTCACACCGGAGCGCGGGGTGCGGGTCGTGGACGGGCTGCTGACCGGGCTGCACGAGCCGACGGCCTCGCATCTGCTGATGCTGCGGGCGGTCGCGGGGCGGGCGGCGGTGGACCGGGCGTACGCGGAGGCGGTGCGCGAGCGGTACCTCTGGCACGAGTTCGGGGACGTCCATCTCCTCCTCCCCCACGAGACTCACGAGGCTCACGAATGAGTGCTTACGCAAAGCTCCGCACTGACGACGGCGAGTGAGAAGAGGGAGTTACCGGTGTGAGCCCTCGCATAGGGCGCAGATCACGTACGAACGGACATAGGAGACAAGGTGTCCCACGGTGAACGGGACGGATGCTCCAATCTGTCCCGATTTGCCCTTACCTGATCCACTATGCAGGGTAGTACTTCACCTCGTTGCCATGGCATTTTGCGGCCGCTAAGAATTGCTCTCGTCGCTCAGCGCCGCGGGTTCCCCCCGCGGCGTTCGTGCGGGAGGAGCCGATTCCTCCGGCGGACGCAGGAGCGACCTCCGCGCTCACTCAAAGAGGTCCATCAGCCATGCCCCAGAACTTCCTCGACACCGATCGTCTCAGTCGTTCCATGGACAAGCTCGGCGCCTTCGCCTCGGCGAAGGTGAGCAAGTTCAACGCGCTCGACAAGCAGCGCAAGATCGCGGTCGCCGGTGTGAGCACCCTCGGTGCCGCCGCCATCGCCCTCGCCGCCGTTCCCGGTGGCAGCACGGCCGTCGCCACCGGCGTCCCGGCCGCGCACACCCAGGTCGCCGCCGAGCACACCCAGGTCCAGGACCTGAAGGGCACGTTCACCGACCCGGCCGCCAACCAGCAGCTCAAGCTCGACGCGCTCGCCGCCAAGGCGAAGGCCGAGGCCGACTCCGCCGCCAAGAAGCGCTCTGCCGACGCCGCCCGCAAGGCCGCCGCGTCCCGCTCCGCCAAGAAGGCCGCGAGCCGGTCCGCCGAGCGCCCGCAGATGGAGACGGTCGCCGCGCGCACCTACGCGAACAACCTCGACGGGTGGATCCGCCACTCGCTCGACATCATGCACTCCAAGGGCATCCCGGGCAGCTACAGCGGCCTGCACCGCAACATCATCCGTGAGTCCTCCGGCAACCCGCGTGCCATCAACAACTGGGACATCAACGCGATCAACGGCATCCCCTCCAAGGGCCTGCTCCAGGTGATCCCGCCGACCTTCGCCACGTACCACGTGTCCGGCACCTCGTGGAACATCTACGACCCGGTCGCGAACATCACCGCCGCCGCCAACTACGCGGCCCACCGGTACGGCACGATCGACAACGTCAACAGCGCGTACTGAGGCCGGCGCGGACCTCTGAGACACGCATGAGGGCGGCATCCCTACGCCGGGGATGCCGCCCTTCACGTACCTCACCAGGCGGTTGCCCGCGCCCGCCCTACTTGCGCATGACCTCCGGCTCGTGCCGTCGCAGGAAGCGCGAGACGAGGAAGCCGCACAGCACGCCGAGCGCGATCAGCGCCACCATGTCCAGCGCCCAGGCCCCGGCCGTGTGGTCCCACAGCGGGTCCGTGCTGCTCGGGTCGTCGAGGTTCGGCGCGATGTTGTTGAAGTCCAGCGTGGCCCCCGCGGCGGCCACCGCCCAGCGCGACGGCATCAGGTACGAGAACTCGTTCACACCCGGGGTGCCGTGCAGGGCGAAGAGGCAGCCGGTGAACACGACCTGGACGATCGCGAACATCACCAGCAGCGGCATGGTCTTCTCGGAGGTCTTCACCAGCGAGGAGATCACCAGGCCGAACATCATCGAGGCGAAGCCGAGCGCCATGACCGGCAGGCACAGCTCAAGCAGCGTCGAGCCGCCGAACACCACACCGCGGTCGGGGATCTCCCGGCTGGACAGGCCGATCAGGGCCACCATCAGGCCCTGGAGCACGGTGATCACACCGAGCACGACCACCTTGGACATCAGATAGGCCGAGCGGGACAGACCGGTCGCGCGTTCCCGCTCGTAGATCACCCGCTCCTTGATCAGCTCACGGACCGAGTTCGCCGAGCCCGCGAAGCAGGCGCCCACCGCGAGGATCAGCATCACCGTCGTCGCCGTGCTGTTCGGGATGTGCACGCCGGTCTTGGGATCGACCGCGTTCACCAGCAGGCCCTTGCTGTGGTCGATGAGCAGGCTGACCGCGCCGATCACCGCGGGCAGCAGCACCGTCAGCGCCAGGAAGCCCTTGTCGGAGCCGATGACCGAGACATAGCGCCGGATCAGCGTCAGCAGCTGGGAGCCCCAGCTCTGCGGCTTGGCCTTCTTGGTGGCCTTGGACGCCGAGAGGGCTACGGACTGCGGCGCCACCGCGTCGATGTCGGCGGCGTACATCTGGTAGTGCTGCGAGCCCTTCCAGCGCTCGGCCCAGTTGTAGTCGCGGTAGTTCTCGAAGGCGGAGAAGACGTCGGCCCAGCTGTCGTAGCCGAAGAAGTTCAGCGCCTCGTCCGGCGGTCCGAAGTAGGCGACCGAGCCGCCCGGCGCCATCACCAGGAGCTTGTCGCACAGGGCCAGCTCGGCCACCGAGTGGGTGACCACCAGGACCGTGCGGCCGTCGTCCGCGAGGCCGCGCAGCAGCTGCATGACGTCGCGGTCCATGCCCGGGTCCAGACCCGAGGTCGGCTCGTCCAGGAAGATCAGCGACGGCTTGGTCAGCAGCTCCAGGGCCACCGAGACGCGCTTGCGCTGGCCGCCGGAGAGGGAGGTGACCTTCTTGTCCTTGTGCACGTCCAGCTTCAGCTCGCGCAGCACCTCGTCGATGCGGGCGTCGCGCTCGGCGGGCGTGGTGTCGGCCGGGAAGCGGAGCTTGGCCGCGTACTTCAGGGCCTTCCGGACGGTCAGCTCCTTGTGCAGGATGTCGTCCTGCGGGACCAGACCGATGCGCTGGCGCAGCTCGGCGAACTGCTTGTAGAGGTTACGGCTGTCGTACAGCACCTCACCCTCGTTGGCGGGCCGGTAGCCGGTCAGCGCCTTGAGCAGCGTGGACTTGCCGGAACCCGACGGGCCGATCACCGCGATCAGCGACTTCTCCGGGGCGCCGAAGGACACGTCCTTCAGGATCTGCTTGCCGCCGTCGACCGTGACCGTGAGGTGGCGGGCCGAGAAGGAGACCTCACCGGTGTCGACGAACTCCTCAAGCCGGTCGCCGACGATCCGGAACGTGGAGTGACCGACACCGACGATGTCGTCCGGGCCGAGCAGCGCCGTGCCGCCCTTGCCGATCGGCTGGCCGTTGACGAAGGTGCCGTTGTGCGAGCCGAGGTCGCGGATCTCCGAGCGGCCGTCGGGCGTCGACTGGAACTCGGCGTGGTGCCGGGAGACCTGGAGGTCGGAGACGACCAGGTCGTTGTCCAGCGAGCGGCCGATGCGCATGACGCGGCCGAGCGCGAACTGGTGGAACGTGGTCGGGCTGCGGTCGCCGTACACCGGCTCGGCGGTCTTGTCGACGGAGGCCGCGTGCGGGGCGGGGTGTTGCTGGTGCGGGATCTGCGCGGACTGGTGCGCGGGCGCGTGGCCCGGCTGCTGGCCCGGTGGGTGGCCCGGCTGGTGGGCGCCCTGCCAGTCCGTGTCCGGCTGCGCCTGCGGGGTCTGCTGTGGGCCCTGGTTCCAGGCGCCGGCGCCCTGTGCGGCGTACGGCGTTCCCTGCTGCACCTGGGGCACCGCCTGCGTCGGCATCGCGTGGTGGGCCTGGTGGGCCTGGTGCGTCTGGGGCTGCCCGCCGCCCGAGAGGTTCACCCGCGGGCCGTCGGTCGCGTTGCCGAGGTGCACCGCCGAACCGGCTCCCAGGTGCGCCTGACTGATCCGACGGCCTTGCACGAAGGTGCCGTTGGTGCTGCCGTGGTCCTCGATGACCCAGCCCTGGCCGTCGAAACGGACCGTGGCGTGCCGCCAGGAGACCCTGGCGTCTTCGAAGACGATGTCGCCCCGCGGATCACGTCCGAGGGCGTAGGACCTGGACGGATCGAGCGTCCAGGTCCGGCCGTTTGATTCCAGTACGAGTTCCGGCACTCCATGCCCCACTGAGTTGTCCCCCGAATTACCCCCGACACAGGGAGTTTAGGGATGTCGAACATCGTGGGGAACTATTCCAGGCGGAGGGCTGTCGTCCCAATCCGGCCCGGACGGGGGGCGCTTGCGGGTGGGGCGGCTCGCGCCGTTGACGGGGTGGAAAACGGGTCGGAGAGTGGTAATCCCCTCGCGGGGGGACGAGGTGGGGTGCCTCCGGCGGATCGGGGAAGCGGGCATGGGTTCTGCGGGTTCTTCGGGTTCTGCGGGTTCTCTGCGAGGGCGTTCGCTGCCGTGGGGGGATGCCTTGCTGTCCGCCGTCGCGGGGGTCGGGTGGGCGTTCGTGGGGATGGGGGTTGCCGCCGCGCTCGGGTTGCATCTCGTCGGGGCGGATTCCCGGGGGGCGCTGGGGGCGCTGACGGCTGCCGTCGTGGCGCTTGCCGTGGGGGGTTCCGTCTCGCCTTCCGTCGACATGTCCGCCTTCGGGATGACCGGGGGCGAGGCCCATGTCGCCTTTCAGGCAACGCCGTTGGGGGTGAGTCTCGTGGGGGCGGTGTTGCTCGGGTGGTTCTTTCTGCGGTCCCTGCGGGTGGCGGGGGGTGAGGTCTCCGGGCGTGAACTGGCCTTGCGCGCTGGCGTGTTGGTGGTGCTCTTCGGTGCCGGGGTTCTGGGGCTCTCGTGGGTGGGGCGGGGGGTTGTCACGCTCGACGGGGGTGCGCTGGGGCTGCGCCGCGTATCCGGGAGTGGGGGGTGGCTCGGGGGGCTCGTGTCGGATCGGGTGGGGGATCTGGCGCATGCCAACGTGGCGATCCGGTTCGTGGTGGACGCCGTTCCTACGCTGTTGGGTGGGCTGGGCTGGTGTGTTGGCGTGCTGATCGTCGCGTTGCTGGCGTCCCGCCGTACTTCGCTGCCCCCTGGGTGGGAGATCGTGCAGCGGGGGGTGCGGCCTGCGGTGTCGGCGGTCGTCACCGTGTTGCTGGTCGCCGTTGTGGCGGGACTTGCCGCTGCCGGGTACGCCGCGATCGGGGACGATCATCCGCGTCGTATCGCCGGGGCGGCGTTGCTCGGGGCGCCCAATGGGGCGTGGATTGCTGTGCCGTTGGGGTTGTTCGTGCCCTGGGACGGGCGGGCTGGCGGGGTTCTGCGGATGGTGCTTCCGGACCCTGTCGGGCAGCTTCTGACCGACTCCCCCGGGCGGCCCGTCACCGTGGGGCGGTTGGCCGAGTTGGATGGGCGGGTGTGGTTGCTTGTCGTGGCGGCGGGGGTGCTGATGTTGACGGCAGGGGTGCTCACCGCTGTGCGTACTCCGGTGGAGGCGCGGCGTTTGGCCTTGTGGTGTGGGGTTCGGCTCGGTGTGGTGATGGCTGTCGTGCTGCCGGTTCTTGTCTGGCTCACCCGTACGTCCGTGGATGCGTCCGTGTCTGTGCTGGGCTTC
>NZ_WWIR01000225.1 GCF_009863025.1 Streptomyces sp. SID4985 | reverse complement strand
TTGAAATACCAGTCTGGTCGTGCTGGATGTCTAACCTCGGTCCGTGATCCGGATCAGGGACAGTGTCTGATGGGTAGTTTAACTGGGGCGGTTGCCTCCTAAAGAGTAACGGAGGCGCCCAAAGGTTCCCTCAGCCTGGTTGGCAATCAGGTGTTGAGTGTAAGTGCACAAGGGAGCTTGACTGTGAGACCGACGGGTCGAGCAGGGACGAAAGTCGGGACTAGTGATCCGGCGGTGGCTTGTGGAAGCGCCGTCGCTCAACGGATAAAAGGTACCCCGGGGATAACAGGCTGATCTTCCCCAAGAGTCCATATCGACGGGATGGTTTGGCACCTCGATGTCGGCTCGTCGCATCCTGGGGCTGGAGTCGGTCCCAAGGGTTGGGCTGTTCGCCCATTAAAGCGGTACGCGAGCTGGGTTTAGAACGTCGTGAGACAGTTCGGTCCCTATCCGCTGTGCGCGTAGGAATATTGAGAAGGGCTGTCCCTAGTACGAGAGGACCGGGACGGACGAACCTCTGGTGTGCCAGTTGTCCTGCCAAGGGCATGGCTGGTTGGCTACGTTCGGGAGGGATAACCGCTGAAAGCATCTAAGCGGGAAGCCTGCTTCGAGATGAGTATTCCCACCTCCTTGAGAGGGTAAGGCTCCCAGTAGACGACTGGGTTGATAGGCCAGATATGGAAGCCCGGTAACGGGTGGAGTTGACTGGTACTAATAGGCCGAGGGCTTGTCCTCAGTTGCTCGCGTCCACTGTGTTGGTTCTGAAACCACGAACACCGCCATGTGCCACACATGGTCTGGCTGAAACAGTTTCATAGTGTTTCGGTGGTCATAGCGTGAGGGAAACGCCCGGTTACATTCCGAACCCGGAAGCTAAGCCTCACAGCGCCGATGGTACTGCAGGGGGGACCCTGTGGGAGAGTAGGACGCCGCCGAACAAATTTTAAGGAAAACCCCCGCACCATTGGTGCGGGGGTTTTCTGCGTTTGGAGATCTTTATAGGGTCTGGCATATGCGCTATGACCTCATCCTTTTCGACAACGACGGCGTCCTGGTGGACAGCGAGCCCATTTCCAACCGGCTGCTCGCCGCGTATCTCACCGAGCTCGGGCACCCGACGTCGTACGAGGACTCCATCCGGGACTACATGGGCTCGGCCATGCACCGCATCCACGAGCTGGTTCTGGAACGGACCGGCCGGCGGCTTCCCGAGGACTTCGACGACGTCTTCCACGCGCGGGTCTTCGCCGCGTTCGAGCGGGAGTTGCGGGCCGTCGTCGGGGTCGAGGGCGTGCTGGAGAAGCTGGCCGCGGACAGGGTGCCGTACTGCGTGGCGTCGTCCGGGAGTCATGAGCGGATCCGGGTGGGGCACCGGACGACCGGGCTCGACCGGTGGTTCGAGGAGGGGCGGGTCTTCAGCTCGCAGGACGTGGGGCGGGGCAAGCCTGCGCCCGACCTCTTCCTGTACGCCGCCGAGCGGATGGGGGTCGCCCCCGAGCGGTGTCTGGTCGTGGAGGACTCCCCGCTGGGCGTCCAGGCGGCCGTGGCGGCCGGGATGGACGTGTACGGGTTCACCGCCATGACCCCGGCCGAGAGGCTGGCGGGTGCCAATCAACTCTTCGCCACCATGGGCGAGTTGGCTGACCTGCTGGTATGACGGGGGCCATCGTCCGTGGGCTGACAATTGTCATGCGGAGTTGCAGACGATCGTTTCTGTCGGCGGAGGCGCCTCGGCCGCGAAGCTGAGGGCATGACGAAGACGACGGGGAACCAGGGCCGGAACCAGCAGCCGGGCGCGCTGGGCAACTTCAAGCCGCTGCTCGTGGACGTGGCGGTGCCGCTCGGCGCGTACTACCTCCTGAAGGACGCCTTCGGGATGAGCACCTTCGCCGCTCTCGCCTGGAGCAGTGTGGCGCCCGCCGCGCGGACCGTGTGGAGTCTGGTGCGGGAGCGCACCGCCAACGCGTTCGCGCTGCTCATCCTCACCGTGAACGTGGTCGGGCTGGCGCTGAGCTTCGTGTCCGGCGATCCGCGGCTGATGCTCGCCAAGGACGGCGCGGTCAGCAGCACGATCGCCGTCGGCATCCTGGTCTCCGTGGCGCTCGGCCGGCCGATGATGACCGAGGGCATGAAGCCCTTCCTGGTGAAGGGGGACGCGGCCAAGGAGGCCGCCTGGCAGCGGCTGGTGTCGGGTGCGGCGGCCGGGTCGGCGGACTTCCGGCGCAAGGAGCGGGCGTTCTCCGTGGTGTGGGGCGTGGCGCTGCTCGTCGAGTGTGCGGCGCGGGTGGTGGGGGCGTACACCGTGCCCGTCGACACCATGGTGTGGCTGGGCGGGGTGCTGATGGTCGGGGTGATGGTCCTGACGTTCGTGGTCAGCGGTGCCGTCGCCGCCGCGCCGATGGAGCAGATCCTCGCCGACGAGATGAAGAAGGCCGACGACCCCGTGGCCCCGGCCTCTCTCGCCGCCGCCTGATCCGCAGTCCGGCCGACGGCCGGTCACCGACCCTCGATCCGGTCGAAGATGAGCGGAACTCATCTTTGGCCGGATCTACCCATGCGCACCCCGGGGCCCTACGCTCGCCGCCATGACGGATGTGCTGCGGCGCGGCAGGGCCTCGCTGGCGTTCGGCTTCTTCACCCAGGGCGTCGCCTTCGCCCTGCTCGTGACCCGCATCCCGGCCGTTCAGGAGCGGTACGGGGTCTCGGACGCGCTGCTGCCCGTCTTCCTCGCCGCCGTGCCGGTGCTCGCCGGGTGCGGGAGTGTCGCCACCGAGCGGCTGGTGCGGCGGACACCGCCCAGCCGGTTGCTGCGCTGGTCCCAGCCGGTGGTGTTGCTGGCGCTGCTCGGTGTCGGCGCCGGGGATCAAGTGGCCGAGCTTGCGGTCGCGTTGGGGGTGTTCGGGCTGTCGGTGGGGGTGCTGGACGCCTCCATGAACATGCTCGGGGTGAGCCTCCAGCGGGCGTACGGGCGCAGCATCATGCTGAGCTTCCACGCGGCCTACAGTCTCGGCGGCATCCTCGGGGCCTCGCTCGCCTGGGCGGGCGCGCACTGGGAGTTGGCGCTGTGGGTGTCGTATCTGCCCGTGGTGCTGGTGCTGTTGCCCGCGACGCTGGTGGGGAGCCGGTGGTACGTCGACGGGGACGGCGGGGTGGCGGGGGAGGCGGCCGGAGCGGGTGGCGGGGTCGCGTTCCGGGTGCTGTTGCCGCTGTGTCTGGTGATGACGTTCGCGTACATCGGGGACTCGACGGTCTCCAACTGGAGCGCGAAGTACGTCAAGGACGTGCTCGGTGGTTCGGAACAGCTCGCGACCGTGCCGTACAACGTGTACATGGTGACCACGCTGGTGGGGCGGGCGCTGGGGGATCTCGGGGTGCGGCGGCTCGGGGCGGTGGCGGTCGTGCGGCTGGGGGCGCTGGTGGCGGCGGGCGGCTTTGTGGTGGTCGCGGCGGCGCCGGGGGCGTGGGCGGGGATGCTCGGGTTCACGCTGGTGGGGCTCGGGCTGTGTGTGCTGGTGCCGCAGACCTTCGCGGCCGCGGGGCGGCACGCTTTCGAAGGAAACGGCCCGGGGTCGTCGGACGCGGCGATCGCGCGGCTCAACATCTTCAACTACGTGGGATTCCTGGTCGGTTCGCCGTTGGTGGGGGCGCTCGGGGACGCCTGGAGCTATCGCGGGGCGATGCTCGTGCCGATGGCTCTGGTGCTGGTCACCACCGTGTATGCCCGGTCGTTCGGGCCTGGGGGCGACCGATACGGTGGCGGGCATGAGCGGCCGCGCACAGCTGATGTGGGACGAGGCAGTAACGGGCTATGACTTCGGCCCGGACCATCCGATGGCTCCGGTGCGCCTGGAGCTGACCCGGACGCTGGTGTCGGCCCTGGGACTCGACAAGGAGCTGGACATCGTGGCCGCGCCTCCCGCCGGGGAGTCGACGCTGCGCCTGGTGCACCGCGAGGACTATATCGACGCGGTGAAGGCGGCCTCGGCCGATCCGCGCGCGGCGGACGGGTCGTACGGAATCGGTACGGTCGACGATCCGGCGTTCGCCGGGATGCACGAGGTGTCGGCGCTGATCGCGGGGCAATCAGTGGCGGCGGCGGAGGCCGTGTGGCGGGGGGATGTCGAGCACGCGGTGAACTTCGCGGGCGGGCTGCACCACGCGATGCCGGGCGGCGCGGCCGGTTTCTGTGTGTACAACGACGCGGCGCTGGCGGTGGCCCGTCTCCTTGAGCTGGGTGTGGAGCGGGTCGCGTACGTGGACGTGGACGTGCATCACGGGGACGGGGTGCAGGCGGCCTTCTGGGAGGACCCGAGGGTGCTGACGGTCTCGCTGCACGAGCATCCGCGCACGCTGTTCCCGGCGACGGGGTGGCCGCAGGAGACCGGGGCCGGGGCGGGCGAGGGCGCGGCGGTGAACGTGGCGCTGCCCGCCGGGACCGGGGACGCGGGGTGGCTGCGGGCGTTCCACGCGGTGGTGCCGGAGCTGCTGGCGGACTTCCGGCCGCAGGTACTGGTCTCGCAGCACGGCGCCGACACGCACTTCGAGGACCCGCTGGCGCATCTCGCGGTGTCGCTGGACGCGCAGCGGGCGGTGCAGCTGGCCTGTCACGAGCTGGCCCACGAATACGCGGACGGGAAGTGGCTCGCGCTGGGCGGTGGCGGTTACGCGGTGGTGGAGGTCGTACCGCGGTCCTGGACGCATCTGGTGGGGATCGCGGCGGGCCGGGAGATCGCTCCGGAGACGGTGATCCCGGAGGGCTGGCGGCAGGAAGTATACGCGCGGACACGGCAGTTGGGGCCGCAGCGGATGACGGACGGGCGCTGGCCGGTGGGTTACAGGGACTGGTCGGCGGGGTACGACCCGGCCGACCGCCTCGACCAGGCGGTGCTGGCGACGCGGCGGTCCGCGTTCCCGCTGCGGGGTCTGCTGCCGTGACGGGCGGCGGCCGCGCGGATTCGTCGGTCGTGTCCGGCGGAGGCGCTCGGCGTTAGGCCGACCGTGCGGTCTTCCGCCGTTCCGGTCGCGGGGGCCGCTTTCGTGGGCCACCATCGCTGCCGTGTCGGAAACCGGTGCCCTGCGGGCGCACCTGCTGGCCGCCCGGCTCGCCGGTGAGGTGGCCACCGCGCGCGAGGACAGCCTGCGCCGCTACCGGCTGTTCGCCGCGTGCGACCCGCGGGTGCTGATCGGGATCGATCCCGTACGGTCCTGGGGGCCGCGCGAGGTGCTGGCGCTGATGGCGGAGCGGTGCGGGGTGTCGCCCGACCCGGGGTGTGTCTCGGGTCCTGACGTGATCGACCCGGAGCGGACGCTGGTCGCGCTGGACGCCTTCGCGGGGCGGTTGCGGGCGGCGGTGCGGCGGGGTGTGCCGGTGCTGTTCGGCACCGGGCATCCGGGCGCGCTGCTCGGTTTCTACGCCGGGTTGGCGGCGGCGATGTCGGCGGCGGGATGTGTTGTGCTCACCCCGGCGCAGGGTCGTTGTGTCGACATATTGACCCGGTTCGGTCTACGCACGCACCGCCTCGACTACGTACGAGGTGTTGCGTTGGTGCGGGAAGCGGGCGGTGGGCGCCCGGGGCGTGAGCCGGGGGCGCACAGTCATTCCCCGCTGCCGGTTCGGCTCGCGCTGGCCGCTCTGGCGGAGGCCGGCGAGCCCTTGCCGGGGCTGGTCGTCGGGGACCACGGGTGGGTCTGCGGCGCAGGTCAGCTGGGGTTCGAGGCGATCGGTCTGGCCGACTCCGACGATCCCGCGCCGTTCGTCGGCGAGGCCGAGGGGAAGGTGTCCGTCGTCGTTCCGCTTGACGACGCCGTGCGGTCTAGTCACTACCGCCCGCTCACCCGCTACGTACTCAAACGGGCCTGTCTGTCACAGTAGGCCGCCGATGCGTCCACCTCTTCCCCACTCGCATCACCCGCCCCTACATTGGGGAGTGAGCACGCAACGACGAAGAGTCACCGGAAGGGGAAGCCGGTGGCCGTCGAGTGCGGAAGGTTCAGGTGTGTCATGGCAGCTGGTGAGAGGCCTCTGAACGAGGTTCAGTTCCTTACCGTGGCGGAAGTCGCCTCGGTCATGCGAGTCTCGAAGATGACCGTGTACCGGCTGGTGCACAGCGGTCATCTGCCCGCGATCCGGGTGGGGCGGTCCTTCCGCGTCCCCGAGCAGGCGGTCCACGAGTATCTGCGCGAGAGCTATGTGGGGGTGGAAACGGCCTGACGGCGGCTTCGGGATCTTCCCGGAACACCTCGATTACGACCCTGGCGTTCGGGCGGGTAGGCTGTCCCCTCGTAGGTCGTATGGGCCCATGGCGCCCAGCAACCGAGTCATGAGAAGTGAGCGAGGGTAGTCGTGGGCTCTGTTATCAAGAAGCGGCGCAAGCGGATGGCTAAGAAGAAGCACCGCAAGCTGCTCAAGCGCACGCGCGTTCAGCGTCGCAACAAGAAGTAAGCGGCGCGCCGCGAAAGCGCGGTCGGTGGCCCTTCGTCCCTCTGCGGGCGGAGGGCCACCGGCATGTCCGGAGCCGTTCGGCATGTCCGGGCCCGTGTGGTCATCGTGGCGCAACACCGACCCGATAGGTTGGCCGCACACGGGGAACGCGGGCGGAGAGCCGGGTTTCGCGCGAGGTCGGGAAGGAAGGCGCTGGTCTTGGGGAAGATCGTGCTCGTCACCGGAGTGGCCCGGCAGCTGGGCGGCCGGTTCGTGCGCCGTATCCAGCGGGACGCCGACGTGGACCGCGTGATCGCGGTGGACGCCGTGCCGCCCGCGCACCATCTCGGCGGCGCCGAGTTCATCCAGGCCGACATCCGGCAGCCGACGATCGCCCGCGTGCTCGCGGAGACCGGCGCCGACACGGTCGTCCACATGGACGTGACCGGCACCGCGCTCGGCGGCGGCAGCCGGGCCACGGTCAAGGAGACCAACGTCATCGGCACCATGCAGCTGCTCGGTGCCTGTCAGAAGTCGCCGGCCGTCAAGCGGCTCGTGGTGAAGTCCAGCACCAACGTCTACGGCTCCGCCCCGCGCGACCCGGCCGTCTTCACCGAGACCACCCCGGCCAAGTCGCTGCCGAGCGGCGGCTTCGCGAAGGACGCCGTCGAGGTCGAGGGCTACGTGCGCGGGTTCGCCCGGCGCCGCCCGGACGTCGCGGTGTGCGTGCTGCGGTTCGCCAACATCCTCGGGCCGACGGCGGACACCCCGCTCGCCTCCTACTTCGCGCTGCCCGTCCTGCCGACCGTGTTCGGCTACGACCCGCGGCTGCAGTTCGTGCACGAGGACGACGTGATCGAGGTGCTGCGGATCGCCTCGCACGAGCCGCGCCGGGGCACCCTCAACAGCGGCACCTTCAACATCGCCGGGGACGGCGTGCTGCTGCTCTCCCAGTGCTCGCGCAGGCTCGGGCGGCCCACTGTGCCGTTGCTGCTGCCCGCGGTCACCTGGGCGGGCTCCCTGGTGCGTACGCTCGGTATGACGGACTTCTCGCCGGAGCAGATCCGGCTGCTGACCCACGGCCGGGTGGTGGACACCGGGCAGATGCGCGAGACGCTCGGTTTTGCACCGAGGTTCACGACCGCGGAGACCTTCGCGGACTTCGCGCGCGGCCAAGGCCCCGGCCTGCTGCCGCCCGAGGCGCTGGCGGGAGCCGTCGACCGGATCGCCGCGCTGACCGCGAGAAGCGGTGGCCCCTTCCCGCAGCCCGGCGCCAACTGAGGAGCGCAGCAACAATGGCGGACGCCAAGGTCATTCCGTTCGACGACGACCGGTCCCGGGGAAGCTCCACAGGCCGCCCGCAGCGGCGCCGGAGCACGGGCGGCCGGACTGCCGGGGCAGGTGAGAGCGCGCCGGTCCAGCCGCTGCCCACCCGGGCGGTGCCCGAAGAGCCCACCGGGGAACCCTCGGACGCTCCGCACGAGGACGACGGCGGGCTCGACCGCCGCATCGCGCGCGGCCTCTCCTTCCTGCGCCGCAGGCTCACCGGGGACTACGAGGTCGACGACTTCGGCTACGACGAGGAGCTGACCGACCAGGTCCTGATGTCGCTGCTGCGGCCGGTGTACGACAACTACTTCCGGGTCGAGGTCAAGGGCATCGAGAACATCCCGGCCGAGGGCGGCGCGCTGATCGTCGCCAACCACTCCGGGACGCTGCCGCTGGACGGCCTGATGATGCAGGTCGCCGTGCACGACCACCATCCGGCCGGGCGGCATCTGCGGCTGCTCGCGGCCGACCTGGTCTTCGTGCTGCCGGTGGTCAACGAGCTGGCCCGCAAGCTCGGTCACACCCTCGCCTGCACCGAGGACGCCGAACGGCTGCTCGGCCAGGGCGAGCTGGTCGGGGTGATGCCGGAGGGCTTCAAGGGCATCGGCAAGCCCTTCGGGGAGCGGTACAAGCTCCAGCGGTTCGGGCGGGGCGGGTTCGTCTCCACCGCGCTGCGGCAGGGGGCGCCGATCATCCCGTGCTCGGTCGTCGGGGCCGAGGAGATCTACCCGATGATCGGCAACGCCAAGACGCTGGCGCGGCTGCTCGGCTTCCCGTATTTCCCGCTGACGCCGACCTTCCCCTGGCTCGGCCCGCTCGGCGCGATCCCGCTGCCGACCAAGTGGACCATCCAGTTCGGCGAGCCGATCCCCACGGACGGCTATCCGCCGGAGGCGGCCGAGGACCCGATGCTGATGTTCAACCTCACCGACCAGGTGCGCGAGCAGATCCAGCACACGCTGTACAAGCTGCTGGTGCAGCGGCGGTCGGTGTTCTTCTGAGTCGGAGCGCGGTGCCGCCGAGTGGCCGGACGGAGTCCGGCGCAGCTGTGCGAAGCCTGCGGAGCAGTGCGAGGACAGCAGACGGGAGGGGCCAAGCTGCTGGTGCAGCGGCGGTCGGTGTTCTTCTGAGTC
>NZ_WWIR01000224.1 GCF_009863025.1 Streptomyces sp. SID4985 | reverse complement strand
GCCTCCGGAGCCGTGTGCGCAGGTTCGAATCATGCCGGGGGACCCCCTATGAGGTGTCCATAGACCCCGACAACAGCGGAACGTTGAGGCTCGCGTCTTCACGTATGCACGGGTGAAGCCGTGAACGATGTCTCCGGTCATGCCCCGACAGACCCACGAAGAATCCGTGGCCATCCGGGCCTCTGAATGCCATAGCCCGGATCTGGAAGTGCGCACACCTAGTCAGATCCTCCAGCCCACCAGCGGGACGCGGATCCCGGTGAGCAGGCTCAGGAACATCGCCGCCGACAGCAGCACGACCAGTACGAGGCGGAGGGCGATGAGCGCGTCCGTGGCGGTGCGCAGTGGGGACCAGGGGGTCAGGCGGAGGAGCCAGGTGATGGGGATCGAGAGGGCGAACAGCAGGGACAGGGCGTCGATGTCGTCCTCGCCGGTCACCTGGACCGGTGCGCTCTCGTCGAGGTCGTAGCCCTCCGCGTACATCGCGAAGGCGAGGGATTTCCAGCAGAGGGTGGCGAACAGGGTCACGCCGGTTTCGATGAGTGCGAAGCGCGGCCCCTGCCGCGACGGGGTGAGCGAGAGAAGCATGATCACTTTCCGGGGAGCGTGCAGTCTTCTGTGTCGAGCCGACCGGGAGTGCCCTCCCCGTCAAAGTACTTGGCGGTCCCGCCAACTCATTCTCGTCTGCCTCAATCGGCGTCACGCGCCGAAACAGGCAAATGACGCCCACACCGAAGGCGGAACCCCATCCGCATGGGCCCTGCCGATCGCCCGGCCCAGGGCCCTCGTTGCCGATGAATCGGCCAGCGCGCGATGCGTGTCCGTCATCAGGTCCACCGTCGCCGGGGTGTCGGGGACCGGCCACAGTGCGCCGATGACCGAGCGGGCGCCTACCGCCAGCAGGGCTGCCGGGAAGCCCAGTTGTTCGTCGGGGAGGTCGCCCGTGATGCTGCCCAGTTCGCAGGCGGAGAGGATGACCGTCGCGCCGGGGTGGAGGTTGTCCCGCAGGATGTCGGTGAGGGGGAGGCGGCCGCCCAGGAGGAGGGACGAGGACAGGGGGTCGTCGGAGCGGAGTTCGCCGTGGCAGGCGAGGTGGATGAGGGAGGCGCCGGTCAGGTGGGCGGCGATGTCGGGGGCGGGCTCGTCGCCGGGAAGCGTGCCGTTGATCGTGCGCAAGGGGTCGGAGGATTCCGCCGAGTTCCGCTCCTCACTGGTATCGGCACTGGTATCGGCCGCTCGGAAGAGTTTCGGGTCTACGCCGTGTACCGCCGCGACCGCCCGCGCCTCCGGCACCGTTCGGGGGATCGACCGGAAGCCGTCGCCGTCGTACCAGGGGTCCGCGGCCACCAGGACCTTCCGGTCCGGGGGCGGTTGCCAGCCGGTGGAGAGGAGGAGGGCTCGGGCTGAGGGAGCGATGGTCAGGTTCAGGGTGGCGCAGGCGGGGGTGTCGTCCACGAGGGCGGTGTAGAAGGGGAGCAGGGCCGCTTCGCCCAGGGGGATCAACGCCAGGGGGATGGTGCGGAGTTCGGGCCATTCGGTCAGCAGGGGGTCCCAGAACGACGCGGTCACCTGGTCCAGGGTTTCGCGGATCAGGCGGGACAGGGCCCTGCGGCCGAGTTCGCCGCGTTGGGCTGCCGCGTAGGCGGTGCGGACGCGGTCGACCAGGGTGCGTACCGTCGGGAGGTCCAGGGCGGGGAGTTCGATGCTCTCGCATATCTCCCGGTCGCCGGGAGGGTAGTTGAGGCGGAGGGCCGCACCGCTGCGAGGGCCGGGAGCGACGTAGATCAGGGTGCGGCCGCTGGAGAGGGCCGCTCGGGCGGAGGCCACGGCGTTGGGGGACGTGGCCAGTCTGGTGGTGCCGTCCGTCGTGGCGTACGTGGCGAGATCGGCGAGGAAGCGTTGTTCGGTGGCTTCCCGTAAAGAGAGACCGCCGCTGTCCTGCGCCGGGCGTCTCAGTGCCCTGCGCGCCGCTCGCATCTCGTTGGTGGCTGTTCCGCGCATCGTCGACAGCTGGCGTCGCAGGGCGGCCGGGCCGTCGTCGGTGGAGAGGGTGGCCGTCGTCTCGCGGGTGATCATTCGGTCGCCCAGGGCCAAAGAGGTGATGGCTTCGGCGGTCATCACTCCGGCCAGGGGGACTCCGCAGCGGTGGGCCACGTAAGCGGAGCCGAGGGCCATCCCGCGCATCTCGCGCAACAGGGGCGCGGGCATGGGTTCGTCGCGTTCGCTGCTCACGGCGTCGATGACACAGCACGCGGTGGAGAAGGACAGGGCGGACATCGTCGCGCGAATCCAGTCGACCCCCGTGCCGAATTCGAGGAAGAACGACAGGTGGGCGGCGGAGAACAGGGGGCCGGCCACCGAAGTGTGGCCTCTCACCACGTCTTCGAACAGGGCCAGTTGAAGGTCCCAGACGTCGTCGCGGACGCTCTCCAGGCTCTGTCGGGCCCGCATCGCTGCGTTGAAGCGGTCCTGGATGTTCTTGTACGTCTGGGCGGCCGCCCGGTGCCTGTCGGCGGGTGAGGGTGAGCGGCCGAAGAGTTTCATCTGTCCCGCTACTGAGGGGAGTTCATCGCGGAGGTCAGGAGTCGGGTGAGCAACTCGACGTCCACGTCCGCCGTTCCCTTGCGGGTGATCGCGATGGTGGTCGTGTCGTCGGCGGTGCGGACCGTCAGGTTCACCACCGCTTCGCCGGTGTTCCGCGGCGCCGCTTCGCGCCTGCCGGTCCAGCGCCTCACCTGGTCGACGAAGGAGGCGATGGCGTCCCGGCCGAGGATCACGGTGACGAGATTGGCTCCCATGCCGAGTCCTTGGCCTGCCGTGGCGACGACGGCGTGGGCCACGTCGGCCCATTGGTCGGCTCCCCGGAAGGAGTCGAGTGAGTCGAAGTCGGCCTCGTCGAGGCAGTGCCAGAGATCTTCGGGGACCTGTACGTGCAGCTGCGTACCCACAGGCGGACAGTAACAGCGGGTATTGGCCGGATGTGATGGTTCCGCCGAACCTGGTTCGTCAGTCCGGCAGTTCATGGAGGGTCTCCTCCGGCTCCTCGTTCGCCGCGTACGGGTGGACCCGGCATTCGTCCGTGAAGGGGGTGAACCAGGATTCCGGGGCCTCGTGGGTGGGGTGGGAGGCGGCTGTGTTGAGGGAGGCGGCGAAGTTCTCGAGGGCCTGGGCGACTTCGTCCGTCAGGAGGCCGTAGAGGTCGGCGGTCACCTCCGCCTGGGTGAGGAGGGAGCCCAGGAGGAGTCGCTCCGCGACGCAGGTCGGGGGGCCGAAGGGGGGTCGGGTCAGGCGGGAGGTCAGGGTGATGGCGGTTACGGTGAGGCGGCGGGTGAAGAGGACCGTGTACTCGTCGGCCAGGTGTGGGGGGAGGTCGTCGAGGATCATGAAGGTGGCGTTGCTGCGGGCGACCGTGGGGCCGTCCTCCTCCAGGGCGGCGAGGTCGGTGAAGAGTTCGTCCACCAGGAGGTCGATCGCGTAGATCAGGGCGCCTGCGGCGATCTCCGCCGCCTCCTTGCCGACCACCGTCCGGGGCGCCTCGCCGTTCGCCGTTCCGGCCGCTTCGACCGGCTCTACGGCCACTGTCCCAGCCGCTCCGACCGGCTCACCGCTCGCCGTCCCGGCCGTCTCGCCGGTCACCTCCCGCCCCGTCTCCTCCCCCGCACAGCCGAACGCCGTCAGGGGGAACGACGTGAGGAGCGGGGCCAGTTCGCGGAGGCGGGTGCGCATCGCCTCGGCCTCCGTGGGAGCGGGGGTGTCGCCGGGTGACGCCTCCCCGGCGTCGGCGGCCGCGTGGCGGCGGGCTCGTTCCGCCGGGTCGGCGGGTGGGGCGTCGGGGCCGTCGGCGGCGTCCAGGCTTTCCTGGAGGAGTTCGGAGTTGAGCTCGACCGCGCAGCGGGTTATCTGCCAGTCGGCCAGCGGTTCGGAGGTGTCCAGGAGTTCGGTCACGACCTCGCGGGCCGCCTCCTCGGCGAACTCCAGCGCGGGCGCGTCCACGAAGAGTTTCAGCAGGGCGCCGCCGGGGTGGACGGCGATGAGGTCGTCCATCAGGTCGACCTCCGTGCCGTCCGGCCCCTCGATGGCCTCCAGCGAGTCGAAGCCCTTGCGCAGCAGGAAGAGGACGCCCTCCCGTTGCAGCGCGTCCAGGTCCGGCGTGCCCTCGGGCGGCGCCATGGTCACGGTCACCACGTATGTCACACGTTCATCGTGCATGAGGGGAGGCGGGGAGGGGGTGGGAATCGGAGGCAGTCCCGCTGTCGGGGGTGTTCGTGATCATCGACCTGAGCACCGTCTGTTCGCGATCATCAGCCTCGCCATCGCCGTGGTCATCGCCGTGGTCATCGCCGCGGTCCCTGGTCTCCCCGCCGCCGTGATCCTCCACCGCCTCACGCCGGCCGCTTCCGCGACGCCGTCTTCTTCGCCGTCGTCTTCTTTCCCGTCGCCGCCTTCTTCGCCGTACTCTTCGTCGCTCCCCGCTTCCCCGACGGCTCCGCCGACTTGGACGTGGACTTCCGTGCGGCGGCCGTCTTCTTCGCGGGGGCCTTTTTCGCGGCGGCCGACGCCGTCGACTTCTTGCCGCCCGTCTCCTTCGGGGTGCTGCGGCCGCGAGGAAGGGTGCGGACCTCCGCGTCCTCCCCCGGTTCCCCGGCGCCCCGCGACTCCCGCGCCTCCCGCACGCTCTTCTCCAGCGCCGCCATCAGGTCGAGCACCTTGCCGCCGGTCGCCGCGGCGGGGGCCTCGGGCGGGGCCTCGCCCGCCGCCTTGGCCGCGATGACCTCCTCGAGGGCCTCGCGGTACTCGTCATGGAGGTCGTCCAGGTCGACCTCGCCGAGGGTGTCCATCAGGGCGTCCGCGAGGTCGAGTTCCTTGTCGCGGACGGTGACGTCCACGTCCGGGGCCACGCCCTCGGGCGCGCGCACCTCGTCCGGCCACAGCAGGCCGTGCATGACGATGACGTCGCCCACCACACGCAGCATCCCGAGCCGTTCGCGGCCGCGCAGGGCGAACTTGGCGACGGCGACCTTGTTGCTGCGCTTGAGGGCCTCGCGCAGCAGGGTGTACGGCTTGGCGGCGGAGGCTCCGGCGGCGGCGAGGTAGTACGCGGTGTCCATCTGGAGCGGGTCGATGCGGTCGGCGGGCACGAAGGCGACGATGTCGATGGTGCGGGCGCTGGGCAGCGGCAGATGCGAGAGGTCGTCCTCGGTGATCGGGATCATCTCGCCGTCCGCGGCCTCGTACGCCTTGCCGATCTCCGCCTGGTCGACCTCGCGGTCCTCCAGCTCGCACACCTTGCGGTAGCGGATACGGCCGTTGTCCTCGGTGTGGACCTGACGGAAGGAGACCGCGTGGCTCTCGGTGGCGTTCACGACCTTGATCGGAATGCTGACCAGGCCGAACGAGATCGCGCCGTTCCATATGGATCGCACGTGCCGCGCCCCTTCCGTACGGTTTGATTCATCCCATTCGCCCCGATTCTGGGATTGTCATCCTATGACGCCAGTGACGGAGGTGGCGGGGCGGCGGGTCACGCTCAGCAACCTGGACAAGGTGCTGTATCCGGAGAGCGGCTTCACCAAGGGCGAGCTGCTGCACTACTACGCCACCACCGCCGACGTCCTGCTGCCGCACCTGCGCGACCGCGCGGTCTCCTTCCTTCGCTACCCCGACGGCCCCGGCGGCCAGGTCTTCTTCACCAAGAACGTGCCGCCCGGTACGCCCGACTGGGTCACGACCGCCGAGGTACCCCGCTCGGAGGGGCCCGCCCGGATGGTGGTCGTGCAGGACCTCCCCTCGCTGGTCTGGGCGGCGAACCTGGTCACCGAGTTCCACACCCACCAGTGGCTCGTCCAGGCGCCCGGTGAGGCCGACCGGCTCGTGTTCGACCTCGATCCCGGGGCACCCGCGACCGTCGTCCACTGCTGCGAGGTCGCCCTGTGGCTGCGCGAACGGCTCGCCGCCGACGGCATCGAGGCGTACGCCAAGACCGCGGGGTCGAAGGGGCTCCATCTGCTGGCGGCCGTACGCGGGGCGTCCCCCGAGGCCACGAGCGAGTACGCCAAGGCCCTCGCGGTGGAGGCCGAGGACGCACTGCCGGGGCTCGTCACCCACCGGATGACCAAGAGCCTTCGGCCCGGCAAGGTCTTCGTGGACTGGAGCCAGAACGCCGCCCGCAAGACCACCGCCACCCCGTACACCCTGCGCGCCCGCCACGCCCCGCTGGTCTCCGCGCCGGTCACCTGGGACGAGGTCGAGGCGTGCCGTGCCCCGGCGGACCTGGAGTTCCTGGCCGGTGACATCGCGCCCCGGGTGGAGGAACACGGCGACTTGATGGCGGGGCTCCTGGATCCGGAGCGGGGCGCCGAGCTGCCGTAGACCCCACGCCCAAAAACACCTAGAGCGACAACCACGTCCTCCGGTCCCGCGCCATCGCGTGCAACGCCTCCACGTCCCCCGGCTTCAGCAGTCCGCCCAGCCGGGCGAGGCCCGCCAGCTCCTCCTCCCGCAGGATCCGTACGGTCCGGGGCGCGGCGGTGATCAGTACCTCGGCCGAGCCCGCGACCGCGAGGACGGGGCGGACCTCGGCCGTCAGGGCGTACGCGGCCCGGTCGGCGTCCGCGCGCAGCCGCCGCAGCAGCGGTTCGGGGGCGCGGCGGCCCACCGCGACCATCGGGTCGGCGACCAGGACCCGCTGTCTGCGGGCGTACAGCGCGCGTACGGCGAAGAGGCCGGCGGGGCCGATGAGCAGGTGGTGGATGCGGTCGCCGCCGGGGAGCGGGATCGAGTGCAGGGTGTGCCAGCCCGCGCCTTCGAGGTCGTCCAGGGCGGCGCCCACCGTCTCCTCGGCGGTCAGGGCGTGCCGGCGCGGGTCGGGGCGGAGCCGGTGGGCCGGGCCCGGTGCGCGGTCGAGGGCGACGAGCAGGGCCTCGCCGGGGCGGTTGGGGGCGAGGTCGTCGTCCGGGTGGAGGGTGAGGCGGGCGAGTTCGGCGGGGGTGGGGACCGGGGGCGGGCCCACGGTGACGGGACCGGTGAGGAAGGGCTTCAGGGCGGCGAGCACGGTCTGCCGGGAGTCCTCGGCGAGGAGGCTGACCCGGGCCGACTCGCGGTCGTACCAGGCGACGTTCCTCCCGTCCCTGCCGCAGACGTACAGCCGCTCGCGGCCGCGGAGCCGGGTCGGCACCACGCGCAGTCCGCTCATGCGCCATCACCCCTCGACCATGGGACCAGGCGGGGGCACCCCGTGCAAGAAGTCGCGCCCCCTCGACGGGCCCCGTCGGCCGCACGGCCGCCCCGCGTCAGCCGCACAGCCGCCCGCGCAAGCCGCACAGCCGCCCCGCGTAAGGTGTACGGGCCCCGTTCGCCCACCAGCACAGGAGCGCCGTGTCCGACCGTCGTCGCAGGTCCGCGCGGGGTGTCCGCGTCGCCGGGCTCGTCGCGGTGCTGGCGGCCGGGCTGGCCGGATGCGGGGATTCCGGGGGACTGGTCGCGGACGGGCGTGCTCCCGTCGCGGTCGGTCCCGCGACGCTGTGGCCGGATCTGCGGCCCGCGTCGAGCCCGGCGTATCCGTACGACGTGGCCAGCCGGGAGACGGTCGAGGGGATACGGGTGCCGGGGGACGGCATACGCGCGGTCGATCCGGTCGCGGTCGTGACGGCGGAGCTGGCCGCGCACCCCGACGACTACGGCTCGAAGGGGGCGTACCACTCGACGGTGGACGGCCTGAGGAACTGCGCGGAAGACGCGCAGAGCCCCAAGTGCCCCTTGCTGAAAGCCTATTACCGGGACCTGACCGGCGACGGCCGGGACGACCTCACCCTCGGCTTCCACCTCGGGCCCACCAATCAGACGGCGGTGCGGGTGTACACCGCCGAGGGGCACACGCTGGTGCGGGTGCTGGCCGACAACGACGCCATCACCGGCGTGGAGCTGGCCGGGCGCTCGGTGATCGTGCGCTCCCCGGCGGAGATCTCGGGGTACGAGTACCGGACCACGTGGGAGTGGGACGCGGAGCAGCGGGCGATGGTGTTCAGCCGGGACGAGTTCCTGCGCACGGGTGGCGCTGCGGCGGCTCCGGGGGTGTCCGCCTCGCCCCCGCCGGGCCGGAACCCGAACACGCCCCCGGGTGCCCCGTGAGGCGCCCGTTCCCCCGCTGGGCCGGGACGCTCGCCGCCAAGGCCGCCGCGTTCATCACCGTGATGTGCTGCGCGCTGGCCGCGCTGCTCGGCGTCCTGGTCCATGTCTCGGTGACGGACCGGACGGTGGGGCAGGCGCGCGGCC
>NZ_WWIR01000223.1 GCF_009863025.1 Streptomyces sp. SID4985 | reverse complement strand
GGCTGGACGCCCGCCGCAACCGCCGCCGCATCCTGGCCGCCGCGCGCGAGGTCTTCGCCGAGCACGGCATCGACGCCCCGATGGCGACGGTGGCCCGCCGGGCCGGGGTGGGCGTGGCGACGCTGTACCGCCACTTCCCGACCCGGGACGACCTGGTCGGAGGGGCCTTCGCGCACCAAATCGCAGCGTGCGCGGGGGTGTTCGCGGAGGCGGTGGCCGACCCGGACGCGGGGCGCGGTTTCCGTCGCCTGGTGGTGGAACTGTGCCGCCTCCAGCGCGAGGAGCGCGGCTTCCCGGCGGCGTTCCTCGCGGCCTTCCCGGACCGCGCCCGGGAACACGCCGAGGCCCGCTCCGAGGCCGAGCAGGCCCTGTCCACCCTGATCCGCAGAGCACAGGCCGCAGGCGCCCTCCGCGCCGACTTCCACGTCTCCGACCTGGCCGTCGTCCTGCTGTCCCATGGCGGCCTGGTCGCCGCCCTCCCCGAGGACCCGGCGGCATCGGCGCGCCTGGTCGCCTACCTCCTCGACTCCTTCCGCCCGGCCCCGCAGCACGGCCCCCTGCCACCACCGGGCGAGCTGAACCTGGCGGGCCTGCCGGTCACGGTGCCCGGCTCCGGCTGAGGGAGTCCGGGACGAGCTGCTACGCCTCGATCCGCCCGGTCAGCCACCATTCGAGATACGTGGCCAGGTTCGGAGCGACCCAGGTGCGGCTGTCGGTCTCGTGGTCCCACACGAAGACGTCCGGCCGGTCGATCGCGGAGAGAAGCGCGAACAGGTCGCCGTTCCCCGCGTCCGCGAAGAAGAGCAGCGGCTCGAACGGCATGTGGAGGAACCGGAAATCGGCGTTCTCGCGCAGGCTCCGGTTCTCGGACGCGATGCGCTCGGCCGACCAGACGATCCCGTCTCCGTACTCGCCCTCGATGCCGTCGCTCTCGCGCAGGAGAGCGACGAGGTCGGCGGGCAGCGGACGGCCGAGGACAGCGGCGCAGCGGGTCAGGGACGACTCCGCTGCGGGGGACTGGAAGACAGCCTTGCCGGGCAGCGCCGCGACAGTTTCGATCCACATGCCTGATTCGACCTCCGAGTGAACAGAAGTGAACCGTAGGGCCACGGCCGGGCCCACCACTCACCGCCCCCGTCGCAGACAACCGCTGGTGAAGACACGGCCTCCCCGGCACGCCTCACGGCACCCCGCCTCCCCTTCCCCGCTGGTGCGACCGGTCCCACCTGCATAGCGTGATCGCATGACCACAGAAACGGACCGGCCCGCTCTCGACGACCGGCGGTGGAAAGCACTCGGGGTCTGTCTGACCGCGGGCTTCATCTCCCTGCTCGACGTCTCGATCGTGAACGTGGCTCTGCCTTCCATGGAGCGTGGGCTGGGTGCCTCCGAAGCCACCCAGTCCTGGGTGGTGTCCGGGTACGCCCTCGCCTTCGGGCTCGCGCTCGCACCGGCGGGACGGCTGGGTGACCTGCGGGGGCGCCGCCAGGCGCTGCTGATCGGCCTCGGCGTGTTCACGGCCGCGTCCATGGCGTGCGGTCTCGCCCCCGGTCCCGCGTGGCTGGTGGTGTTCCGGATGATCCAGGGCGCGGCCGCCGGTGTGGTCGCACCGCAGACCTCGGGGCTGATCCAGCAAATGTTCCAAGGTGCCGAACGGGCCCGGGCCTTCGGTTTCCATGGCAGCGTCATCGCCGTGTCCACCGCCGTGGGCCCGCTCGCGGGCGGACTGCTGCTCCACGCGTCCGGCACGGACGACGGCTGGCGCTGGGTGTTCTTCGTCAACGTGCCCATCGGCGTGGCCGCCCTCGTCGCCGGGCACCGGCTGCTGCCCCGCCTCCCGGTGCCGAGCGGAAAGCGGGAGAAGTTCGATCCGGTCGGCGTACTGCTCCTCGGCGCGGGCGTGCTCGCCCTGCTGCTTCCCCTGGTCCAGGAACAGCAATGGCAGGGACGGGCGAAGTGGCTGCTGCTCCCGGTGGGCGCACTGCTGCTGGGCGCCTTCTGGATGTGGGAGCGGAACCGGGACCGCCGGGGCGACGCTCCGCTGGTCGACCTCGGGCTCTTCTCCCTGCGCTCCTTCACGCTCGGCACCCTGATCAGCCTCACGTTCTTCGGCGGGCTCACCACGATCTTCTTCGTCCTGTCGCTGTTCCTGCAGAACTCCGTGGGATACAGCCCCCTCGCCGCCGGAGTGACGATCCTGCCGTTCGCGGCCGCCTCGGCGGTCGGCGCGGCCTTCGGGGGACGGCTGGTGATGCGCTACGGCCGCGGCCTGGTCGTCATCGGCCTGAGCGGGGTGGCCCTCGGGCTGCTGGGCGTGGTCCTTGCCGTTCAGCTGGTGCCCGGCGAGGGCGTGGGCTGGGCCATGGCGCTGCCGCTGCTCATCGGCGGGATCGGCTCCGGGCTCACGGTCTCGCCCAACACGACCCTCACCCTCACGCTCGTGCCGGTACGACGGGCCGGTGCGGCCGGCGGAGTGATGCAGACCGGCCAGCGCATCGGCTCGTCCGTGGGCATCGCGGTGGTCGGCGCCGTGTACTTCGCGCACCTCGCCAACCACGGCCGCGCCACGACGGCCCTCCAGCTCGGGCTGCTCACCGCCGTGGCCATCATCCTCGTCGCCCTCGCCCTGGCCGTGGCGGATCTGCGCGAGCGCCGGGAGCATCCGGACGACGACGGCCCCGCGGTGACGCCGTGGGACGGCGTGGGGGAGAGCGGGGCGGGCGAGAAGGCGGGTCAGGGAGTCTGATATCCGGGCGGGGAATGCGAAATCCGGGCGGCCCTGAGCCGCCCGGATTTCGGACGCGTCAGCCCTTCGACGCGGAGGGCAGTCGGCGCGCCGCGAAAAGAACCATCGAGATCTTCAGCGCGGTCGAAATGGTCAGGGCCTGGAGGAAGGGCATTCCCATGAGCCACAGGGCCACCATCATGACGGTGAGGACCAGAAGGACCGGGACCAGATTGGTCTGTCCCACCGTGGAACGCAGTACACCGACGGGAGTTCGACGCCGAGCCCCCGTATCGATCGCGTCGACGGGCCTCACTTCTTCTTCCGCTTGCGGCATTGTCTTTCCTTCCCGGATTCGTTTTCCGTGAACAGAACAGTGCCCCTTCGCGCCGCTCCCCCGTGAGCGGTACGAAGGGACACTGCGGGGTGTGGTGACCCGCGTGCGTGCCCCGGGCGCGCTCAGGTACGAGCGAGCGTGGGCAGCAGACGCAGGGCGTTCGCGCGGTTGATGTGGCCGCGCTCCAGGTCGCCGAGGGCGGGGTCCGCGTCCAGCGCGGGGGCGGTCACCTCCGTGACCACACGCGTGGGGGTGGGCGGCCAGTCGCTCCCATACAGGATCCGGGAGGAACCCGCCGCGGCCAGCAGCGTGGGCGTGGCCGAAGGGGACATCGGCGCCGCCGTGTCGTAGTAGAAGCGGTGCAGGTAGTCGCGGACGCGGCCGGGGTCGACGGCGGGGACGAGCTGACGGCCGAAGACCTCGATCCGGCCCGCGATGTACGGGAGGTACCCGCCGCCGTGCGGGAGGATGAAGGTGAGCCGGGGGAAGCGGTCCAGCGTGCCGTTCATGATCAGGCTCAGGGCGGCGCGCGTGGTGTCCATGAGGAAGTCGCACACGAACGGCGGTACGCCCTGGGGGCCGCCGGACGTGGCCACCTGCATGGGGTGCGTGCTGATCACCGCGCCGCGTTCGTCGAGTTCCGCCATGAGGGGGTCGAGCGCGGGATCGCCGAGGTACGTCTCGCCCGTACTGGTGCGCGCGCTGACGCCGACGGCCCCGAGCTCGTCCATCCCGTGGGAGACGGACCAGCGGGAGAGCTCGGGGTCGTCGAGGAAGACGGGCGTGAAGAAGGCGAAGCGGCCGGAGTGCCTGGCCGCGAGGGCACCGGCGGCGTCGAGCGAGACCCGCGCGCTCTCCTTGCGTGCCGCCGCCTCCTTGGAGCGTCCCAGCATGGCCACGGTGAGGACGCTCGTACGGGTGCCGGTCCGGTCCATCAGGTCCAGCGCGGCGGTCTCGTCCCACCGGGTCCACGGCGGCAGTTTGTCCCGGTCCACCATGCCGTTCTCCTCGGCCCACCGCACCCATTCGGGGGCGGTGTAGTGGTGGTGGACGTCTATTCGTTCGCGGCGGGCGTCGTCGCCGCCGGGTGCGGTGCGGCGGCCTATGTCGCCCGGGGCTTGCAGGTCGGTCGGCATGGAGGGGCTCCCTGTGGTGGAAGGTCCGGGTGCGTCTGAAAGCGGGTCAGCGGCTGAGGAGACCTTCGAGGACGTGCGTCAGCTCGAGCTCGGGGTCCGTGGGCAGGTCCGTGGAGCGCCAGGCGACCATGCCGTCGGGGCGGACGAGCACCGCGCCCCGGGCCGTGACGCCGTGGACGGCGGCCCAGTCCGCGCCGCCGCCGTCGGCGGGCGTGGTGTCGAGGTCGAACTCCGGGCCCGCGCCGACGCGGTAGGACACCAGCGGGACACCGAGCCGGGTCGCCGCGGCCTTGGCGGCATACGGCCACGGGCCCTCCGCGGTGCCGGAGAGCAGGACGAAGGACCGCTCGTACAGATCGACGGTCGACCTGGTCTCCCCGTCCTGCACGACGGTCATGTGCGGGGCCCGGGTACCGGGGTCCCCCTCCAGCCGGAGGTCCTCCGGGATGGTCGGCGCCTCGGTGTCCGCGCCGGACACCGCCGTGGAGACGTAGCGGTAGCCGAGCGACACGGTCATCAGGTCCGTGCTCTGGGCCGTGGCCTGCGCGGCCGCGTAGCCGGGGTGCTCCTCGCGCGCCGCCTGCTCGATGGCCCGCGCGATCGTCGCCAGGGCGACCGGGCGCCGCTCGTTCTCGTACGTGTCGAGCAGGCCCTCACCCGCCCAGCCGCGCAGTACCGCCGTGATCTTCCAGGCCAGGTTGTGCGCGTCCTGGATGCCCGTGTTGGAGCCGAACGCGCCGGTCGGGGGCATCTCGTGGGCCGAGTCCCCGATGAGGAAGACGCGCCCCTCCCGGTAGCTGTCGGCGACCCGGTCCGCCGCGTGCCACGGCGCGCGCCCGGTGACCTCGACGTCCAGGTCCCGTACGCCGGCTGCGGCCCTGATGTGGTCCGTGATGCGCGTGTCGGTGAAGGACTCGAGCGTCTGGCCGCGCTCGGGGAACCACGGGATGTGGAAGACCCACTTCTCCTCGTTGTCGACGGGCAGCAGGACGCCGTCGCCCTCGGTCCCGTTCAGGTAGCAGACCAGGAAGCGCTGGTCGTTCACCACCTCGCGCAGGAGCTTGCTGCGGAAGGTGACGCTCACGTTGTGGAACAGGTCGCCCGCGCCGCTCTGCCCGATGCCCAGGCGCTCACGCACGGGGCTGCGCGGCCCGTCGGCCGCCAGCAGGTAGGCCGTACGCCGCGTGTACGTCAGACCGCTCTCCCGGTCGCGCAGTTCGCACGTCACGCCGTCCCGGTCCTCGGTGAAGGAGACCAGCTCCGTACCGAAGCGCACGTCCCCGCCCAGTCGGCGGGCGTGGTCCAGCAGGACCGGCTCCAGGTCGTTCTGGCTGCACGCGCACCGCACGGTGGAGCACAGGCCCTTCTCGGGCGCCCCGCCGGTGAGCCGCGCCGAGAGCCACCGGCTGGTCTCACCGCCCGACAGCCGGTCCGTCTGCAGGATGCCGTGATTCTTGGACAGGGCGGACGCCGCCTCCCTGATGTCCGGCTCCAGACCGGCGGTGCGGAACAGCTCCATCGTCCGCATGTTGTTCCCCCGGCCCCGGGGGTGTTCGGACGTGGCGGCCCGGCGTTCGGCGACCATGTGGCTGACACCCAGTCTGCCCAGAAACACCGACGCGGACAGTCCGACGAGCGAACCGCCCACGATCAGTACCGGCAGCATTTCTTCGTTTTCTTCGACTTCTGAGGCACGCTTGTCCACGGCCCGTCCTCCTCCAGTGACCCAGCGGTGGTTCGGGCAGCGATTTCGAACTCGTGGCGGCCCTGATTCCGAACCTGTCACACGGCCACCGGGTCGGCAATCGATCCTTCCCTCGGACGGCGCATTCGCCGTTTTCCGCGTCCGTACGGTGCCCGTAAAGACCGGTCGGCGTCAGGGTGAATCGGGTTTTCCCGTTCCGGGTGGCGTCAATGCATTCCTGCGTTCCGGCGTTCAGCCGCCTCGTGCCACTGCGGGAAGACCACTGCGGGAAGAGAAGAAGGACCGTCGATGACTCAGTTGCAAGAGCAGGAGAACACGGACGAGACAGCCCGGGCAGTGGACGCGGCATCCCGCGGCTGCCCCGTGTACCGCTCCAACCCGCACCCCCTCTACCGGCATCTGCGCGAGAACGCGCCCGTGTCCCGGCTCACCCCGCCGCACGGCGTGGACTCGTACCTCGTCACCCGGTTCGAGGACGCGAAGGCGGCCCTGGCCGACCCGCGGATCAGCAAGGACATGTACGCGGCCATCGACGCCTACCGGTCCATCTTCGGCGACTCCTCCATCGCCCTGGACGACAACATGCTGTTCGCCGACCCGCCGAAGCACACGCGGCTGCGCCGGATCGTCAGCAAGGCCTTCGTCCCCCGCCGCATCGAGGCCCTGCGCCCCCGCGTCCAGGAGATCACCGACGCGCTGCTCGACCGGTGCGCCGCCCAGGACTCCGTCGACCTCCTGTCGGCCTTCGCCTTCCCGCTGCCCCTCCAGGTGATCTGCGAGCTGATCGGCGTCCCCGAGGAGGAGCGGGCCGAGGTCCAGCAGTGGTGCAGCGTCGTCGCGCGCACCGGCTTCAGCAAGAAGGACAAGGACAAGCTGCACGAGGCTGAGACCACGCTCCGGGAGTACTTCGAGGTCCTGATCGCCCGCAAGCGGCAGGCCCCCGAGGACGACCTCCTGAGCGTCCTCATCCAGACGAGCGACGAGCAGGAGTCGCTGACCGACGGCGAGTTGCTCTCCACCCTGTGGGTCCTGCTCTTCGCCGGGCACAAGACGACCGCCTACCTCATCGGCAACGCCGTCTACACCCTCCTCACCCACCCCGACCAGCTCAAGCAGGTCATCGACTCGCCCGACCTCCTCCCCAACGCCGTCGAGGAGGTCATCCGCTACGAGGGCTCGGTCGAGAACGCGACCTTCCGCCACGCGCTGGAGGACATCACCATCGCGGGCACCCTGATCCCCAAGGGCTCCCTGGTCCAGATCGCCGTCACCTCCGCCAACCGCGACGACGCCGCGTTCGAGGACCCCGACACCTTCGACATCACCCGCCCAGGCGTCCAGAGCAACCACCTGGGCTTCGGCACCGGCCCCCACTACTGCCTCGGCGCCCCCCTGGCGCGGATGGAGATGCAGATCGCCCTGACGTCCCTCTTCCAGCGCTTCCCGAACCTCTCGCTGGCCGCGCCCTCCGACGACGCCAAATGGCTGACCGTCCCGTTCCCCGCGTTCCGCGGTCTGACGGAGCTGCGGGTGGCGCTGGGGTCCTCCGAGGGCGCGGGGGAGCGGGTGTCCGGGGCAGCTGACAGGGGGTGAGGTCTCGGGCGTAGATGGATGCCGCGGTGCTCTCGATGTTCACATCCATCGAGAGCACCGCGGCATCCGTCGGCCTGGTGTACGTGGCGCGCGGCGCCGACGACCGCACCCGCCCGGAGGCGGGGCCGCCGGTCACGACCAGTCGGCCGCGCCCCGCAGCAGATGGTGGTCGGAGAGCGGGGGAGTGGAGCAACCGGTCGCGTCGCCGTGTTCGGAGCGGAAGTGCCGGTCGCTCACGAAGATGTAGTCGATCTTCTTGGCGTCGGTGGTGTCCTCGCACCGGTCGTCCACGGTGTTCTCGCCCGTGCGGCAGGTGCTCTGCCCGGCGCAGCGGTCGGCGAAGTGGTCCCGGTCGGTGTCGTCGACCTCGCGGAACGGACCGGTGCCCCGGTCGGAGTCGTACAGTCGGCGCAGCGGTGCGGCGTTGGGCCTCATGTTGAAGTCGCCGCCGAGGACTACGGGCATGGTGCGGGTGACTGGTTGCAGCGCCAGGTAGATCTGGTGCGTCTGCACCTCCGGGTTCCTGCCGCGCCAGTCGAGGTGGGTGTCGCAGGCTCGGACGGTACGGCCCCGCACCTGCGCGTCGACGCAGAGCAGGCCCCGCTGCTCGTCGGCCACGGCCGGGTCCCGGTGGAGCGGGATCATGGTGCGGTCGGCGACCGCCGAGGCGTTCCCCTTGACGAACATGGCCAGGCCGAAGCGCCGGTCGCCGCCCCACTGGGAGCAGCCGCCGACGCTGTCGAGGGTGGTGCCCCACACGGCCGTGTAAGGGGTCTCGGCGCGGTCGGCGAGGTGGTCCCGCAGCAGGGTGTACTGGCCGTGGCAGACTTCCTGGAACATGACCACGTCGGCGTCCCAGTGGTCCATCGCCTGGACGATCCGGTCACGCCAGGCGTTCTTCCTCGTGGTGTCGTTCCCGGGCTTGACAGGGCAACTGGCAGCGGCGCCACAGACGTTGTAGCTGATGAAGCGAGGGGTTGGCCGGGCGGTGGAGGGCGCGTCGGCCCGTGCGGTCCCGACTACGGCCGCTCCGAGCAACAGGGCCGCTGCCGCCGTGGGCGTCAGGAACCGGCGTCGCGCGGAGAGGGGGCTCATGATGGTGGTCGACCTCGTGTGAGACAGGGGCGGAGGTGGGAAAGGCGGTCGGACGGCGTCGACCGGTGGTCGGGTACGTTCGCCGCAGTGCCGGTTCCAGCCGTCCGGCTCGTCACTGTCCCAGGAGCGGACGGGCGCCTTGCAGGCGGGGCCCCCTGAGCCCGTCCGCCGCAGCCGCCCCGCTACGGCCGCCCCGTCACCTCCGGCACGTTGTACCCCTCGACCCTCAGCCCCGGCCGCGCCTTGTCCGCATGGCCGGGCCACGACACCGTGACCGTCCGGGACTCGCCGGGCAGCAGCCAGAGGTAGTTGTCGTCGTACTCGGCGGGCAGCACCCGGTCCCCGGACCTCGTGTCCACCAGGGAAAGGCGCAGCATCGCCGCCACCGACGAACCCCGGTTGGTCACCCTGGCGGTCAGCGCGCGTCGCCCGTCGGAGCCGCCGCGCGGGCCGGTGACGTCCACCGAGACCCTGGTCCGGCGGGTCTGGTTCAGCGCCCGCATGTCCTCCGGTGTCCGGTACCGCCAGTACGTGTTCTCCGCGAGCGTCTTCCCGTACTCGTCGGCGAGTCGCAGGCGCAGCAGGTACAGGCCGGGCAGGGAGCCCTTCGGGTCTGCGGTGAACGCCTTCGCCGTCGTGGACGGAGCGATGTCCACGGTCGCCCGCTGCTCACCGGCCGTCTGGCGGCCGTCGAGGTCGTACCAGCCGGCGGTCACGGTGGCCCGGCGGATCGTGTGCGGGGTGTGGTTGACGGCGATGACCCGGCCGTCGACCGGGTTCGACTGCACGTGCACGGGTTCGGAAGCCTTGCGGGAGCCGTAGTAGGCGCCGTTGACGTCGAAGTCGTAGTCGTACGTCTGCCAGACCGTGCTGTACCAGGCGGGGTGGGACATCCACAGCAGCAGTGCGCTCGCGTCGTCCCAGAGCCGGGCGTTCCACGCCTCGAACATGGCCCGGTGGTTCTCGTAGTTGAGGAACTGCGCCTTGCGGCAGAAGTCGTCCAGGTCCGTCGCCGTGCCGAGCCGTGACTCGATGGCGGCGCGGTAGTTCTGCGGGGCCTGGTTCCCTCGCGTGCTCCAGTCGTGGTAGTACCAGGCGCCGCCGACGGGCCACTCGGGCTCGTCGCCGGTCAGGTGGCGCATGGTCTCCGCTGTGGGGACCACCGGCATGCCGATCTCGGTGTGGAAGCCGTAGTTCTTGCTGCCGTAGGTCGTCGCGGAGAAGTACTTCTCCGGTTCCACCCAGCCGTAGGGGCCGCCGCCGGTGACGATGCCGTCCGCCGAGTTGTTCTGGTACAGGATTCCGGGCGCCCCGGAGCGGACCGCGTCGCGCATGCCGTCGTCGATCGCAGCGGGCGGGTTGCCCTCGTTGGCGCCGCACCAGACGACGACGCTGGGGTGGATGCGGTAGCGGAGCACGACGTCCCGCGCCGTGCTGTTGAAGGCGTCGTGGTCCGGCGGGTCCATCGCCCAGGCGTTGGGGAAGTCGTTCCACACCAGCAGGCCGTGCCGGTCACAACTGGAGAAGAACTCCTCACGGTTGCTGCTTCCCACCCAGTTGCGGATCATCGTGAAGTTCATGTCGCGGTGCATCCGTACGGCGGTGTCCATGCGCTCGGCCGGCATTCGGCGCAGCAGCTCGTCCCAGCCCCAGTTGCCGCCCCGGCAGAACACCCGGACGCCGTTGACGCTGATCCTGAGCGGCGCGATCGAGTTGTCGACGGACTTGACGTCCGTCCAGTCCGTGCCGTTGTCGGAGACCTGGATGGTGTACGTCCGCGCGTACGCCTGCTCCCAGGTGATCGCCACCCGGTCGAACCGCTCCGGGGCGCCGAGGTCGAACCGGATCCAGCCGTCGTCCTCGTAGGCCGAGGTCCAGCGGGTGTTGGCGTCGCCGTCGACCACGTTCCCCGCGACCGTGCCCTCGCCCTCGGACGAGGCGGTCGCGGGCTTGCGCAGCGCCAGGTTGGTGCCCGGTCTGGCGCTGTCCACGACGGCCAGCTCCCACATCGAGAAGCCCCAGCTGGTGGCGCGGGTCCGGCACAGCACCCGCAGGTGGCGCGCGGTGACCGCGTCGAACTCGACGTTCTGCATGCTCGCCGCGCCGGAGGTGTGGAACGGCAGCGGGGCGGCCGCGTTGTCGACGTCGCGCACGTCCGTCCAGGCGGAGCCGTCGCCGGATACCTGGACGGTGTAGGTCCGCGCGTACGCCTGCTCCCAGTCGATCGCGATCCGGTCGAAGGAGACCGGCGAGCCGAGGTCCACCTGGACCCACTGTCCGTCGTCGAAGGAGGAGGACCAGCGGGTGCCGCCGTCGCCGTCGGTGACGTTGGCCGCTCCGTGCGAGGGGTCGTCGACGGAGGACGCGGTCGCCTTCCGGCCGAGGGCCAGGTCGTCGCCGGGGGCGGAACTGTCCAGGACCGAGAGGTTCCACATCGAGGAGCCCCATTGGGTGGCGCGGGTACGGCACAGGACGCGGACGTAACGCGCCTTCTGGCGGGCGAGGTCGACGGTCTGGGTGAAGACGTCGCCGCCCCGCCGGAACGTCATCGGCAGCGCGCCGTACTCGTAGCCGAACTGGCGTATGCCGAAGTGGGTGACGCGGCGGTCGCTCTCCCGGCCGTCCACGGACGCGGTCAGGGTGAGGTCGTGCAGGGTCGGCTCGCCGTAGCCGTTGGGCCACCACAATGCGGGGTCGCGCAGGCGCAGTTGCGGGAAGTCGGCCGGGGCGAAGGTGACATCGGTGCTCTTGCCGCCGGGGACCGTCACGGTCCGGGTGACCCGTACCCGGCCGAACGCCGCGGTGACGGTGACGCGTCTGTCCGCGCTGTCGGCGTTGCGCACCGGGACCACCACGGTCAGCTCGGCCGTGGTGGTGGCGGGCAGGTCGGGCAGCAGGGTGTCCACGCGCGGGTCGCCGATGACGGCGGCGCCGGTGGAGCGCAGCCGGACGTGGTTCCAGATGCCGGCCGCGCGGTCGCGCACGGCGGGCATCCAGTCCCAGCCCGAAGAGGCCAGGTAGGTGGGGGAGTTGCGGTTCATCATGGTGGCGCCCGCGTCGACGAAGGCGAGACCGGCCGGGCCCTTGTCGGCCGGACTGCCGGGGAACGGCATGGGGGTGATCTTCACCGCGAGCGACTGGCCGCCGTCCGCCAGCAGTTCGGTGACGTCGTAGGAGGCACGCGCGAAGGGGTTGGTGAAGGATCCGACGCTGGTGCCGTTGAACCAGACCTCGGCTTCGTGGTTCACGCCGTCGAACTCCAGCCAGACATGCCGTCCCTGGCCGGTCCGCAGGCCCCTGGGCAGCGTGAACTCGCGCCGGTACCACCAGGAGTGCCGGGACAGGGCCTCGGGCACGTGGAGGTTGCCGAACCCCGCTACCGGGTCGGGAAGTTGACCCTGGTCCACCAGCGAGGTCAGTACGGTGCCCGGAACGGTCGCCGGGAGCCAGCGGCTGGTGTCGTGCCCCGCGCGGGAGAGGGCGGCACCGTCGGCACCGGCCCAGTCGTCCATCGTCAGGTCCCAGCCGGACTCCAGCGGGACGGTTCCGTCGTCGGCCACCTTCAGCGGCCCGGGGTGCCGCTCGCGCACGCCCCAGTCGGTCCAGCCGGTGACCTCCGGGCGCCGGGTGCGGCAAGTGCCGTATACCTGGAGGCCGTTGAGGCCGAGCGGGTTGCTGTTGGAGCGCTTGAACACCGTCATGCGGACCCAGCGCGCGGTGACCGGCTCCGGCAGGGCGATGTCCAGCTCGCCGCCCCTGCCGGAAGCGGTGCGGTACACCGCCGTCCAGGACGCACCGTCGCGCGACGTCTCGACGGCGAAGTCCGTGGCGCAGCTGGACAGGATCTCCCGGCCGGTGGTGTTGTCGCGCGGGCTTCCGGTCGGGGACTCCTTGAACGGCGGGTCGTCCACGGTGGCCTCGAACACCAGCCGCACCGAGGAGACTTCGCACAGCGCCTGAAGGTCCACCTTGATCCACTGGGGGTCGCCGTCCGCCGCCCGCCAGCCACTGCCCCGGACCCCACGCACCGCGAGGCCGTCCACGGCGAACTCGGCAGGGGTCGGCGCGTAGTCGGTCGAGGACACCGAAACCGGCCGGTACGCGGCGAGTTCGGCCGGGGGAGTGTCCCGGCCGGGGTGTCCGGTTCCCGCTTCGGCTGGGGAGGCGAGCGGCCCCATGCCCAGACCGAACCCGGCCAGGAGGGTGGATCCCGCCGAAAGGACGGCACGCCGGGAGGGCGCGGAGGGCTGATCCGACATCAACAAGGCTCCGATCAGGGCAGACCGAGGAACGGTGAGGCTGGGGAACAGAGCGGATGACAACGTTGCCATGTGCGTGACAACGTTGCCGAACACTGCCGCCGCGTGATCGCACTGTCAAGACGTCCGACACGCTTCGACTTTGTTTCTCTTAAATTAGGAATAAATATTGACAGCGTTTCGGCCGGGCGCCACAGTCGTCGCCGTGACGCCGCGGGCCCCCGCTCCGGTGCGCCGCCGCCCCGGTGCGCGTCCGCCTCCACGTCACCCATCCCGCTTCCCAACTTCTGGGAGAGGCACGTGACTTCACGCCCGCCCGTACCCGATCCCCGCCGTGTCCGGTTCGCCCGGACCACGCTCGCCGCGGCGAGCGCGGTGGCCCTGGCCGCCACCATGACGCCCTCCGCCCACGCGGCTGAGGGCGTGGACCAGGGCGCGCCGGACTACTACGACAGCGGTCTCGCCCCCACGCCCTACATGGGCTGGAACACCTATTACGGCCTCGGCGCGCCCACCGAGAAGGAGGTGCGCTCCGTCGCGGACAAGCTGGTCAACAGCGGTCTGCGGGACAGCGGTTACGACATCGTGTGGCTCGACGGCGGCTGGCAGGCCGACGTCCCCCGCGACGCGCGGGGGCGGCTGACCGCGAACCCCGAGCGCTTCCCGTCCGGCATCCCGGCCCTCGTCTCCTCTCTGCACCAGCGCGGCCTGCGGGCCGGGATCTACACCGACGCCGGTACCTACGACGGCGGCAAGAGCTGCGACCTCGGCAGCCGGGGCCACTACGAGCAGGACGCCAGGCAGTTCGCCGCGTGGAAGGTCGACGCCGTCAAGGTCGACTTCCTGTGCGGCATCTCCGAGAAGCTCGATCCGGGCACCGCCTTCAAGGAGTTCAGCGACGCGGTCGCCAAGTCCGGCCGCAAGATGCTCTTGAACCTCTGCAACCCGCTCACCGACGACTGGGGCCTGCCGCACACGCCCGAGCAGGACGCCCACAACACCTACGCCTACGCGCCGACCGTCGCGGACTCCTGGCGCACCGGCACCGACATCGCCTGGGGCACCCCGAGCCCCGGCCAGTGGCCCAACGTCCTGCGCAACATGGACGCCAACGCCTGGCACCCGGAGGCCCAGGGCCCCGGCCACTACAACGACCCCGACTACCTGATCCCGACGCGCCGCATGGCGGACGGGAGCCTGGAGCTGACCGAGGAGGAGTCGACCACCCAGTTCGTCATGTGGGCGGAGACGGCCTCCCCGCTGGTCCTCGGCTCCGACCCGCGCACGCTGTCGCCGTCGATGCTCGCCGTCCTGCGCAACCCCGAGATCATCGGCGTCGACCAGGACCGCCTGGGCGTCCAGGGCGTCCGGGTGGCCACCGACGCGACCGGCGACGTGTACAGCAAGGTCCTCTCCGGGCACGGCCGCCGCGCGGTCGTCCTGCTCAACCGCTCCGGCCAGGCGGCCGAGCGCACCGTCAGGTTCGCCGACACCGCCCTCGGCGGCCGGGTCGAGGTCCGCGACCTGCGCGCCCGCGCCGACCGGGGCACGCACACCGGGTCGTACACCGTCACGGTCCCCGCGCATGGCACGGCCTTCCTCCGGCTCACCGGTGGCGACGCGCTGCCCGGCACGCGGCTGGGCCTGCCCGCCACCGCGAGTCCGGCCGCCGTCCGCACCGGTGCCACGCTCGACACGTTCGTGCGCGGCCCGCGCGGCACCCTGCTCCAGCAGAGCTCCGACGGCAGGGGCGGCGAGCGCGTCCTCGACCTCGGCGGCCCGGTTCGCGGCGGCATCCTCGGCCAGCCCTCCGCCCACGCCTCGGCCGACGGCCGGATCGACGTCTTCGTGCGCGGCGCCGACTCCCGTGTCTACCGGCGCGCCTACACCGGAGGCCGCTGGAGCGGCTGGCAGAGCCTGGGCGGCCGGGTGGCCGACGCCCCAGGTGTCGCCTTCACCGACCCCGGGCACTGGACGCTGTTCGCCACGGACGCGGACGGCCGGATCGTCCAGCGCGGGGCGAGCACCGGCTGGACCTCGCTCGGCACGCCCGGTGACCGCCCGGCGTACGGCAGGCCGTCGGCGGTCGTCGACGCCGAGGGCGGTGTCCACGTCGCCGTGCGCTCCGCCGCCGACGACATCCGGACTCGCAGCCGCTCGGCGGACGGCGAGTGGTCCGACTGGACCTCCCTCGGCGGCACGGTCAGCGGCAGCCCCACGCTCGTCGCCTCCGGCGACCGTGTGCTGCTCTACGCCCGCGCCGGTGACTACACGCTCTGGCAGCAGCGGTACGACACCGGTGCCTGGCAGGGCTGGAGCAAGCGCGAGGAGTTCCCGAGCGCCGCGTTCGACGGTTCGCTCGGCGTTGTCGCGGGCGCGGACGGCACGGTCGACGCGGTGTACCGCGGGGTCGACGGCACCGTCCACCGCAGCCAGTTCAAATAAATTAGTAATTAATCTTGACGTGGTGCGGGCACCACGCGAACCTTGATCCGCCGCGACGGGGCTGCCCCGGCCCACGGTCCTGGCCCGCCGGCCGCCCGGCCCCGTCGCGTGAATCCACAGGGAGCGCTTCATGACGAACCTTCAGCCCAGTCGCCGCGGACTCCTCGCCGGACTCGGCGCCACCGGGGCGGCGGCTCTGCTCAGCGGCTGTGTCACCTCGTCCTCCTCCGCCAAGTCCCCCTCCACGGGCCCGGTGACCCTCCAGTCGAACCTCTCGGCGCCGCAGGCCAAGGCCGCGATGGAGGACCTGGCCGCCGCCTACGCCAAGAAGGGAACCGGGCGCGTCAGCCTCAACACCGTCGCCGCCGAGACCTTCCGCACCCAGCTCCCGACGTACCTCACGTCCGCCAACCCGCCGGACGTGTACACCTGGTACCCCGGATCGGTCGCGGACGCCTACGCCAGGAAGGACCTGCTCCTCGGCCTCGACGACGTCTGGGCCTCCTCGCCCGACCTCAAGCGCTACTCCAAGGCGCTGAACTCGCTGTGCACCGCCGGCTCCGGCAAGAAGGTGTTCGTGCCCTCCACCTACTACTGGTGGGGCATGTTCTACCGGAAGTCGAACTTCGCCAAGTGGGGCGTGCGCGAGCCCAGGACCTGGGACGAGTTCCTGGACCTGTGCGACACCCTCAAGTCCAAGGGCGTCGCCCCGATCGGCCTCGGCGCCGGAGGCAACACCGCCTGGGTCGCGTCCGCGTGGTTCGACTACCTCGACATCCGTATCAACGGCGCCGGTTACCACCGCGAACTCCTCGCCGGAAAGCACCGCTTCGACGACCCCGAGGTGCGCCGGGTCTTCGACCGCTGGCAGGAAGTGCTGCCGTACTTCGACCCCGACGGCACCGCCGTCGCCTTCCAGGACGCCACCACCGCCCTGCTCAACGGCCGCAGCGGCATGATGCTCATCGGCACCTTCTTCGCCGACGCCGCCCCCAAGGACGCCCTCGACGACATCGACTTCTTCCGCTTCCCCGTCATCGACCCCAAGGTCCCGCTCGCCGAAGAGGCCCCCACCGACGGCTACTTCGCCAGCGCCCGCAGCGGACGTACCCGGCAGGTCGACGAGTTGATGAAGTACCTCGCCACGGCCGAGGCCCAGGAGATCTACATCAAGGGCTCCTCCGGCACCGTCCTGCCCTGCCACCCCGACGCCAAGGACGCCGGTACGCCTCTGGTGAAGAAGGGCCGCGCGCACATCGAGTCAGCCGCCGAGCTCACGCAGTTCTTCAACCGCGACTCCAGCGACGCCCTCCAGCCGACGGCGGACACCGCGCTGACCAAGTTCATCGCCCAGCCCAAGAGCGTCGGCTCCATCCTCACCGACTGGCAGCGCGACGCCGCGAAGATCTGGAGTGCCTGAGGTGGCAGTCCTCACGACCACCGCGCGCAAAACCCCGGCCACCACGCCGTCCGACGGCGGCAGGCGCGGCCGGGGGCCCGTCCGCCGTACCCCGCCGCTCGTCCTCGCGTTCGTCCTGATACCGCTGCTCGCCGAGGCCCTGTGGGTGTTCTGGCCCGCCCTCCAGGGCTTCTACCTCGCCCTCACCTCCTGGGACGGCGTCTCCCCACCCCGGTTCGTCGGCCTCGGCAACTTCCAGGAGATGGCGCACGACGAGGTCTTCCGCACCGCCGCCCTCGACACCGTGCTCTGGCTGGTGCTGTTCGGCGGGCTGTCCGCGCTCCTCGGCCTCGGCACGGCCCTGCTGCTCCAACAGGAACGCCGAGGCGTCGGCTTCTACCGCGCCGCCCTCTTCCTCCCCGTCGTCTTCTCCCTCGTGGCGACCGCCCTCGTCTGGCAGGCGATCTACCAGCCCGACGGCGTACTCAACCAGCTGCTTCAGAGCCTCGGCCTCGGCAGCCTGCGCCACGCCTGGCTCGCCGACCAGGACACCGCCCTCTACGCGGTGATCGTCCCCGCCCTGTGGCGCCAGATCGGCTACGTGATGGTGCTCTACCTGGCCGGCCTCAAGGGCATCGACCCCTCGCTGTACGAGGCGGCCAGGATGGACGGCGCCGGACGCTGGCAGCGCTTCCGGCACGTGACGCTCCCTCAACTGCGCGGTGTCAACGCCGTCGTGCTGTCCGTCATCGTCATCGACTCGCTGCGCTCCTTCGACGTCGTCTGGTCGCTCACCCGAGGCGGCCCGTACCACACGTCCGAACTGCTCAGCACCTACATGTACTCCACCGCCTTCCAGTCCCTGCGGCTCGGCTACGGCTCCGCCCTGGCCGTCGTCATCTTCGTACTGGCCTTCGGCGTCATCTGCTCCTACCTCGTCCGCGCCTTCCGGGAGGCCGACTGATGTCCGCCAACTCCACTGCCCTGAGGCGCAGACGGGCCGCGACCGCCGGATTCCACCTCGGCGCCGGAGCGCTGTCCGTGCTCTGGCTGGCGCCCATCGCCCTGGTCCTGGTCACCAGTCTGCGCTCGTTCGACGACATCGCCGCCCATGGGCTCGGCAGCCTGCCGCACTCCTTCACCCTCGGCAACTTCCGCCAGGCATGGGTGGACGGCGGCCAGCAACGCGCCCTGATCAACAGCCTGATCGTCACCGTCCCCTGCGTACTGATCACCCTCGCGCTCGCCGCCATGGCCGCGTTCGCCCTCAGCCGCTATGAACTGCCACTGCGCCGCACCCTGTTGCTCGTCATGCTCGGCGGCAACCTGCTGCCCCCGCAGATCCTGCTCATCCCGGTCTCCAAGCTCAGCGAGATCATGGGCGTCTACGACACCCTGCCCGCCCTGATCGGCGTGCAGATCGGCTTCGGCGTCGGCTTCTACGTCTTCGTCCTGCACGGCTTCATGCGGGCGATCCCGAACGAGATCCAGCAGGCGGCCGTCGTCGACGGCGCGGGACCCTGGCAGATCTTCTGGCGGATCATCCTTCCGCTCGCCCGCCCCGCACTCGCCGCCCTGGGCGCGCTCGCCTTCACCTGGGTCTTCAACGACCTGCTCTGGGCCATCACCGTCCTGCGCAGCGACACGAAGATGCCCGTCACGGCCGCCCTCATCGGCCTACAAGGGCAGTACGTCTCCATGTGGAACGTGATCGCGGCCGGTTCCGTCATCGCCGCCGCCCCCACGGTGGCCGTGTTCCTCAGGTTCCAGCGCCACTTCGTGGCGGGCCTCAACCTCGGAGCGGTGAAATGACCTCCTGCGAACGCTGGACCCTCCGTACGGAGCACACCAGTTACACGGTGCGGCTATCCCCGCTCGGCCCCTGGGCGGAACTCGACGCCTGGGGTCCCGTGGGCGTGGAGAACGGGCCGTCCGCTCTCGACTGGTCCCGGCGTACGCACTTCATCACCCCGGCCGACGTTGCCCCCGCCGAGTATCTGCCGCAGGGACAGCGGCCGTTCACCGGGGCGGACCTCGTCGTCGGGCACTCGGGGCACTTGGGTCACTCGGGGTACGAGCGTGGTGTGTGGTGGCGGTTCTCCGGTGCCCAACAGGACGCGGACGGGCTGCGGTTGACGTTCACCGACGACATCGCCGGACTGCGCACCACCCTGCACTACGCCACGGTGCCCGGCACCGACATCATCCTCCGCTGGACCGAGCTGACCTGCACCGGCGACACCGAACTCCGCCTGGAACGCCTCGACTCGGGCGCGATCAACGTGCCCGTCACCGGCGGCGCCCGCCTCACCTACCTCACCGGACAGTGGTCGCAGGAGTTCACCCACACCCAACTCCACCTGAAGCGCGGCACGTTCACCATGGGCAGCGCCCAGGGCGTGGCGGGCCACGCCTACGCGCCCTGGCTCGCCGTCCAGGACGCGGCCCTGCCCGACGACGGCACCGCCCCCACCTATGGCATCGCCCTGGAGTGGCCCGGCAACTGGCACATCACCGCCGAGGCCGAACCCGGCGGCGCCGTCCGCGTCCGTGCCGGGCGTGTCCCGCACGAGGGCGCCGTCGTCCTGCGGCCCGGCGAGACCCTCACCACCCCACGCCTGGCCTGCGCGTTCAGCCCCGAAGGACTCGACGGCCTGGCCCGCGTCTGGCACCGCTACGAGCGGCACCTGAGCGGCGAGCGGCTGCACCGCATCCGCAAGGTCCTCTACAACTCCTGGGAGGCGACCGGCTTCGACGTCGACGCGGCCGGTCAGCTCGAACTCGCCAAGGCGGCCGCCGAGATCGGCGCCGAACTGTTCGTCGTCGACGACGGCTGGTTCACCGGCCGCGCCGACGACACCGGCGGCCTCGGCGACTGGTATCCCGACCCGGCCCAATTCCCACAAGGCTTCGGCCGGTTCGTGGAGGACGTGCGCGCCCTCGGACTCGGCTTCGGCCTGTGGGTCGAGCCGGAGGCGGTCAGCCCGGACAGCCGCCTGTACGCCCAACACCCCGACTGGGTCTATCGAGTTGAAAACCGCCCCGGCCGCCTGGTGCGCAACCAGCTCCTGCTCGACCTCGGCCGCACCGACGTACAGGACTTCGTGATCGGCACCTTCGACCGGCTGCTCACCGAGTACCCGATCGAGTACCTCAAGTGGGACATGAACCGGCCGCCCACCGAACGTGGCCGCCCCGTCGCCGGACCCGCCGACCGGCTCGACCTGGACGCCGAGCACGTCACCGGCTACCTCCGTGTCCTGGACCACCTGCGTGCCGCCCACCCGCACGTCACCGTCGAGGGCTGCGCGGGCGGCGGCGGACGCGTCGAGCACGCCACCCTCGCCCGCACCGACGTGGTCTGGCCGAGCGACAACACCGCGCCCCTGGACCGGCTCGCCGTCCAGTACGGCTTCCTGCACGCCCACGCCCCGCACATGATGAGCTCCTGGGTCACCGACGCGCCCGGCGTGTTCGACCCGCGTCCCCGCTCGCTCGCCTTCCGGTTCGTGCTGGCGATGTGCGGCGTCCTCGGCGTCGGCGCCGACCTGCGCTCCTGGACCCAGGAGCAGCGCGCCGGGGCCGCCCGCTGGATCGCCCGCTACAAGGAGATCCGCGACGTCGTCCACCACGGCGAGGCCCGCCTGCTCGGCACCCCCGAGGACCCGGTCTGCGGCGTCCAGTACACCGAGGCCGACGGCCCGCGCACCGTCGTCGCCGCGTTCGGCACCGGCGTGCTCGACGGCGCCCCGCTCGTGCCAGGCCGCCCCGCCCGGCTCCGGCTGCGCGGACTCGACCCGGCCGCCGTGTACGACGACGAGGACACCGGCACCGCATACAGCGGCGCCCACCTGCTGCACTACGGCCTGCCGTTCGCCTGGACCGCCGACCACGACGCCCAACTCGTCGTACTGACCCGCCGATAGCCGCACCGGCCCGACCCACCACTCACGAAGGAGCCGAACCCCACGATGGACCAGACCGCACGACGGTACGGTGCACGCTTCACCGGCCTCACCGCCGTGGTGACCGGAGCCGCCTCCGGCATCGGAGCGGCCACCGCCGAACGCCTCGCACAGGAGGGAGCCGCCGTCGTGCTCGCCGACATCGCGGACGAGCGGGGCGCGGCCGTGGCCGAGCGCATCACCAAGGACGGCGCCCGGGCCGTCTACGTCCACGCCGACGTCTCCGCCGAGGACGACTGGACCCGCGTCATCGACGCCGCCCACGCTTTCGGACCGGTCGACGTCCTGGTCTCGGGCGCCTACACCGTCGAGGTCCGCCCCGCCCACGAGCTGACCCCCGAGTCCTGGCAGCGCCAGCTCGCCGTCAACCTCACCGGCGGCTTCCTCGGCTTTCGCGCCGCCCTGCCCGACCTGCGCGCACGCCGGGGCGCCGTGGTCCTCACCTCGTCCGTCCACGCGCACAAGGGCATCCCCGGCCACCCCGCCTACGCGGCCAGCAAGGGCGCGCTGCTCTCCCTCTGCGGGCAGCTCGCCGTCGAGTACGGGCCCGAGGTCCGCGTCAACGCCGTCCTGCCCGGACCGATCCTGACCGCGGCCTGGGACCGGGTCTCCGAGGCCGACCGTGAGCGCAGCGTCGCCGAGACCGCCGCCGGCCGCTTCGGCACCCCCGAGGAGGCGGCCGCCGCCATCGCCTTCCTCTGCTCCTGCGAGGCTTCCTACATCACCGGATCGCATCTCCTCGTGGACGGCGGCTGGAGCGTCGTCAAGTCCTCCGCGTGAGCACCGCAGACCGTCCACGACCGAAGAAAGGCTCTACGACATGACGCCCTACGCCCGCCGAGGCGTCCACGGCCAGACCGTGGAGGCATTGGCGCGCCGCATCCTGGGCGGCGAGATCCCCGAAGGGGCCACACTCGACCTCGTGGCGCTGCAGAGCGAACTCGACGTCAGCCTCACCGCCCTGCGCGAGTGCCTGAAGGTGCTCGCCGCCAAGGGCATGGTCGACGCCCGCCAGAAACGCGGCACGTTCGTACGGGCCCGCGCCGACTGGAATCTGCTCGACGCCGACGTGCTGCGCTGGCAGTTCGAGGGCGGCACGGGCGCCGAGGCCGACCGGCTGCTGCTGCGCGATCTCGCCGAGGTCCGCGCGATCATCGAGCCCGCCGCCGTACGGCTCGCCGCCGAGCGGCGCACCGACGCCGACCTCGCCGCCCTGGACGACGCGCTCGCCGCGATGGACCGCACCGAGCCCGACCCGGCACACGCCGTCGACGCCGACCTCGCCTTCCACCGCGCGCTGCTCACCGCCACCCACAACGAACTCCTCGAACGCATGGAGATGGTCATCGAGTCGGGCCTCGCCCACCGCGACCGGATCGTCCACAGCTCCCCGCACAGCGAGGACCCCGTCCCCGCCCACCGCGCCGTCCTGGACGCCGTACGGAACCGGGACCCGCTGGCCGCCGAGGCCGCGATGCGCGCCCTGCTCGACCAGGCCGGGCGCGACCTGGACCGGGTCGACACCCCCGACGACACGAAAGGCAGCGGCGGCAAGTGAAGATCGCTCGCATCGAAACCTTCCTGGTCCCGCCGCGCTGGCTGTTCTGCCGCATCGAGACCGACGACGGCGTGGTCGGCTGGGGCGAACCCGTGGTCGAGGGCCGCGCGGAGGTCGTCAGGAGCGCGGTGGAGGTCCTCTCCGAGTACCTCGTCGGCCAGGACCCGCTGCGCATCCAGGACCACTGGCAGGTCCTCACCAAGGGCGGCTTCTACCGGGGCGGCCCCATCCTGTCGAGCGCCGTCGCCGGTCTCGACCAGGCCCTGTGGGACATCGCCGGCAAGACCTACGGCGCGCCCGTGCACGCCCTGCTGGGCGGTCCCGTGCGCGACCGCGTCCGGGTCTACGCCTGGGTCGGCGGGGACGAACCCGCCCGGATCGGCGAGCAGATCACCGAGCAGATCGAGGCGGGCTTCACCGCCGTCAAGATGAACGCGGCGGGCCCGACATCACCTGTTGCCACCGCCGCCGAGACCGCCGCCGTGGTCGCGCGGGTGGCCGCCGCGCGTGAGGTGCTCGGGCCCGACCGGGATGTCGCCGTCGATTTCCACGGCCGGTTCGGTGCCGCCTCCGCTCGCCGCGTCCTCGCTGAACTCGCCCCGCTGCACCCGCTGTTCGTGGAGGAGCCTGTCCTTCCCGAGCAGGGCCGGCTGTTGCCCGGCCTGGTCGCCGCGAGTCCCGTCCCGCTCGCCACCGGTGAACGCCTTTTCTCCCGCGCCGAGTTCCTGCCCGCGCTGAACGCCGGTATCGCCGTCGCCCAGCCGGACCTCTCGCACGCGGGCGGCATCTCCGAGGTGACCCGTATCGCCTCGCTCGCCGAGTGCCACGGCGCGCTGCTCGCCCCGCACTGCCCGCTCGGCCCGATCGCGCTCGCCGCCAGCCTCCAAGTCGCCTTCGCCACACCCAACTTCCTCATCCAGGAGCAGAGCCGGGGCATTCACTACAACAAGGACGCCGATCTGCTCTCCTACGTTGTCGACCCCGAGCCGTTCCGCTTCACGGCCGGGCATGCGCATCGGGGGGAGGCGCCAGGGCTGGGCATCACCGTGGACGAGGACGCCGTACGGGCCGCCGACCGCGCCGGGCACGCCTGGCGCAATCCGGTGTGGCGGCACGCCGACGGCTCGTTCACGGAGTGGTGAGCCGTGCCGTTGACGTTCACCACCGACCCCGTACACGGCGGGCGTTGGACCTCGCTGCGCGACGGGGACCGCGAATGGCTGTGGCAGCGACCGGATTTGGCCCGCGACGGTGTCGTACCGGGTGACGCGTTCGTGGACGCGGGCGGTCTGGAGGAGTGCGTCCCCACCGTGCGCGGCACGCCCGACCATGGAGATGTCTGGTCCCGGCCGTGGACCCGTGACGGCGACACCGAGCGGGTCGACTGCGGTGCGTTCGCTCTCGCCCGCACCATCCGGAGTACTGCCGATGGTGTGGAGGCCGACTATGTGCTCGTGGCCCACCCTGGCTACCGCTTTGTGTGGGCGGCCCATGCGTTGCTCGATCTCTCGGAGGGGGCCGAACTGCGGGCTCGCGCGGGCACGACCACTCGCGTCTTCCCGGAGGCGGCACCTCTGCTGGACGGTCCCTGGCCGGACGGTGCTCCCTGGGTGGAGGGTGGCTGGCCCGCGCCGCGCGGACTGCGTCTGGATCGGCTGGGCCCCGAGGACGGTACGGCCGTCGGTGCCGTCCTCGGCGCCGGGCGGGTCTGCGTCCATGACGGAGCCGACCGGCTCGCCCTCGCCGTCGAGGCGGAGGGGCAGCCGGTGTCGGTGGCCCTGTGGCGCAACCTCGGCGGTTTCCCGGAGACGGAGCCCTATCGCAGTACCGGAGTCGAGCCCATGCTCGGCCGCACCTTCGACCTCGCCGAGGCCGGGGCGGGCGACGCGGCATGCGTTCCCGCCTCCGGCGAGGTCCGCTGGCGGCTCGTTCTGACCGCCGGCTGCCGTTGCCCCTGACCGGGGCCCGCGACCGCTGTCCCTGCCCCTGACCCGGCCCGCGACCGCTGCTCCGGAGAGCGGCACCGGGGACGGCCGCCTGGGGATGACCACCTGGGGAACGCGCCCGGGGACGACCGTCCGGGGATGACCGTCCCGGGATGGCTGCCCGGGGGTGGGCCCTGCCGCAGTACCGACGCACCCACACAGAAGGAGCCCCTGTCCGTGGATCTACGAGCAGCCCTGGCCGCCCGCCGTCTCGTCGCCATCGTGCGCGGAGGCGACCCGGATGCCGCCCTGCGCACGGTGGTCGCGCTGGCCGAGGAGGGCGTCGGTCTGATCGAGGTGTCCCTCAGCGGCGCCGACGCGCTCGGCGTCATCGCGCGGGCCACCGCGGAACTCGGTCCCGACCGGCCGATCGGCGCGGGTACGGTCCTGACCGCCGACGACGCGCGTGCCGCGCGGGACGCGGGCGCCGCGTTCGCCGTCACCCCCGGTCTCGGCGCGGGCGTGGACACGGCCCGCGACCTGGGCCTGCCGGTTCTCGCCGGTGTCATGACCGCCACCGAGATCATCGCCGCCCGCGCCCAGGGCGCCGCCGCGCTCAAGCTGTTCCCGGCAGCCGACGCCGGGGGACCGGCCTACCTCAAGGCCCTGCGCGCCCCCTTCCCCGACGCCGCGTTCGTGCCCGTCGGGGGAGTGGACCTGGCCGCCGCCCGTGCCTACCTCGCCGCCGGTGCCACCGCGGTCGGCGTCGGCTCCCCCCTCGTCGCGGACGCGGCCGACGGCGGCAGCCTGACCGCCCTGCGCGAGCGCGCCCGCGCCTTCCGCGCCGTAGCCGAGGAGGCCACGGCATGACCGGGAGCATGACCGAGAACGCGACCGGGAGGTTCCGGCCCACCCGCCCCGACCGCCTGGAACTGGGCGAGGGCATCCGCTGGACCGACGGCGGCGTCGTCCTGGTGGACATCCTCGCGGGACGCCTGCTCGCCACCCCCGACGACCCCGCCCTCCCCCTGCGCGAGATACTCCGGCTGCCCGTCCCGCTGGGCGCGGTGGCGCCCGTCGCCGACCGCCCCGGCACCTGGATCGCCGCCGCCGGAACCGGCGTCTGTCTGCTCGCCCCGGACGGCACACCCACCTGGCTCGCCACCCCCGAGGACCGGCCCGGACCCGCCCTGCGCATGAACGACGGCGTCGCGGACCCGGCGGGCCGGTTCTGGGCGGGCAGCATGGCCTACGACACCACCGAGGGCGCCGGTTCCCTCTACCGCGTCGACCACGACGGCACCGTCGTACGCGTCCTCGACGGCATCACCGTCCCCAACGGCCCCGCCTTCACCGCCGACGGCCGCACCATGTACCTGGCCGACAGCGCGCACGGCGTCGTCCGCCGCTACGCCGTCGACCCCGCCACCGGCACCCTCGGGGCGCCCGAGGACTTCCTCACCCTGGAGGACGGCAGCCCGGACGGCATGGCCGTCGACACCGAGGGCGCGCTGTGGTGCGCGGTGTGGGGCACCGGGACGGTACGCCGCCACCTCCCGGACGGCACCCCCGACCGCGTCGTCCGCCTCCCCGCGCGACAGCCGGCGGGCGTCTGCCTGGAAGGCACGCTGCTGCACGTGACCACCGCCCGGGTGGGCCTCGAAACACCGGGACCGTACGACGGCGCGGTGTTCACGGTGCCGGTCGACGTGCCCGGCACGCCCACACCCGCGTTCCGCCCCGCCCCCGCTTCACCAGTGACGGGAGACCTCGCGTGACGGACACCTGGCGCCCGGCCGCGGGGCGCGTGGTCTGCGTCGGCGAGACCATGGCGGCCCTCGCCCCCGACCCGCCCCGGCCGCTGGCCGAGACCGACCACCTCCGGCTGTCGGTCGCGGGAGCCGAGTCCAACGTGGCGATGTACCTCGCCGATCACGGCGTCCCGACGACGTGGCTCTCGGCCCTCGGCGACGACCCTCTGGGCAGCCGCGTACGCGCCGCAGTGGGCGCCGCCGGGGTGGACGTCGCCCACGTACGCACCGACCCCGACCGGCCGACGGGCCTGCTGCTGAAGAACCCGTCCCCCACCGGCACCCGCGTGCACTACTACCGCGAGGGCTCGGCGGCATCCGCCCTCGGCCCCGACCTCCTCGACCACGCGGCCGTGCGCACAGCCGCCCTCGTCCACCTCACCGGCATCACCCCGGCCCTGTCCCCGTCCTGCCGCGCCCTGGTCACCAGCGCCCTCGCCGTCCCCGCCCCCGAACGCCCCTACGCGATCAGTTTCGACGTCAACCACCGCCCCGCCCTCTGGCCGAAGGACACGGCCCCCGACACACTCCGCGCCCTCGCGGACCGCGCCGACATCGTCCTCGTCGGCCTGGACGAGGCCCAGAACCTGTGGGGCGCGGACCTGACCGCCACCTCGGTACGCGACCTGCTGCCCGGCCCGCGGATCCTCGTGGTCAAGGACGGCTCCCGTACGGCGACGGCATTCACCACCTCCGGGACTGTCACGGTCCCGGCCCTACGGGTCACCGTGGTCGAACCGGTGGGCGCGGGCGACGCGTTCGCGGCGGGCTTCCTCACCGGGCTGCTGCGCGGCGAACCCGTCGACCGTGCCCTGCGCCTCGGGCACATCACGGCGGCGTCGGCCCTGAAGGTGACCGCGGACCGGGGCCCGCTTCCGCCGGACGACTGTGTCGACCGACTGCTTGCGTTGACGGACGGGGAGTGGGAGGCGTGGGAGGAGACGCCGAGGGCTGTGTCGGACGGGGGCGGGGGTGGCTTGTCGTAGCTGGTGGCGACGGCCTTGGCTGCTTGCTGGCTCGGACAGGCGGTGCCGGGAGAGGCGTACTTCTCGACGGAAGCGGGCCCGGCCGTACAGCTAGTCCTCGGTGCACACCGGTCGGGTGCAGCGCGGCCGCCTCCAGTTCGGTGAACATGCCCGCGTTGATAGCCTGGTCGAGCAGTGCGGTGCGGACGACACCCGGGCACACGGCGTTGACACGGATGCCCTGCCGGACGTACTCGATGGCCGCCGTGCGCGTCAGCGCGATCACGCCGCCCTTGGCCGCCGAGTAGTCGGCGATGCCCAACGGCAGGCCGACCATTCCGCCGATGGAGGCCATGTTGACGATCGTGCCCCCGCCCTGGGCCAGCATCTGGGCGATCACGACCCCCGCACCCTGCGCGGCGAACAACCGCGCGATCGCCGCACCGATGCCCTGCGCCGCACCGGTGATGAGCGCACCCTTACCCGCCGACAACGAATCCACCATGTGCCTTTCGACTCCTTGTCGTTGTCGGAAATGAGAGCCGACGAACGGGACGCGCGCCCCGCCCGGGACGCGCCGCCGCCCAGGGCGCGCGTATCCACGAAGGCACCCCGGCCGCCGACAGCCTGCCGATGCGCTTCCCTGTGGGACCAGTGAGCCCTGTCCAACCGCAGGCCGAGGCGTGGTGAGAGACGAGGAAGCCGAGTCCCTCGAACCGCTCCAGCCGGTACCGTCCATCGAGCACGCGTGCCACCATGCCTCCTGAACGCCTCACGGTGGGGCCGAGGGAGGGAACGTGGGCACAGAGACGACTGGGAGATGGTTCGGCTGGCGAAGCCGGATCGTTGACATACCCGGCGCGGGGGACGGCAGGCCCGTCCTTCTGGAGTTCCGCGCAGGACTCACCACCAGCTTCGTCCTGGCGGCCGTACGCAAAGGCCCGCATCATCAGCGAGCCCAGGACGACCTCGTCACCATCGACAGACTCGGCCCGTCGCACGTCGTCCTGCCGGCCGACTGTGATGCCCTCGCCGTCTCACGCGTCGTGGTGGGCAACGATGCCGCCAGCGGCCTGGGCCGTTGGAAGTTGCGCGTCGTGGACGAGGGCGCGCTGCCTCCGCTCCCCGCCGAGAAGGCCCGGGGCAGGGGAACCGAGACCTTCGGCTACTTCACCCCCAAGCCGTACTACGAACACGCACCCGTCGTGCACTACGACTTCCTCGACTCCCCGGGCACGATCATCTACACCCCGGCGAACGGCGGGAAACGTCTGATGCGCCGCACCTCAGCCGCCGATCAGAAGGGCACACTGCGTCTGCCCCAGCACGGTTACGTCACCTTGTCCGAACACGGAAAGTGGCAGATATCGGTGACGTAGACCCGATACTCCGGCGTATTGCATGAACATGCAGGTCATCGTCTCCCCGTTCAACCGACCGCTGTGGGCGTTGCCCGCACTGCCAGGGGCCGTCCACGACGGCCGCGCAGCACGCGAGTACGGCATTGTCGACGTCGTCGACCAGGCTCACATCCTCTGCTGGTCGGACAAGGGTCACCAAGGCGTCTGCGGCACCATCCGGGTTCCCCGCTACGGCCGATGGGAGACTCTCCACTGGCCGACGGGCCGGGAATCGATCTCAGGCCGCCCGCAAGGCCTGGCGGCTGCTTCGTAGACTGTGCTGCTCGACCACCCGCATCACGAGCATCGTCCAGGCCGTACTCACCCTGCCTCACGCCAGCTCAACCGCACGTTGAAGAAGCCTCAGTGTCTCTGCCTGATGGGCGCCCCGCATGTCACCGAGTCAGGACGGCACCCCATCCTGCAGGACGACATAGGAAGATCGGGCACCGGTCATGGGTGCTTTGAGCCGCGACGCTGACGACGATCTCCCGAACCCCTGACGACGCCTCGGTCGATCCACCAGACTTGCCCTTGTTCTTCCTCGCGTAGAAGGGACGGCGGCGAGCATGGCGAACAGCGCGCTTCTGGTGATGGACGTCCAACGGGACATCGTCGCCATCGCCGACGACGGTTCCGGATATCTGCCGCGCTTGCGCAGGGCGATCGACGGAGCCAGGGCTGCCGACATCCCCGTGATCTACGTGGTGATCGGCCTACGGCCCGGTGATCCGGAAGTCAGCCCCCGCAACAAGGTGATGGCAAACATCGTGCGGGCCGGCCTGTTCACCGAGGGGCAGCCCGGCACCGAGATCCATGACGACGTCGCACCCCAGCAGGGCGACGTCGTCGTGACCAAGAGACGGGGGAGCGCCTTCTCGGGCAGCGACCTCGACCTGGTGCTCAGGGCTCGCGACATCGACAGCCTCGTCCTCACCGGTATCGCCACCAGCGCGGTGGTGCTGTCCACTCTGTGGCGCGCCATTGACTTGGACTTCGGCCTTACTGTCCTGTCGGACGCCTGCCTAGACACCGACCCCGAGGTGCACCGGGTCCTTGTCGAGAAGTTGTTCCCGCAGTGGGCGGAGGTCGTCGCTGTTGAGGAGTGGGTCAAAGCCATCGCCCCGCAATAGCGGCAGGCTGTCCTCGCGTACGGAGCAAGCCGACATCGTCGCCCGGTTGCCGGGGGCGTGGTGAGGGCCGGGCGGCTCGGATCAGCAATCCGGTGTCCCCTATGGCCTCCTCGTGCCACTGGGATGCTTGGGAGCCGCTCGTGGTTGCGCACGTTTCTCCTGGCTCTCGTGATCCCAGGCGACGAGCCTTCCGCCACAGGCGGAGTTCGCCCAGTACGGGATGGGCCGCCGGGCCGAGGCGGAAGAACTGGTCGCGGGCAGGATGCCGTCGTGCGGGGCGGCAGGGGTGATCATGGTGGCGAATGGCATCCCGCGTATATCGACGGCCAGGTGCCGCTTCCGTGTTCCTTGTTCTGAGGGTCCGGCTGGCTTCGTTGCGCAAGCGGTTGTGTGCGTTGGGTTGGTGGGGCGGTGATGGTGGTCATAGGGGGTAGGTCACGTCCTAGGGCGGATCGTAGACGGGCCTGCGTCCTGACCGGCACCGCAGCCGCCAGATCGGCACATTTCGGACATTTCTCCGTGTTGAGGTAGTAGGTCACATGCTTGCGCGACCGTTTGTCCAGGTTTAATCATGTTTCTCGTTGCCGGAGCGACAGGCCGGACCGGGTGATTTCCCGGGTGGGCCTGTTTCTTGTCTGTCCGGCGGCCGCGGGGCCTCGCCCCGACGCCCACAGGTTCATGGCCGTTTCCCGGCCGGTGCCTCAACGACGTCTTCTGGAGAGACCCTTGACCGCGATTTTTGCTGCCCGCCGTTCTGCCCGCCTGCGTAACCTCGTTCTGTCCGGTCTTGCCACCGCGGGTGTCGCGGCCGGTGCGGTGGCGCTGGTGCCGTCGTCCGCCTCCGCCGCCGAGATGCCCCAGGCCGCCCACACCGTTCACGCCGTTTCCCACCGTGCCCCCCAGACCGCGACCGGTGCGTCGGGGAGTCTGGACGGCTGGATCAAGCAGTCGCTGGCCATCATGAAGGCCAAGGGCATCCCGGGCAGCTACGACGGTCTGAAGCGCAACATCATGCGCGAGTCCGGCGGCAACCCCAACGCGCAGAACAACTGGGACGTCAACGCGCAGAAGGGCATTCCCTCCAAGGGGCTGCTGCAGGTGATCGACCCCACGTTCAACACCTACCACGTCGCCGGCACCGCCCACAGCGTGACCGACCCGGTGGCGAACATCACCGCGGCCGCCAACTACGCCGCCCACCGCTACGGCTCGATCGACAACGTCAACTCCGCCTACTGAGCGGAACCCTCGCACCCGCACGCAGTGGCAGTGGCCCCCCGACCAGGCACGGTCGGGGGGCCACTGCCACTGCGTTGCTGCTTGTGCTCGGGCGGCGCGGGTTCGCCGGGTCGGCGGTCCGGGGCCATGGGCTCCTGGTCATGGGCCCTTGGAATGTTGAGCTGTGCGTCCGCTTTGCAGGCGGCGAAGCGGGTGCCGCTGGTGCAGCTTGCCGTCTGTGTTCTGCCACCTCACGGTTGAGTGCACCGGCCTCGGTGACGGCGGACGACGCGGTGGCGGCCTGGCGGCAGCCGACGCCGTCGACCGGCCGGGACGTGACCGCACACCCGTGGACCCGCACCCGGTACTGCCCCGCGCCCACCTCACTGTTCAACCTCGGCGATGCCACCACGCCGAGGTCATCGCCCGGCAGGGCTCGACGGCTCTGGACCGTTCCCCCTTGGCGATCTACCTGGGTACCCGGACTGTGCCCGTCCCGGGGACAGCATCGGACTTCGTGTTTCACGGAGTTCCCCGCCCCGCTGCGCAAGCTCCCGGCCTCGCGTTCCGTCATTTCATGCCTACGCCCCCGTGGTGGAGCCGGGCGGCCCGGTCGGTGGGTGCGTGACAGAGTTGCGGTTCCGGCCGATACGGTCGGGTCTTCTCGGCCTGGGGACTTGGCTCTCCACGCGTGTGCAGCGTGCGCGACCCGGTGATCCGGGCCCATCGGCCCGTTCCGGAGCCTGGGCGGCTGGGTTCGGGCGGGTGGCGGTCAGGGCCGTTCATCCGGGCAGGCTGGCGGCGAGGAGTTCAGGGCGCTCCGGAGCGGACCGGAACCTGCACCTGACCAGCGGTGAGTCCCCCTGTGCGACGACCGCCGCACTCAAGGCCACAGCGACCCCGATATTGCCCACCTGGCCCCGCCCGCCGAAGCGCGGCACTCCGTTGGCAGCGGTTGGCCTGGCTGCGGAGCGGGAGGTGGCCGATCGGAAAGGCGACTCGCGAATCCAGGGCCGCAAGGTGACCTGTCAGCCCTCGTGCGGCGGAGGGCCCCGGCGCCGAAGAAGCCGGTTCCTGGCGCCCCGCAGGAGGAGTGACCGTGGTGGAGACCGTCCGATACTTCACCGTCGCCAAGCTGGCCGCCCTGCATGTCCCGCTGGACGACCCGGACCAGATCGGCTCTGGGACTGACCGGTCGCGAGGCGCCGTGCTGAGCAGACCTCGCCGATCGAAAGGCTGTTGGCCACCCTCGCGCACCTCCGGCATGGTGTTGCCCGTGGGCTGCCAGCTTGCTAGGGCGGTGTCGACCGTTTGCAACGTCACACGGTGACCGGTGAAGTACGGCCCCTGCTCACCGATCGCGGCTGCCCCATCGGACCCCGTATTCGACTGCGCACGCTCCCCGAGGTCATGGACCACCTCAGCCCGCAGCCGGGCCACCACGAATCGCCGATATCGGCTTCGCCGCCTGACACGCCAAGAGGAACCGAACGCCCCACCAGCCGGAAACCCCCGTCACGCGTCAGCGCGCGACGCCCCCGGACTTCCATCCCCAGGCGGTGAGCAGCCCGCCCGACAGCGCGGCACAGTCGTCGCAGTCCAGGTACCGCAGCGCCGCGCCCACTCCGGCATCGTCGATCTGCCCGGTGGCGAGCATCGCCTGTCTGCTGCGTTTCCAAGTATCAGCCCAGAAGCGGCTGATGGGGCTTCCGGGCAGCAGCGGCGGGACATGGATCTCGGCGGCGACGGAGGCCAGACCCGCCCCGCGCAGCAACTCCGGGTATGACGGCACCCAGGACACATCGGTACCGATGGCGGCCCCCAACCCCTGCCACATCGCCCGCATCGCCACGGTGTACGGCGTCACCGGCGCACGGTCGCTCGTCAGATCCACCGCATCGCCGAGCATCAACACCCCACCAGGTCCTACGAGTTCGGCCAATTTCGCGATCAAGCGCTCATGCTCGGGCAGATGCATCAGCACGAAGCGCGCATGCACCAGCCGGAAGCGCCCCGGATCGAAATCCGGATCGGTGATGTCGGCCTCCAGCACCTCAAGCCCCGGCACACCCCGCTCGCCGAGGAAACGCACATCCCGGTCGACAGCGAGCACGCTCGCCACCCCTACCTCCTCCAGCAGCCGACGGGAAACGGTCCCCGTACCAGCCCCCACGTCCAGACAGCGCCAACCGGGCCCCACGCCCAGCGTCCGCAGCCGCGCCAAGGTGAACTCGTCGTATGCCAGGGCGCCGTAGTCGATACGTTCGCCTTCGCCCGACGCCTCGGGCCGGAAGACCACCTCGCCGTAGCGCCCGAAGTCCCCTGCCCCACCCGGTCCGGCGATCACGCCGCCGCTCCCCGCGGGACGCCGTAGCGCCCGAAGACGAACACCATCACGCCGAGCGCTCTCATGACCGAACCTCTCCACACGCCAGGGCAGTCCAAGACGGCGCAAGGCAGCACGCCGCGCGCCGCACTGATCCTCCACCGGCACCCACCCACACAACCGAGGCGCGCCGCGCATCTACCGAACGGCCCAAGGCCGGCGAGGGCACGAACTCAAGACGAACCCGGGCAACGGGGGGCGCAGCTCATCCGCACGCCGATGGTGGATGTCGTTGCGCACCCCCAATGGCTCCGCAGGCGGCGGAACCAGTGCAGGTGGGCGAACGCGCTCTCCACGAACCGGCGTTGGGTGCTCAGGCCGGAGCCGTGTTCGCCGCCGCGGCGGGCGATCAGTGGCTTCGAGGTCACAGACCGAGCCGCCCAGCCTCATGTCCGGGTCAGAAGCCGGGCGGCTCCAAAAGCGGAGTGCGGGATCGCATCGCGCTGCAATACTGCACAGATGATCAACGTGCCTGCCGCTGTGCTGGATTCGCTGCACGGCCTCGCGTTCGGCGACGCCTTCGGCGACCGCTGGTTCGGCATCCTGCGCAGGCACGGTACGGCAGCCCTGGAGGCGCGGACGCTGCCCCCGGAACCGCTGTGGCGATGGAGTGACGACACCGCTCAAGCGCTGGTTCTCGTCCGGGAGCTTGTCGAGGGCGGGGGCATCGTCGACCAGGACCGCCTGGCCCGGCGCCTCGCGGCGGCCTACGCAGAGGACACGTACCGCGGCTATGGAGCCTCGATGCATGACGTGCTGCGCCGGATCGACGCGGGCGAGCCCTGGCGGGAGGTGGTCGTCGGACAGTTCGGCGGCCAGGGCTCCTGGGGCAACGGCGCGGCCATGCGCGCCGCCCCGCTCGGTGCCTGGCACGGCGCCGACCTCGATGTGGTCGCCGAGCAGGCCGCCCGCCAGGGTGCGGTCTCGCACCACCACCCGGAGGCGGTCACCGGTGCGGTGGCGGTCGCTGTGGCCGCGGCGCTGGCGACCAGCAGCCGGGGCGGGCCCACCCCGGTCAGATCGGACTTCCTTCAGGCAGTCGCCGAACGGCTCCCCGACAGCGACGTCCGGTCAGGAGTGCGGATCGCGGCCCGGATGCCGGAGCGCACCTCGGTCCGGCACGCCGCGGAGGTGCTGGGCTCCGGCTACCGGATGTCAGGTCCCGACACCGTCCCGTACGCCCTGTGGTGCGCGGCAGGGCACCTCGACGACCTGCACGAGGGCCTGTGGGTCACGGTCGCCGGGCGCGGCGACATCGACACCACGTGCGCCATCGCGGGCGGCGTCATCGCCGCCCGCACCGGCGTCGCCGCCCTCCCTCCTGCATGGCACGAGGCCCGTGAACCGCTGCCCCCGGTCGTGACGTAGCACGAGCTCCTGCCGGGATGAGTTCAGGCGCCGCCGGCTTTTGAGTGCCTCGTGGAGCTGGGGGCGCCGGGGCGTGGCCTTGCCGTGCGCTGTGCACGCGGCTGCCATGACCGGCACCGGCAATGGCATCGTCGTCAACGGAGGCTGGACTGCTCGCTGAGACGGGCTCCCGGTGATGAGGGGACCGGCTCGGTGTCGGTCACGCCGGGGGAGTGGGGAGACGGTGTCGGTGCCGAACAGGCGTCGGTGTTCCGCGCGCGGGACTGCGCGACGGGCGCCGTCATCGGGCCTTCGTCGGACGCGGAGTGAGCACGCCGCGGGTGCCACAGCGCGTAGGCTGCGCTCGTTCGGCTGCCCTTCGACGAAGAGCTGGGGATGACTGAGAACCCGACCGCGCCCGGACCACGCCGGGACCTGGTGGTGCACAACGACTGGTGGGCTTCGGGCTGGGAGCATGTCCTGCCGCGCCAGGGGTTTCCCCTGATGATGCTGATCGGGACCGCGAGCCAGCCCGGCTTCGCCGGCTCCCTGGACGATCTCCTGCGCGAGATGTTCGACGGCCACTGGCGCATGTTCGGCGGTGGTCTCGACGGCGCGCTCACGTTCTCGTGGCCCGACGAGGAGTGGGACGAGGAGGAGGCGCCCGAAGGCCGCGAGGCGAGCGAGGCGAGCCGCTGGAAGGACTTCGGTGCCCTGCTCACGGCCGCCGGATACCCGGTGCCCGCGACCGTGCGCGACCTGTCCGAGCTCTACCTGGCATGGGGCCTGGCCAGCCGTGAGGAGACACCGGAGGGCACCCGGTGGTCGATGCCCGCCGTACTGCCGCTCCCCGGCGACCTGTTGCCCTTGGACGCAGGACTGACCCGGCGGCTCGACCGGATGCGGTGGAGCATGCGCACCGAACCGCTCGTCACCCAGCTCGTCAACCACCTGGTCGACCAATTGGGTGAACCGCGGGAGATTCTCACCTCCCTGGACCGCCTGGCAGCCGCCACCGGCCAAGACGCCGAAGACCTCCGTCTCGCCGTCGCAGCGCTCGTGGCATCCGGCGACGCCCGGGTGCTGCGCGGACAGGAGCCGGCCGACGCGGAACGCCTCGAAACCCATCAGCGCTTCTGTCTGGTCATGGACTGGAACCACTTCCACGAGACCCACACGAGGCTGAGCAACGTGGACGAAGACGAGTAACCGACCCCGACCCGCATGCCGTCCGGCCCCCTGGAGCCTGTCCTGCGGAAGAAGGCCCCAGGTTGAGTCCCGGCCCCGGCGGCCTGGTCCCGCTGACCTGCAACTGGATCCAGCACCTGTTCACCACCTGGCCTCGGCCTGTCCACGGTGCGACCCCTTGGCTTAACCGGTCCTCTCGCTGGCGACGACGCGATCAGGGCCGATCCCGCACCGGCCACTGCCAGCAGAGAGCAGCCCAGCCATGACTGGGCGGTTCGTCCGGTACGACCCTCTGCATCCGGACCGGATCACCACCCGCACAGCGTCCGGTCACCCGGCGGCCAGGCGGCGCAGGAGCTCCTCCTGCGAGACGTCTTCGATGTGGGTCAGAAAGACCCAGATGTGACCGGAAGGGTCTTTGAGGATGACGGTGCGGTCACCATGGAACATGTCCTTCGGCGGCTGGATGATCTCAGCGCCGGCGGCTTCCGCGCGTTCCGCCAGGGTGTCGACGTCCGGCACGAAGACGTGCAGCGTGACGGTCGTACCTCCGCCGAGTGAGGTCGGCGCGGCGAAGGAGGCGCCCTCCGCCTCGCTCACGCTGGCGTCGCCCAGCATCAGGGTCGACCGTCCGACGGTGATCTCGGCGTGCAGGATTCCGCCGCCTGGAGCGTGGATCCTGAAGTCCTCGTCGGCGCCGAACGCGCGCTGGTAGAAGTCGATCGCCGCTGCGGCGTCGTCGACCATGATGTGCGGGATCACGGCGTAGCGGTAACGGTCGGGGATCTCCGTGCGGGTTGCGTGCTCGGTCACGGCGAACCTCCTTGAAAGGGCACCGCTGGTCGATTCCTGCGGCTCTGGAAGGAACCTAGAAAGTCAAGCTTGGTTGAGGTCAAGCGCCGATGTGCCCGCCCCTTGCAAGTGCCTGCCCGCAGGTTGAACCGTTCCGGGTTCGGTAGAGATCTCAATTGTTGGTTGTGACCTGAGGTTTCGTGCTTGCTCGGTAGTGGTTGTTCTCGTATTCGACGGGTGGGACGTGGCCTATCTCACCGTGGAGTCGTCGGTGGTTGTACCAGTCGACGTACTCGGCGGTGGCGAGTTCGACGTCGGACAGCGTCTTCCATGGCCGTCGGGGCTTGATCAGCTCGGTCTTGAACAGGCCGATCGTGCTCTCCATCAGGGCATTGTCGTAAGCGTCGCCGACCGAGCCGACCGAGCCGA
>NZ_WWIR01000222.1 GCF_009863025.1 Streptomyces sp. SID4985 | reverse complement strand
TTGAAGCCGCCGGTGCCACCGGGGCCGCGCCCGCTCGCACCGCCGGTGGCGCCGCCTCGGGCGGGACCGTCGGAGAAGTACGGAAGGTCGTCACGGGTGGGTTCGCCACCAGGACCACCAGGACCACCGGGACCGCCGGAGGCGCCAGGACCGCCGGGGCCGCTGGGGCCACCGGAACCACCGGGACGCGAGCCGCCCCCGAGCGGGCCGGAGGCCAGCGCCTCGGTCACGTCGAAGGAACCGGTG
>NZ_WWIR01000221.1 GCF_009863025.1 Streptomyces sp. SID4985 | reverse complement strand
CCCGACCAGGTGCCCTGCAACCCGAAGGCCACCGAACCCCCGGCGGCCACCGACCCGTTGTAGCTCAGGCTGCTCGCCGTGACAGCCGTGCCGCTCTGACTCACCTGTGCGTTCCACCCCGAGGTCACCTGCTGACCGGCCGCGAACGTCCAGGTCAGCGTCCAACTGCTCACCGCAGCACCCGTGTTGGTGATCGACACCTGGGC
>NZ_WWIR01000220.1 GCF_009863025.1 Streptomyces sp. SID4985 | reverse complement strand
GCGGGCACCGCCGGACGGCTCGGCGTGCTCGACGCCTCCGAGTGCCCGCCGACCTTCAACACCGCCCCCGGCCAGGTCGTCGGCCTGATCGCGGGCGGCCCGGAGGCGCTGGTCGTCTCGGTCGAGGGCGCGGAGGACTCCCCGGAACTGGCCCGCGCCGACCTCGACGCCCTCAAACTCACCCCGGAGGACGCGGTGGTCGGCGTCTCCGCCTCGGGCCGCACGCCGTACGCCGTCGGCGCCGTGGAGTACGCGGGTGCGCTCGGCGCGCTGACGGTGGGCCTGTCCTGCAACGCGGACAGCCCGCTCGCGGCCGCCGCCGAGCACGGGATCGAGGTGGTCGTCGGCCCCGAGCTGCTCACCGGCTCCACTCGCCTGAAGGCGGGCACCGCCCAGAAGCTCGTCCTCAACATGATCTCGACGATCACCATGATCCGCCTCGGCAAGACCTACGGAAACCTGATGGTCGACGTCCGCGCCTCCAACGCGAAGCTCCGCGCCCGCTCACGGCGCATCGTCTCCCTGGCGACGGGCGCGCCGGACGCGGAGATCGAACGGGCGCTGACGGAGGCGGACGGCGAGGTGAAGAACGCGATCCTGATCCTGCTGGCGGGGGTGGACGGGCCCGCGGCCGCGCGGCTTCTGGAGGAGGCGGGGGGACGGTTGCGGGGAGCGTTGGCGGAGGGCTGACGGAAGGCTGACGAATCTGCGCGGGACACGCGGACGGCCCTGACCACCCCCCGCCTTCCGGAGGACTCCGCCGCCCGCACGCGTGCCGCGCCCCTGACGGCGTGCCCCCGACGCGCAGGCTCAGGGGGTGCGCAACGACTCCGCCCTCGCCTCGGCGATCCTCTCCCTGACCGGCGGCCCCGAGAACGTCACCGCCGTGACCCACTGCCTGACCCGACTGCGTCTGACCGTCGCCGACCCCGACGCGGTGGACGGGGATGCCCTGGGGGCTCTGCCCGGCGTACTGGGGGTGATCGGGAAGGGCGGTACGGCGCTCCAGGTCGTACTGGGTCCAGGGGTGGTGGAGGGGGTGACGGCGGAGGTGGAGAAACAGACGCGGGCCACCACGTCTGCCACCTCCCCCAGCCCGACGAAGCCGACCGGCCCCGCCGCCCTCCGCCGCGTGGCCAACGTGTTCGTCCCCCTGATCCCCGCCCTCATCGGCTGTGGCGTCCTCGCCGGGCTCAACGGCCTTCTCGTGAACGCCGGTTGGCTCCCCGGCCTCACCCCCGCCCTGGCCGCCATCGCCTCCGGCTTCATGGCGCTGATCGCGGTGTTCGTCGGCTACCAGGCGGCGAAGAAGTTCGGCGGCACCCCGATCCTGGGCGGCGCGGTGGCGGCCGTGGTCGTCCACCCCGGGGTGGAGAAGGTGACCGCGTTCGGCGTCCACCTCTCCCCCGGCCAGGGCGGAGTCCTCGGCGCACTGGCCGCCGCGCTGCTCGCCACCCGGGTGGAGAAGTGGTGCCGGGGCCGCCTGCCGGGCGCGCTGGACGTCCTCGTCACCCCCACGGTGACCGTCCTCGTCGCGGGCCTGGCCACGCTGTACGGCCTGATGTACGCCGCCGGAGTCGTCGCCACCGCCATCGGCACCGGCGCGAACTGGCTGCTCACCACCACCGGCGCCTTCGCGGGCCTGCTCCTCGGCGGTCTGTTCCTGCCCCTGGTGATGCTCGGCCTCCACCAGGCCCTGATCCCCATCCACACCACCCTGATCGAGCAGCAGGGCTACACCGTCCTCCTCCCCCTCCTCGCCATGGCGGGCGCGGGCCAGGTCGGCGGCGCCCTCGCGGTGTACGTCCGCCTGCGCCACGACACCGGCATGCGCACCACGATCCGCTCCGCCCTCCCGGCGGGCCTCCTCGGCGTCGGCGAGCCCCTGATCTACGGCGTCTCCCTCCCCCTCGGCCGCCCCTTCGCCACCGCCTGCGCGGGCGGCGCGGCGGGCGGCGCGTTCGTCGGCTTCTTCGCGATGCTCGGCACGAAGGTCGGCGCGACGGCGATCGGCCCCTCGGGCTGGGCCCTGTTCCCGTTGCTGACCGGCAACCGAGGGCCGGGCGTGGCAGCGGCCATCTACGGCGGCGGCCTGCTGACGGGGTACGCGGTGGGCTTCGCGGCGACGTACGCGTTCGGCTTCCGGCGGGGGGCGGGGACGGAGGCGGGCCGGGTGGAGACACGGGCCCGGGAGACGGCGTGAGGGGAGACGGCGTGAGGCGGAGCCGCCGTAGCGCCGCAGTCCGGAGGCGAGGCGAATGGCGCGGTCGTGGCCCCGGGGCCGGAGGCGAGGCGAGCGGCGCGGCGGTACCCCCGGGTCCGGAGCTGAGGCGAGCGGCGCGGGCGTACCCCCGGAGCCCAGACGCGCCCCTCCAGGGCGAACCCGCGTAACACCCCCGCGCCCCCGCTCGTTCCCCCGGCATGATGAAAGCCCTGCTCACCACCGCCGCCCTCACCGTCTCCGCCGCCGCGCTGGCCGCGCCCGCGCAGGCCGCCAACGCCACCGCCACCGCCGACAGCGGCGACCGCTGGACCGCCACCGACACCGCGGGCTGCGCGGCCGACCTCGCCGTGGCCCCCGTACTGAAGGCCGCCTCCCCGCTCCCGCTGGGCGAGGCGCCCCCGGCGTGCGGGAAGGGCAGCCTCATCCAGCACGGCGGCTGAGCGGAGTCCCGCGCTACGCGGGGGCGCCGCCCGTGTACTCGGCGATCTGGATCAGGTTGCCGCACGTGTCGTCCAGTACGGCGATGACGACCGGCCCCATCTCCGTCGGCTCCTGGGTGAAGCGCACCCCGAGCCCGCGCAGCCGCTCGACCTCGGCCCGTACGTCGTCCACGGCGAAGGACGTGGCCGGGATGCCGTCCTGGACGAGCGCCGACGTGTACGCCTTGGCGGCGGGATGGGCGTCGGGCTCCAGCACCAGTTCGGTGCCGTCGGGCTGCTCGGGCGAGACGACGGTCAGCCAGCGGTACTCACCGACGGGGACGTCGGCCTTCTTCACGAAGCCCAGCACTTCGGTGTAGAAGCGCAGGGCCTTGTCCTGGTCGTCGACGAAGACGCTGGCCAGGTTGATCCTCACGGGGAACCCTCCGGTCACATGGGGCTTCAGCACATAGGGCTGTGGCACATGGAGTTGCGGCACATGGAGTTGCGGCACATAGCGTTGCGGCACATAGCGTTGCCGCCATTCTCGGCGCTCAGACCGCTTTCCCGTGGAACGCGCCTCGAGTGAGAAGCTGGATCCATGAATCACGCCCAGCTCACCGCGCTAGGTCGTGCCCTCCGAGTGGTCGGGGAACACGGCGAGTCGCTGACCACCGACACCCCGGACGCCCGGCTGCACGAGGTCAAGGCCGATCTGCGGCGCGCGCTGGACCTTCTGGAGGAGAGCCTGGACGCGGGCGCCCCGGTCACCCGCTGCCCCGAGCACCCGCAGGGCCCGGTGGACGAGAGCGCGCCCGACCTGTGCCTGCTGTGCGAGACGCGGCGCCGGTCGGCGAGGCGCGCGGAGTACGGGGGCGGCGCCCCGTCCCGTACGACGGACGCCCCCGCGAAGTCCCCCTCCCGCTACGGCGTCCGCGCCGAACGCCCCCAGCCCCAGCAACGCTGGCTCCCGGAAGCCTGGAACGGCCGCGAGTGGCAGCTGTGCGGCACGCCTCGCCGCGACCGGGCGGAAGCGGAGGCATACCTGGCCGCCCAGCGACGCGGCTCGCGCCCCGCGATGGCGTACCGCCTGGTCCACGAGTTCACCGACTACGAGGTGCTGCGGGTGTGGGGCACGCCCACATATGTGGATGTCGAGCCGATGGGCAACATGTAGTGCCGTGACACATAGGTTTCGCCGGACCAGTGGTACCGGCGCTCAGTCGGCCGAACCGACCAGGGTCTCGAAGCCCGCGTCGTCGCAGTAGGACACCGCACGGCGCTCGGCCTCGGGATCGCCGCCGACCGCGTTGGTGGTGTCGTCGAGGACGCGGGTGGCGCCGTCTCCGAGACCTTCCCGGTCGAGCCTTCTCGCGGCGGCGACGAGCGAGCGGCCCGAGGATGCGGCCTCGTCGGAGGCGAGCGACCCGGCACCCTGTCCGTCACCGGTGCCGGCGCCCGCCGCGGCGTTCCTGGCGTCCTGCCAGGACCCCAGCTTGGCGCAGTAGAACTGCTCCCACACCTTGGCCTGGGCCGGTTTCTCCGACGAGCAGCCGGTCGTCCAGCCGGTCATCAGGACGGCGACCACGACAGCCGCCGCCGCTCGCGCACCACTACCGCCGCCGTACCTCATGAGCATGCCCTCCCTTGACCCTGTGCGCACAAGGTACGGCAGCAACAGCAAGGCGCCGGGCGGAAGTTGATCCACCCGGCGCCCGGTGCCAAAAGCAACAAACCTCAGCTGAGCGACTGCAGCGCGGCGGCGTCGTACGGCTTCAGCTCGTCGAAGCGGCCGGAGAGGACCTTCGCGGCCCACTCCGGGTCCTGGAGGAGGGCACGGCCGATGGCGACCATGTCGAACTCGCCGCTCTCCAGGCCGTCGAGGAGGTCCTCGATGCCCTTGACCGGCGCGCCCTCGCCCTGGAACGCCTTGACGAAGTCGCCGTCCAGGCCGACCGAGCCGACGGTGATGACCGGCTTGCCGGTGATCTTCTTGGTCCAGCCCGCGAGGTTGAGGTCGGAGCCCTCGAACTCGGGCTCCCAGTAGCGGCGGGTGGAGGCGTGGAAGACGTCGACACCGGCGGCGGCCAGCGGCGTCAGGATCGCCTCCAGCTCCTCCGGGGTCTCCGCGAGGCGCGCGGTGTAGTCCTGCTGCTTCCACTGCGAGTAGCGGAAGATGATCGGGAACTCGGCGGACACGCGCTCGCGCACGGCCGCGACGACCTCGGCCGAGAACTGGGCGCGGGCGACCGGGTCGCCGCCGTAGGCGTCGGTGCGGACGTTGGTGCCGGACCACAGGAACTGGTCGAGAAGGTAGCCGTGGGCACCATGGATCTCGACACCGTCGAAGCCGATGCGCTCGGCGTCGGCCGCGGCCTGCGCGAACGCGGCGATGACGTCGTCCACGTCGGACTGCGTCATGGCCTTGCCCTTGGGCTCGGCGCCCTCCTTGTGGATGCCGGACGGGCCGACGGCGGGAGCGTCCGCGAACGGCGGCTCACCCTGGCGGCGGACCATGCCGATGTGCCACAGCTGCGGGACGATCGTGCCGCCCGCCGCGTGCACCTCCTGCGCGACCTTCGCCCAGCCCGCGAGCTGCTCCTCGCCATGGAAGCGCGGCACACTGTCGCTCTGGCCGGCCGAGTCGTGGCCCACATAGGTGCCCTCGGTGACGATCAGGCCGACACCGTTCGCGGCACGGCGGGAGTAGTACGACACCACATCCTCACCGGGGATGCCGCCCGGCGAGAACATACGGGTCATCGGCGCCATCACGATCCGGTTCGGGACGGTGAGGCCGTTCAGCGTGATCGGGCGGGACAGCAGCTGGGCCGCGCGGGAGGCGGCGGGCGTCGTAACGGTCACGTGGGGGGCTCCTCGTGAGTACGGTGGCTATTGACCGGACGGTATGTGCGCACGCAATTGTGCACCCTCTGAAACAACCGCACCCCCGCCGCCCCCTATTCCGCCCGGCCTCCGTCCACCTTGTGACACCGGCCACCTGTCCCAACGCCGGGGCGGCACGAGCGGACCTCCTCTCGACCGAGCCGCTCCGCCCGGCGTCAAGGCGACTCGATCTGCGCGCGGAGAAGGGCGTCGCGGTTCAATCGCCGTACGCGTTCCCGCAGCACGTCGGCGGGCGGGGCCTCCCCGAGTTCGGCGGGCGGTACGTCCCACTCCCGGCCGCCGCCGATGGGGCGCAGTTGGATGCGGCCGCCGACCCGGCCCATGACCTCGCCGATACGGCCGTTCCGCGCGTCGATCGCGTACGTGCCGACGGCCGGGGGCTCGTCTGCGGTCACTCGTCACCGTCCTGCGGGGTGAGCGCGTCGGCCAGCCGCGAGGCGACGGTCGCGTTGCAACGGCCCAGGTCGATCAGGGCGTTGGGGTCACCGTAGATACCGGTGACGAGGTCGATCCGCAGCGAGGGCAGCTTGACGCCGGCCTCCTTGAGGGCGGTGCGGAGTCGCTCCAGGGCCTGTTCCGCGGTGACATGCGATTCCATCGCGCTTCATTCCTCCACGCTGAGTATCGAGGTTCCGCACACAGCGTGGTCGCTCCGCTTCTAGCCTGGCGAGAGGGGTAGACCCAACAACTCCGTCTGTGGGACGAGGAGCGTGCCGATGCCAGGGCCAAGGGATCTCGACCCGTCGTCATCCCCGCGAGCGATGATCGGGGCGGAGTTGCGCCATGCGCGTGAGCGAAAAGGACTGAGCCAGAGCGAATTGGGCGAGCTGTTGTTCGTCAGCGGTTCGTACATCGGGCAACTGGAGGCAGGAACGCGCCGGATGCAGCCGGAGTACGCGCGCATCCTGGACGAAGTCCTGGACATGGGGGACTTCTTCACGCGGAACTGTGCTGCTACGGCCAAGTCGAAGCACCCGGAACACTTCGCCGAGGCAGCGGAAGCGGAGGCGCACGCTATTGCGATCAGGCAGTACACGCCCCTGCTGATCCCCGGGCTGCTCCAGACTCCCGCGTACGCGCGTGCCGTCTTCCGCGCCTACCGGCCGACAGAGTCGGAGCGAAGGCTCGATGAGTTGGTGGCCATGCGGATGGCGCGCACACTCCTCCTCGACGATCCAACAAACTTGTTGTTTTGGGTCGTGATCGACGAGGCCGCCCTGCGCCGCGTGACAGGGGGCCGGGCAGTCATGGCGGAGGCAGCGCGACGGGTGGCCGACGTGGCACGAGAACACCGGGCCATCGTGCAGGTACTGCCGTTCGACGCGGGGGCACACGTCGCGATGGAGGGATCCATCAAGTTGATGGACTTCGAAGCCGCTCCGCCGGTGCTCTACTTTGAAGGAGTCGGCACCGGGCAACTGGAGGACGACCCGTCCACCGTCATGCACCACAGGCGTACCTTCGAACTCCTGGCAGCCACAGCTCTCTCACCAGCCAACTCCCTTGCCCTGCTTGACGCAATTGCACAGGATTACGCACATGAGGAACACCCCTGAGCCAGGTCCGGACACAGTCACCTGGCGCAAGTCGACGTACAGCGGCGGCAGCGCGGGCGACTGCCTGGAAGTGGCCGACGCCCACCCCCATCACGTCCCCGTCCGCGACTCGAAGGCTCCCCTCGGCCCGAAGCTCGTGTTCCAGTCGGGGACTTGGTCCGCGTTCGTGGAAGACCTCAAGCGCGACTGACCAAATGCCCTCTATCCAAGGTTGATTCAGCAGCGGAATATCGGAGCATGGACACCACCTGGCGCAAGTCCAGCTACAGCGACGGCACCGGCGGCGACTGCCTGGAGGTGGCCGACACCCACCCCACCCACATCCCCGTCCGCGACTCGAAGAACCCCGGCCCGAACCTCACGCTCCGGCCGGAGGCCTGGTCCACGTTCGTGGAAAACCTCAAGGCACCCGCAGCCCGCTCGAACTAACCTCCCCGCTCATGGGAGCACGAGCGCAATACGTGATAGTCGAGAACGGCACCTGGCACCGGCACTACTCGCACTGGGGCGCAAACGGGATCATCAACGATCTACTGCCAGGCCCCGCGGCAGCGACCCGCTGTTTCAGGGCCGGGCGGGAGATCGACGAGTGGCTCGACGACGTGTGGTGCGAGGGCGCCGCGCTCGTCGACCATGACCGCCGGGTCCTGCTGTGGTGCGCCTCCTCCATCGACTGGGACGAGTACGCCGCCGCCCGCGCCGTACTGGCCCGGACCTGGCCCGGGTGGGACGTCCGCTTCGCGCATGACGCCCTGGGTGATCTGACCCATCACCTGGGCCTGGACAGGGATGTGAGCCGTCCGCCGGGCTGGTTCGAGGCGTTCGAGCCGGACCGGTTCGCGTACAGCGAGGGCACCGACCCCCGCTCGGTCGTCTCCCTGCGGCTGCCCGACGGCAGCGTGCGCGCGTGGGGCAGCCTGTGGGAACCCGTCGGTCACGTCGCCGGCGGTCCGGCCCTGATCGACCTGATCGCCGCGTCGCCGCGCACCCCCGCGCCCGCCGAGATGCCGGATGGCGGCGTTCATTTCGACCCGCGGGCCCGCACCGTCTCGCTCTGGTCCGCGCGGACCGTGGCCGGGATTCACGACTGGCCGTTGCCGCGCTGGGAGGGCTGGGCGCTGGACTTCCGCGGCGACGACCACACCCACCAGTCCGCCCTGCTCCCCGCGGACTTCCCCTTCCCCCGGCTCAGCCTCGCGCCCGCGTTGCGTAAGCTCGGCGGCCGCATCGCCACCCCGCAGCCCGACCCCGCCGCGCTCCTCGCCACCCCGCAGCCCGACCCCGTCGCACTTCTCGCCCCCGCGACGGCCGCGCCCGGCCCGGAGGGCACCACCGCCGTGGTCAACCCGGACGCGCTGACACCCCACGACCCGGTCGCCCCCACCCCGGCCGAACTGACCGCGCTGCGTACGGCACTCGACACGCTGATCGCGGAGTCGGAGACCGCCTGACCGCCACGTCGGGCACGTCGGGCACCCGGCGGCCCGAAGCTCGTGTCCCGGACGGACCGTTGGCCGGTGTTCACGGAAAACCTCAAGCTCGGCCGACTCGACGAACGCCCCGAGGCTCAAGCACCGAGCCCCGAGCCCTCTTAACAAGGATTGGTTGGTGGGTTTCAACCCACCCTCCCACCCAGCGAGTTGACTGGCGGCCACCGACTTGCCACGGACAGTCATGACGCTCTAGCGTGCCCGCATAACGAACAGCCCCCGCCAGGCGCTACCAACACCTGCGGGGGCTTGACCAGACAGATCGAAACGGACTCGATCCAGTGGCTGAAGCCAAGCTTAGTCCTGCCCCTTCGCAGGCGCACGCATCCCACCACCCGATGGCCAATCCGGGCTACGGCAAGCGCCAAACACCGGACCAACTCCCCCGTACGCCACACGACTTCACCCACCTGCCGCCGCGCGAGGCAGCGATCGCCGCGTACATCGACCGCCTCCCCGAAGGCGCCGACATCTCCGTGAAAACGCTGGCGAAGGAACTCCCGTACGGCCAGTGCGCCCTGCGTACCGCCCTCAACCGCATGCAGAACGAGGGCCACTTGAGGCGGGGCAGGGAGTGCGTGGAGTCGGAGTCGGGCAGCTCGCGCTGGATCACCCGATCGTGGTTCTCCCGTACCGCGAGGGACGACGCGTGGTGGGCGGCGTTCACGCGAGGAGCCGTACCGGAGGACCGCCCGCGCCCAGAACCCCCCACCCGTTCACGCGCGTTGATCCTGCTGGCGGCGCTGGGCCGTAGGAACGCGGCCCTGTCCCTCTCCGAGGCCGACTGCAAGGCCCTCGCCCCGCTGCTGGCGGAGTGGTTCGCGCGGGAGGCCACGGACGACACCGTACTCCGCGCGCTGACGGACGGCCTGCCGCCCCTCATCCACCACCCGGCCGCTCTCCTACGGCGCCGCCTCGTGGACAAACTCCCCCCGGAACCGGTCCGCAGGCCGCCGTCGCGGATGCTGGTGTGCGGGGAGTGCGGTGTGCCGGGCCGTCCCGAGGCGCTGCCGGGAGGACTGTGCCGGGCCTGCCGGTCCGACCCGTCACCCCGACAGCCCTCCGCACCCCTGCCCGCCCCCGACGTACGCTCCCACGCCCAGCAGATCCGGGCCGCGATGTCGGCCCGCAGGAACACACCGGTACCCGCGTCCTGACCGTACGCGCACGGGAGTTACCCGCGTCCTGTGCCGAACCCTGGCCACCGCCGACCGCCTCGACATGACGCGACGCACGGACACGGCTTCCGCCACGACAGCGCGCACCTGCCCGAACTGACCACCCACAGACGTGACATGGCATTCCGGACCGGCGAATCCGCCCGACCGCCCCCGCGCAACCCTGATCCAATACGCTGACGCCCCACGCTCCTCACCGACGGAGGGCCCCGCATGACCGCCTCGTTCGTCCGCCCCGAACCGCCGTACTACGCCGTCATCATCACCACCGCGCCATCCGAGGACCTGGACGGCTACGCCGCGATGAGCAAGCGCATGGCCGAACTCGGCGAGGCCCAACCCGGCTACCTGGGCCGCGAGTCGATGACGGACGCCGACGGCCGCGACCTCGTCGTCATCTACTACACGGACGCCGAATCCATAACCGCCTGGAAGGCCCACCCCGAGCACCTGGAAGCCCAACGCCTCGGCCGCGACCGCTGGTACGCCTCGTACACCGTCGAAGTGGCCCGAGTGGAACGCGCCTACGCCTGGCAGCCCCCACTGGACTGAACGAGGCTGTGCCGATGCCGAACCCCGACGCCACTCCCCCGCGCGCCCGGCTCGACCGCGCCCTGGAGAACCTGGCCCTCACCTTCCGCGGCATGACCGCCCGCGCCGACGAGGTCCAGTGCACCTGCCACTGGGGCGGCGAGGACGAGCTGGCGCGACTGAAGGTGCCGGACGTGGAGCTCGTCCGCCGCGACCCCGGCGATGACGGCAAGCTGCTCCGCACAGTCCGTACAGAGATGCTTACACAGTTCGACGGAGATAGTTACAGCCAAACGTAACCATCTCTGCCATTTCATCCCTGCTGGCGTAATTAACTCTGCGAAGGACTGCCATGCGGAGATGGCCGGGCGCGCCATGGGTTGACCCCGGAAACGCCCGAAGGCGGCACCTCCCCCGGAACCCCGGAAGGAAGTGCCGCCCTCGGCAAGGACAGTTGATCCGCGAGGGATCAGAAGTCCATGTCACCGCCCGGCATCCCGCCCGGAGCGGCCGCGCCGGCCTTCTCCGGCTTGTCGGCGATGACGGCCTCGGTGGTGAGGAACAGCGCGGCGATGGAGGCGGCGTTCTGCAGGGCGGAACGCGTCACCTTCGCCGGGTCGATGATGCCCTCGGCGATCATGTCGACGTACTCGCCGGTCGCGGCGTTCAGGCCGTTGCCGACGGGCAGGTTGCGGACCTTCTCCACGACGACGCCGCCCTCGAGACCACCGTTGACGGCGATCTGCTTCAGCGGGGCCTCAAGCGCGAGCTTGACCGCGTTGGCACCGGTCGCCTCGTCGCCCGACAGCTCCAGCTTGTCGAAGACCTGGCCGGCCTGCAGCAGGGCCACGCCACCACCGGCGACGATGCCCTCCTCGACGGCCGCCTTGGCGTTGCGCACGGCGTCCTCGATGCGGTGCTTGCGCTCCTTGAGCTCGACCTCGGTCGCGGCACCGGCCTTGATGACCGCCACGCCACCGGCGAGCTTCGCCAGGCGCTCCTGGAGCTTCTCGCGGTCGTAGTCCGAGTCGCTGTTCTCGATCTCGGCGCGGATCTGGTTCACGCGGCCCTGCACCTGCTCCGAAGAGCCGGCGCCGTCGACGATCGTGGTCTCGTCCTTGGTGACGACGACCTTGCGGGCGCGGCCCAGGAGGTCCAGCGTCGCGTTCTCCAGCTTGAGGCCGACCTCCTCGGAGATGACCTCGCCGCCCGTGAGGATGGCGATGTCGCCGAGCATGGCCTTGCGGCGGTCGCCGAAGCCCGGGGCCTTGACGGCGACGGACTTGAAGGTGCCGCGGATCTTGTTGACGACCAGGGTCGACAGGGCCTCGCCCTCGACGTCCTCGGCGATGATCAGCAGCGGCTTGCCCGACTGCATGACCTTCTCCAGGAGCGGGAGCAGGTCCTTGACCGAGGAGATCTTGGAGTTGGCGATGAGGATGTACGGGTCCTCGAGCACCGACTCCATGCGCTCCATGTCGGTCGCGAAGTAGGCGGAGATGTAGCCCTTGTCGAAGCGCATGCCCTCGGTGAGCTCAAGCTCCAGACCGAAGGTGTTGCTCTCCTCGACGGTGATGACGCCTTCCTTGCCGACCTTGTCCATGGCCTCGGCGATCAGCTCGCCGA
>NZ_WWIR01000219.1 GCF_009863025.1 Streptomyces sp. SID4985 | reverse complement strand
CGATGTCGTGGCCGTCGATGGGGCCGACGTACTTCAGGCCCAGGTCCTCGAACATGCCCTGCGGGGCGATGAAGTCCTTCAGGCCCTTCTTGGCGCCGTGCAGGGTGTCGTAGAGCGGGCGGCCGACGACCGGGGTGCGGTCGAGCAGGTCCTTGGTGCGGGCGAGGAAGCGCTCGTAGCCGTCGGTGGTGCGCAGGGTGGCCAGGTGGTTGGCGAGGCCGCCGATGGTGGGCGCGTAGGAGCGCTCGTTGTCGTTGACGACGATGACGAGCGGGCGGTCCTTGGCCTCGGCGATGTTGTTCAGCGCCTCCCAGGCCATGCCGCCGGTCAGCGCGCCGTC
>NZ_WWIR01000218.1 GCF_009863025.1 Streptomyces sp. SID4985 | reverse complement strand
GGGGACGGGCGGCTCGTGGCGGGTGGGGAGGGGGAGGCGTGGGCGGCGGCGGCCTCGGCGGCCGTGATGGGGACGGCGCGTGGGGGGTCGTAGGCCGTTCCGGCCATGACCGTGTGCACGCCCCACCAGGAGAGGGCGACCGCCGCTCCGGTGGCGAGCAGCCACGCCAGTACGTGTACGAGTCCTCTGCGCATCGGAGTCATACTGCCTCAGCCGTCACCGGCCGTGCACAGGGCCCCAGTTGTCCACAGGGAGTTGTCCACAGGCCAGGACCCGGCTCGGCCGCATGGCGTAGGTTGCGGCGCATGGCAAGTGTGCTCGTGGTCGAGGACGATCAGTTCGTCCGCTCGGCGCTCATCAGGCATCTGACCGACGCCGCCCACACCGTGCGCAGCGTGGGCACGGCGCTGGAAGCGCTGCGCGAGGTCGCCCACTTCCGGTTCGACGTGGTCATACTCGACCTCGGACTGCCGGACCTGGACGGCTCCGAGGCGCTGAAGATGCTGCGCGGCATCACCGATGTGCCGGTGATCATCGCCACCGCGCGGGACGACGAGACGGAGATCGTCCGGCTGCTCAACGCGGGGGCGGACGACTACCTGACCAAGCCCTTCTCCGTCGAGCACCTCTCCGCCCGCATCGCCGCCGTCCTGCGCCGCGCCC
>NZ_WWIR01000024.1 GCF_009863025.1 Streptomyces sp. SID4985 | reverse complement strand
CCCTGCTGCATGCCACCCTGCTGCGGCATACCGCCCTGCTGCATGCCACCCTGCTGCGGCATACCGCCCTGCTGCATGCCTCCGGGCTGGTCCTGCTCGGGACCCTTGCGCATGTTCTGCTGGTTCTGCGCGGCCGCGCGCGTGGCGGCGGCCAGCTTGGCGCGCAGGTCCTCGTTCTCGCGGAGCAGACGGGTCAGTTCGGCTTCGACCTCGTCGAGGAAGGCATCGACCTCGTCCTCGTCATAGCCTTCTCGGAGGCGGACGGTCGTGAACTGCTTGTTCCGCACGTCCTCGGGGGTCAACGGCATCTCTTCACCTCAACGTAGTCATCGGCAGTCGGCAAGACCGTATCGTCCACTCTCATCGCGCGAAGCTCCCCGCCACCGAGATGAGAATCCAGACGATGATCATCAGTACGAAGAAGGACAGGTCGAGTGCCACGCCCCCGAGACGCAACGGCGGGATGAACCGCCGCAGCAGTTTCAACGGTGGATCGGTGACAGTGTAGGTGGCCTCCAGTACGACCACCATCGCCTTGCCGGGTTGCCACGAGCGGGCGAACTGGAAGACATAGTCCATGACCAACCGGACGATCAGCAGGCCGAGAAAGACCATCAGCGCGATGTAGATCACCTGCGCGAACACACTCATCGCTGCGCTTCCCTCTCCCCTGTGCCGTGCATCGTCCCGGTGTTGCTTCTCAGCTCTGGTTGAAGAACCCGCCCTCTGCGATGCGGGCCTTGTCCTCCGCCGTGACATCGACGTTAGCAGGAGACAACAGGAAGACCTTCTGCGTCACTCGTTCGATACTGCCGTGAAGTCCAAACACCAACCCTGCGGCGAAGTCGACAAGTCGCTTCGCGTCAGTGTCGTCCATCTCCGTGAGGTTCATGATCACCGGGGTGCCCTCACGGAAGTGTTCCCCGATGGTACGGGCCTCGTTGTAGGTCCGGGGATGCAGGGTGGTGATCCGGTACGGCTCTCGTTCCGACACGACCTTGGGCATGATCACCGGCGCGTTCTTCTCCAGGGACTGACGTTCTTGTGTGATGGACGCCACGGGCGCGATCCGCGCCGGACGCCCCGGATCCGCGGTCGGCGCCACGGAATGCGAGACCGGCTCGCGCGGCGCCGGCGGCTGCACCACTCGCACGGATTCATCCCTTTGGGGCGAATGTACGTTGTGCGACTGGTGTGATGGTTCGTGTCGTCGGTGGTCCCGCTCGGGCTCCGGGTCCAGTTCGGGCTCGAACTCGTCGTCGGGGTCGAATCCCCGGCCGTCGTACCCATCGTCCTCCACGAGGCCGAGGTAGACCGCCATCTTGCGCATCGCGCCGGCCATGCTCTGAGTCCTCCGCTCTGTGGTGGATCGGCTGACGACTGCCAAGTGCCCGCGATCCACGTGGCCTTAGTACCGCTTTCGGCGGCATTGACCATATTTTCTGCTGTGGTCCGACTTCTTCGCGACGTTACCCGAGGCGGGGGCGGACTCCGAGTACCGCACTGCCGACGCGCACATGTGTCGCCCCGGCCGCCACGGCCTGCTCGAGATCCGCACTCATCCCTGCCGACACCATGGTTGCAGTCGGATGGGATCGGCGCAGGTCCGTCGACAAATCCACGAGCCGTTCGAACGCGGCCTGTTCGCGTCCCGCGTATTCACCGGTGAGGGGGGCGACGGTCATCAGTCCGTCGAGCCGCAGTCCGGGCGCGTCGGCGACGAGACCGGCCAACTCCTCGATTCCGGCAGGCGCGACACCTCCGCGCTCGCCCCGGCCGCTCGCCCCCGCGTCGAGTGCGACCTGCAGGAGGCAGCCCACCTCGCGCCCGGCCCGGACCGCCTCCCGCGAGAGCGCGGTGACGAGCCGGTCCCGGTCGACCGACTGCACGAAATCGGCATAACCGACCACGGAACGGACCTTGTTGGTCTGCAGCTGGCCGATGAAGTGCCATTCCAGGGGCAGATCCGCACAGGCGGCGGCCTTCGGGGCCGCGTCCTGGTCGCGGTTCTCGCCGACCTGACGCACACCCAGCTCCGACAGGATCCTCACATCGCTCGCCGGGTACGTCTTGGTGACCACGATCAGGGTCACCTCGTCACGGGGACGCCCCGCCGCCGCGCACGCGGCCGCGATGCGTTCCTCCACCTTCGCCAGATTTCTGGCGAGTTCGGCCCTACGGTCCGTCATGTCCACTCAGTCCAGCCACACATACCCGGCGAGCCGCCCGGTGGTGCGGTCGCGCCGGTAGGAGAAGTGATCCCCCGACTCCAACGTGCACACCGGCGATTGCGCCCGGTCGCACACCCCGAGCCGGTCGAGCTGCGCGTGCACTCCGGCGCTCACGTCGACGGCCGGAGTGCCCCAGCTCGTCACCGCGTGCGCCGTCGGTTCGGCCTCGGCGACCTCGGCGCGCAGCGCTTCGGGCACCTCGTAACAACGGCCGCACACACAGGGGCCGGTGCGGGCGACGATCCGGCCCGGCTCCGCGCCGAGTTCGGTCATGGCGCGTACGGCGGCGGGGACGACCCCCGCGACCATTCCGGGACGGCCCGCGTGCGCGGCCGCGACCACACCCGCGACCGGGTCGGCGAGCAGCACCGGCACACAGTCGGCCGTGAGTACGGCGAGGGCGAGTCCGCGCCGGGTGGTGACGATCGCGTCCACCTCGGGGACGGGCCTGTCACCCCACGGCTCGTCCACGACGGCCACGTCGGCGCCGTGCACCTGGTTCATCCAGACCACCGACGCCGGGTCAAGACCCAGTGCCTTCGCGGTCAGTTCACGGTTGGCCCGTACCGCGCCGGGGTCGTCACCGACCGCGCCGCCGAGATTGAGCTCCTCATACGGAGCGGCGCTCACCCCGCCCCACCTGTCGGTGAAGGCGAAGTGCGCGCCGCTCACGCTTTCGCGCTGTCCTATCACTTCAGGAAGTCCGGCACATCCAGCTCGACGATGTCCTCGTAGGACCGGGACTGGGGCACCGGCGGGGCCACCGGGACCTCGACCACCGGCTCCGGCGCGGGCTCCGGCTCCTCCTTCGGCGTCACGCTGCCGAGCGAGCCGAACGTCGGCCGGGACTCGGTCTGCTGACGGGGCGGAACCGGCTGCTCCTCGCGACGCTGGGCCGGGGAGCCCGAGGACGCCGAGCCGAGCACGTTGTCCCGGCGGGCCGGGGGCTGGCCCCCGTCGAAACCGGCCGCGATCACGGTGACCCGCACCTCGTCGCCGAGGGCGTCGTCGATGACCGCGCCGAAGATGATGTTGGCCTCCGGGTGGGCGGCCTCGCTGACCAGCTGGGCGGCCTCGTTGATCTCGAACAGGCCGAGGTCGGAGCCGCCGGAGATGGAGAGCAGCACGCCCCGGGCGCCGTCGATGGACGCCTCCAGGAGCGGCGAGGAGATCGCCATCTCGGCCGCGGCCACCGCGCGGTCGTCGCCGCGGGCCGAGCCGATGCCCATGAGGGCCGAACCGGCCTCGGACATGACCGACTTGACGTCGGCGAAGTCGAGGTTGATCAGACCGGGAGTGGTGATGAGGTCGGTGATGCCCTGGACACCGGAGAGCAGGACCTGGTCGGCCGACTTGAAGGCGTCCAGGACCGAGACCTGGCGGTCCGAGATGGACAGCAGCCGGTCGTTGGGGATGACGATGAGGGTGTCGACCTCTTCGCGCAGCTCCGCGATGCCGTCCTCGGCCTGGTTGGCGCGACGCCGTCCCTCGAAGGTGAACGGGCGCGTGACCACGCCGATGGTGAGGGCGCCGAGCGAGCGCGCGATGTTGGCCACGACGGGCGCGCCGCCGGTGCCGGTGCCGCCGCCCTCACCGGCCGTCACGAAGACCATGTCGGCCCCCTTGAGGACCTCCTCGATCTCCTCGCGGTGGTCCTCGGCGGCCTTGCGGCCGACGGCCGGGTTGGCGCCGGCGCCGAGTCCGCGGGTGAGTTCACGGCCGACGTCCAGCTTGACGTCGGCGTCGCTCATCAACAGTGCCTGCGCGTCGGTGTTGATGGCGATGAACTCGACGCCCTTGAGGCCGACCTCGATCATCCGGTTGATGGCATTGACACCACCGCCGCCGACACCGATGACCTTGATGACTGCGAGGTAGTTCTGCGGTGCTGCCACGTCGAAGGCCTCTCGCCTCGAATTACGTTGTCGCGCCGGGCGGTTCCCGACCGGGACGACGGATGCCGAATTGGGACGGTCCGAACGCCGACCCGAACCCTAACCCTGAAGTTTAGGGTTACCAGTGTGTCTGTTCCCTGGAGTCTTCTGAACAGGACACTAAGTCGACAAGCGGCGCCCGTTCAACGAACACGCCGAACCTCCCGTTTTTCTTTTCACCCTATGTGATCAGCCGTAGCGGTGCCCAACCAGGGTGCTGGCCTGCACTGATGTACGTCAACTCCCGGCTGAGGCAGGGGCGGTGGGCACGCTGACATCGAAGTGCCGGGCGTCGGGAGCTGCTTTCATGAGAGCGGTGAGGGCCCGTGCCTTGGCGGGACCGCCGTCCACGCTGCCCCACGCCACCGTGCGCCCGCCCTTGAGGCGCAGTGAGATCGCGTCGTAGGAACGGACTTGGACGGCGCGGGTGTCCTTCTTGACGGACGCGGGCAGCGCGGCCGCGACGCGTACGGCCTCGCGCACCAGGCGGTCGGTGCCGAAGCGGCGCAGGCTCGCGGCGCCCGAGTCCTCGCGGGAGACGGTGAGTTCGAGCAGCGGCACGCCACGCGGGGCCTGCGGGACGGTCGCGAACCGGACGCCTTGGGCATCGACTTCGGTGAAATCCGGGCCCTTGCGGACAAGCAGGGACGGAGTGCGCTCGGTGACCTTCAGGGCGATGCCGTGCGGCCAGGAGCGCTCCACCTCGACGGCGTCGATCCGGGGCAACTCCCGCCGCAGGCGCGCCTCGATGGTGCCGGTGTCCACGGAGACCAGCGGGGCCCCGACGGGGACGGCGGCGGCCGTGCGGACCTCGGCCGGGGTGAGCACGCGGGTGCCGGAGACCGCGACCTGACGCACCCGCAGCCACTCGGAGCCGTACAACACCCAGACGGAACCGGCTCCGAGGAGGACGATCAGCACCGCCAGGGCGATGATCGTACGAAGCCGCGGTCTGTGCGAGCGGGGGACGAGCGGCGGGCCGGACACCCCCGGTCGGCGTGCGTCGCGCTCGGCGACGGTGGGTCCGGCCACGCTCACTGTCCCTTCGTTCGGGCGGTCCTATCGGCCCGCGGCGATCGCCTCGTACACCATGCCGACGAGGAGGTCGTCGGCGTCGCGGCGGCCGAACTCACCGGCGGCGCGGGACATCTCGTAGAGGCGGTGCGGGTCGGCCAGGACCGGCAGCACGTTCTGCTGGAGCCACTCCGGCGTCAGTTCCGCGTCGTCCACGAGGAGTCCGCCGCCCGCCTTGACCACCGGCTGGGCGTTGAGCCGCTGTTCGCCGTTGCCGATGGGCAGCGGGACGTAGGCGGCCGGGAGTCCGACGGCGGAGAGTTCGGCGACGGTCATCGCGCCCGCGCGGCAGAGCATCAGGTCGGCCGCGGCGTACGCGAGGTCCATCCGGTCCAGGTAACTTACCGGGACGTACGGGGGCATCCCCGGCATCTGCTGCACCTGCGGCAGTTCGTTCTTCGGGCCGACCGCGTGCAGGATCTGGATGCCCGCCCGCTGGAGCCAGGGCGCGACCTGCTGGACGACCTCGTTGAGGCGCCGGGCGCCCTGCGAGCCGCCGGAGACGAGCAGCGTGGGCAGGTTGGGGCTCAGGCCGAAGTAGTGGCGGGCCTCGGGGCGCAGGGCCGCGCGGTCCAGGGTGGCGATGGAGCGGCGCAGCGGGATGCCGATGTAGCGGGCGTCCCGGAGCTTGCTGTCGGGCGTGGAGACGGCCACCCGGGCCGCGTAGCGCGAGCCGATCTTGTTGGCCAGGCCGGGGCGGGCGTTGGCCTCGTGGACCACGATCGGCACACCGAGGCGCTTGGCGGCCAGATAGGCGGGCAGCGCGACGTAGCCGCCGAAGCCGACCACGGCGTCCGCCTTGGTGCGCTCCAGGATCTGCTCCGTGGCCTTGATCGTGCCGCGCAGCCGGCCCGGCACCGTGATCAGCTCGGGCGTGGGCTTGCGCGGCAGCGGGACCGCCGGGATCAGCGCCAGCTCGTAGCCGCGCTCGGGGACGAGCCGCGTCTCGAGGCCGCGCTCCGTGCCCAGGGCCGTGATCCCCACGGTGGGGTCCTGCCTGCGCAGGGCGTCCGCGAGGGCGAGCGCGGGCTCGATGTGGCCCGCGGTACCCCCGCCGGCGAGTACGACATGCACCGAAATTCACCGCTCTCCGGACGGACGCGCCGCCGAGGCGCGCCGTCGCATCGTGTTCCATCTCCGCGGCACCCGCTCGACACGGGAGCCGCTCGCCCGCTTTCTACCAAAGCGGGGTTGCCGCATCGCAAGCGCCGCCCGCGCAGCGGGATCGTCACGCGCGAAGGCGATCAGGAGCCCGATGGCGAACATGGTCGGCAGCAGGGCGGACCCTCCGTAGGAGAACAGCGGGAGGGGGACACCGGCGATCGGCAGCAGGCCGAGCACCGCACCGATGTTGATCACCGCCTGTGCGGTGATCCAGGTGGTCACGCCTCCCGCGGCGTACCTCACGAAGGGGTCCTCCGTGCGTCCGGCCACGCGGATACCCGCATAGCCTAGAGCGGCGAACAGGGCGAGCACCGACAGCGTCCCCGCGAGACCCAGTTCCTCACCGGTGACGGCGAAGATGAAGTCGGTGTGGGCTTCGGGGAGTTGGCCCCATTTCTCCACACTCGCGCCCAGCCCGGAACCGAAGATTCCGCCGGAGGCGAGGGCGTAGATGCCGTGCACGGCCTGCCAGCAGTCGGCGGCGCCCGCCTTGGGCTCGGTGGCGCCGATGCAGGCGAGCCGGGCCATCCGGTTGGGGCTGGTCTTGATGAGGATCACACCGATCAGCGCCGCGACCGAGAGCACCCCGGCGAACAGCCGGGTCGGGGCTCCGGCGAGCCAGAGCAGGCCGAAGAGGATCGCGGTGAGGATGATCGCGGTGCCCATGTCGCCGCCGAGCATGATCAGACCGAGCAGCAGGAAGGCGACCGGGACCAGCGGGACCAGCATGTGCTTCCACTGGGCCAGCAGCTTCTTGTCCTGCTTGCGGGCGATCAGGTCCGCGCCCCACAGGACGAGCGCGAGCTTGCCGAACTCGCTGGGCTGGATCTGGAAGGAGCCGCCGAGCGAGATCCAGTTCCGGTTGCCGTTGACCGACATCCCTATCCCCGGCACCTGCACCAGGGCCATCGCGAAGACGGCGGCGGCCAGGATCGGGTAGGCCAGCGCCCGGTGCAGCCGTACCGGCATCCGGGAGGCGGCGAACATCAGCACCCCGCCGATCAGCGCGGCGAGGAACTGCTTGCGGAAGAAGAACGAGCCGGGCAGCGACAGCTGGAGCGCGGTGATCTGGGAGGCCGAGTAGACCATCACCAGGCCCAGGACGATGATCAGCAGACTGCCGCCGAGGATCAGGTAGTACGCGGTCAGCGGGCGGTCCCAGGCCCGGCGGGCGCGGGTGCGCAGCCGCCGCAGGGGGTTGTCGGGCACGCTCGGCCGGGGTGCGGGGCGGCGGGCCGCCCGCTGTACGGGCGGCCGTCCGGTACGGCTAGCGGCCATCCACGCCTCCCCTGAGCACCGAACGTCCCACGCGTCCCTCCCAAGTTCCGCCCGGCGGGCGGCCGGGGTCAGGCGCCGAGCTCGCGGACGGCCGCCGCGAACGCGTCGCCGCGCTGGTTGTAGTTGGTGAACATGTCCATGGAGGCACAGGCCGGGGCCAGCAGTACCGTGTCGCCCGGCCGGGCCAGCCGCTTCGCCTCGGTCACCGCCTGGAGCATCGCCCCAGTGTCGGTCCGGTCGAGGTCCACGACGGGTACCTCCGGGGCGTGTCGCGTGAGGGCCTCGCGGATCAGCGCGCGGTCGGCGCCGATCAGTACGACCCCCCGCAGACGCTTGGCGGAGCCCGCCACCAGCTCGTCGAACTCGGCGCTCTTGGCGAGGCCGCCCGCGATCCACACGATGGGCTCGTAGGCCGCCAACGAGGCTTCCGCGGCATGGGTGTTGGTGGCCTTGGAGTCGTCCACGTACGCCACGCCGTCGAGGTCGGCGACGTGCTGGATGCGGTGGGCGTCGGGCCGGAAGTTCCGCAGTCCGTCGCGCACCGCCTGGGCGGGCACCCCGAAGGAGCGGGCGAGGGCCGCCGCCGCGAGGGCGTTGGCGATGTTGTGCGGGGCGGGCGGCTCGACGTCGGAGACCTCGGCCAGCTCCTGCGCGTTCTTGTACCGGTTCTCGACGAAGGCCCGGTCGATCAGGATGCCGTCCACGACGCCGAGTTGGGAGACGGCCGGGGTGCCGAGGGTGAACCCGACGGCCCGGCAGCCCTCCTCCACGTCGGCCTCGCGGACCAGGTCCTCGGTGCGCGGGTCGGCCACGTTGTAGACGCAGGCGACCTTGTTGCCCTCGTAGATACGGCCCTTGTCGGCGGCGTAGGCGTCCATGGAGCCGTGCCAGTCGAGGTGGTCCGGGGCGAGGTTGAGGACCGCGCCGGAGTAGGCGCGCAGCGAGGGCGCCCAGTGCAGCTGGTAGCTGGACAGCTCGACGGCGAGGACGTCGTACTCCTCGTCGCCGAGGACCGCGTCGAGGACCGAGACGCCGATGTTGCCGACCGCTGCCGTGCGCAGGCCCGCCGCCTTCAGGATCGAGGCGAGCATCCGCACGGTGGTGGTCTTGCCGTTGGTGCCGGTGACGGCGAGCCAGGGGGCCGCGCCGGGCCCCCGCAGGCGCCAGGCCAGCTCCACGTCGCCCCAGATCGGCACGCCCGCCTGCTCGGCCGCCTGGAACAGCGGCTTGCCGGGCTGCCAGCCGGGGGCGGTGACGATCAGCTCGGTGCCCTCGGGGAGCGTGGCGCCGTCGCCGAGGCGGACGGTGACGCCGAGCGCCTCCAGGTCGGCGGCCTGCGCCCGTGCCCGCTCGTCGTCGCCGTCGTTGACGACCGTGACGATCGCACCGCGCTCGGCGAGCGCCTTGGCGGCCGGGACGCCGGAGACGCCGAGTCCGGCGACGGTGACGCGCCTGCCCTGGAATTCGCTCTGCCCCGAAGGCACCGAGTTGGTCACTTGTCCGCTGCCCATCCCGCGTAGAAGAGGCCCAGTCCGACGATGACACAGATGCCCTGGATGATCCAGAAACGGACCACGACCAGGACTTCGGACCAGCCCTTGAGTTCGAAGTGGTGCTGGAGCGGTGCCATCCGGAAGACGCGCTTTCCGGTGAGCCGGAAGGAGCCGACCTGGATGACGACCGACATGGTGATGAGGACGAACAGGCCGCCCATGATGGCCACCAGCAGCTCCGTGCGGGAGAGGATGGCCAGGCCGGTGAGGACACCGCCGAGGGCGAGCGAACCGGTGTCGCCCATGAAGATCTTCGCCGGCGAGGTGTTCCACCACAGGAAGCCCAGGCAGGAACCCATCAGCGCGGAGGCGACCACCGCGAGGTCGAGCGGGTCGCGGACCTCGTAGCAGGCGGCCGGGTTGGTCAGGGTCATCGCGTTGGCGCAGGACTCCTGGAACTGCCAGACGCCGATGAACGTGTAGGCGCCGAAGACCAGGACGGAGGCGCCGGTGGCGAGGCCGTCGAGACCGTCGGTGAGGTTCACGCCGTTCGACATCGCGAGGATCATGAAGAGCGCCCAGACCACGAACAGCACCGGGCCGATGGTCCAGCCGAAGTCCGTGATGAACGACAGCTTGGTGGAGGCCGGGGTGTTGCCGCGGTTGTCCGGGAACTGGAGCGCGAGGACCGCGAAGCCGATGCCGACGATCAGCTGGCCGGCCATCTTCGCCTTGGCCCGCAGGCCCAGCGAACGACGCTTGACGATCTTGATGTAGTCGTCCAGGAAGCCGACCAGGCCCATGCCGAACATCAGGCCGAGAACCAGCAGGCCGGAGTACGTCGGGGGCTTGCCGGTGATCACCTTGCTGAGGAAATAGGCGGCGATCGTGGCAAAGATGAAGGCGATGCCGCCCATGGTCGGCGTACCGCGCTTGCTGGCGTGCTCGCGCGGGCCGTCGTCGCGGATGAACTGGCCGTACCCCTTGCGGGCGAGGAGCTTGATCAGCAGCGGGGTGCCGATCAGCGTCAGGAAGAGACCGATGACGCCTGAGAACAGGACCTGGTTCATCATCGGGCGGCGACCTCACCCTCGGTCCCGGCCGAGGCGAGCGTCTGCGCGACGCTCTCCAGACCAACGGAACGGGACGCCTTCACCAGCACGACGTCCCCCGGGCGCAACTCGCTGCGCAACAGGTCGATCGCCGCCTGTGCGTCGGACACGTGCACCGACTCCTCACCCCACGAACCCTCGTTGTATGCGCCCAGTTGCAGCCAGGAGGCTTCGATGCCCCCGACCGCGACGAGCTTGCTGACGTTGAGCCGGACGGCGAGCCGTCCGACCGCGTCGTGCTCGGCGAGCGCCTCGTCCCCCAGCTCGGCCATCTTGCCGAGCACCGCCCACGTGCGGCGCCCCTTGCCCATGGCCGCGAGCGCCTTGAGGGCGGCCCGCATGGACTCGGGGTTGGCGTTGTAGGCGTCGTTGACGATGGTCACGCCGTCCGGGCGCTCGGTGACCTCCATGCGCCAGCGGGAGAGGGAGCCCGCCTCGGAGAGCGCGGTGGCGATCTCGTTCGCGGACATGCCCAGCTCATGGGCGACGGCGGCCGCGGCGAGCGCGTTCGACACGTGGTGCTCACCGTACAGGCGCATGGTCACATCGCTTGCACCGGAGGGTGTGTGAAGCCTGAAGGCAGGCTGTCCGCTGTCCGTGAGTCGCACGTTCTCGGCGCGAACGTCCGCTTCGGCCGACTCTCCGAAAAGGACCACCTTCGCGCGGGTACGGGAGGCCATCGCGCGCACCAGCGGGTCGTCGGCGTTGAGGACGGCGACGCCGCCCTCCTCGGCCGGCGGGAGTGCCTCCACCAACTCGCCCTTGGCCTGGGCGATCTGCTCGCGGCCGCCGAACTCGCCGATGTGGGCGCTGCCGACGTTGAGCACGAGTCCGACCTTCGGCGGGGTGAGGCCGGCGAGGTAGCGGATGTGCCCGATGCCGCGGGCGCCCATCTCCAGCACGAGGAACTTCGTCTCCTCGGTGGCGGACAGGGCGGTCAGGGGCAGCCCGATCTCGTTGTTGAGCGAGCCGGGCGTGAAGACGGTGGGCGCCTTGCCGCCGAGGACCTGGGCGATCAGGTCCTTGGTGCTGGTCTTGCCCGCCGAGCCGGTCAGCCCGACGAGGGTCGCGCCGAGGCGCTCGACCACATGGCGGGCGAGGGCGCCGAGCGCGCTCTGGACGTCGTCCACGACGATCGCGGGCACGCCGACGGGGCGCGTCGCCAGTACGGCGACCGCGCCCGTCGCCACGACCGCCTCGGCGAAGTCGTGGCCGTCGGCCCGCTCACCGCTGAACGCGACGAAGAGGGCTCCGGGCACCACCTCGCGGGAGTCCCGGACGACCGGTCCCGTGACGGTGACGGACGTATCCGGTATGTCGTGTGTCTGCCCGCCGACGACAGCTGCGATCTCGGCGAGGGAGAGGGCGATCACAAGTTCATCCCTGGGTGTTCTGGATAGCTTCGCGGAGCACCTGGCGGTCGTCGAAGGGACGGACCACCCCGGCGATGTCCTGGCCCTGCTCATGGCCCTTGCCCGCGACCAGCACCGTGTCGCCCGCGTGCGCGCGGCCCACGGCGGCGGCGATGGCGGCGGCGCGCTCCTCGAAGAGCAGCACCTCGCCGCGCTCGTGCGCGGGGACGGAGGCGGCGCCTTCGAGCATGGTCGCGAGGATCGCGAGGGGGTCCTCGGAGCGGGGGTTGTCGGAGGTCAGTACGGCGGTGTCGGCGTACCGGGCGGCGGCGGCGCCCATCGGGGCGCGCTTGGTCCGGTCGCGGTCGCCGCCGCAGCCGAGCACGATGTGCAGCCGGCCCTTGGTGACCTTGCGCAGCGCCTTGAGCACCGACTCGACCGCGTCGGTCTTGTGGGCGTAGTCGACGACCGCGAGGTAGGGCTGTCCGGCGTCGACGCGCTCCAGGCGGCCGGGGACGCCGGGCACGGCGGCGATGCCGTCGGCGGCGGTCTGCGGGTCGATCCCGGCCGCGGCGAGGGCGACGAGGGCGGCGAGGGTGTTGGCCACGTTGAACGGGCCGGGCAGCGGCGAGCGGGCGTGCACCCGCTCGCCGTTCGGGCCGACGGCGGTGAACGTCGAGTCCATGGGGCCGATCTGGACGTCCTCGGCACGCCAGTCGGCGTCCGGGTCGCCCTCGGCGGAGAAGGTGACGACCGGGACGCCCGCCTCGGTCGCGAGCCTGCGGCCGTACTCGTCGTCGGCGTTGACCACGCCGAGTCTGCTGCGCTCGGGCGTGAACAGCTGGGCCTTCGCCTGGAAGTAGTCCTCCATGTCGGAGTGGAACTCCATGTGTTCCGGGCTCAGGTTGTTGAAGACCGCGATGTCGAAGACGCAGCCGTCCACCCGGCCGAGGACCAGCGCGTGGCTGGAGACCTCCATGGCGACCGCCTCGGTGCCGCGTTCGCGCATGACGGCGAACAGGGCCTGGAGGTCGGTGGCTTCGGGGGTGGTGCGCTCGGACTTGATGCGCTCCTCGCCGATGCGCGTCTCGACGGTGCCGATGAGCCCGGTGGCGCGTACGGCCTTCAGGCCGCCCTCGACGAGGTAGGCGGTGGTGGTCTTGCCGGAGGTACCGGTGATGCCGATCTGGAGCAGCTCGCGGCCCGGGTGTCCGTAGACCGTGGCGGCCAGTTCGCCCATCTCCGCGCGCGGGTCGTCCACGACGAGGACCGGCAGTCCGGTCGCCGCAGCGCGCTCGGCGCCGGTGGGGTCGGTGAGCACGGCGACCGCGCCGAGGCTCGCGGCCTGGGTCACGAAGTCGGCGCCGTGCAGGCGGGCGCCGGGCAGTGCGGCGTAGACGTCGCCGGGGCGGACGGCGCGCGAGTCGTGGGTGATTCCCGTGACGTCGGCGGAGCCTGCCGGTGCGGCGATCCCCAGCTGATCGGCCAGCTCCGCGAGGGGGGTGGCGGAGATCTGAACCGGTCGTGGCGGTCCCGGGTAGGTCACGGAAGCGCCCTTCTGGGTGGTTTGGTACTGATCAGCGTGTGGCACGGCGGTGAGCGTACCGGGAGTACCCGCCTCGGGGCGAAGCGAGGGCCGGGGGCCCGTTTGGTTCCCGTCGTCGGGGGTGATCGTTGTCACGGCTGGTTCCTGGTGGTCGGGGCACGGTGGTCTGTCGCGGCCGGTCAGGGCTGGTAGGTGACGGGCAGGTTCGCGGCCTTCGCGCCGGTCGGCGGGACCTGGAGGGTCTTCAGCGCGAACTCCATCACCTGCTTGTAGACGGGTCCGCAGATCTGCCCGCCGAAGTAACTGCCGGAGGTGGCGTTCTGGATGGCGCAGTAGACCGTGACGCGGGGCTTGTCGGCGGGGGCGAATCCGGCGAAGGAGGAGGTGTATCCGTGGTACCTCCCGGTGGCCGGATCCACTCGGTTGGCGGTGCCGGTCTTGCCCGCGACGCGGTAGCCGGGGATACGGGCCTTGACGCCGGTGCCCTGTTCGTCGTCGACCACGGACTCCAGCATCTGGGCGAGGGTGCGCGCGGTCTTGTCGCTGACGACGCGGGTCTTCGCGGGCTCGGGGGCCGGGGCGAAGCGACCGTCGGCGCCCTTGGTGCCGCGCACCAGGGTGGGCGCGACGCGGACTCCGCCGTTGGCGATGGTCGAGTAGACGGAGGCGGCCTGGACGGCGTTGATGGAGAAGCCCTGGCCGAAAGGGATCGTGTACTGCTGCGAGGTGGACCACTTGCCGGCGGGCGCGAGGATGCCCGGGGTCTCGCCGGGGAAGCCGAGCCCGGTGTAGCGGCCGATGCCGAACTTGCGCAGATACGAGTAGAGCGTGTCGTTGGCCGCCCGCTGGGTCTTGCCGAGCTGTCCGGTGGCGAGGATGGTGCCGATGTTGCTGGACTTGGCGAGCACGCCGTTGAGGGTGAGGTGCCAGGTGGCGTGGTCCACGTCGTCCTGGAAGAGCCGGTCGCCGCGGTGCAGCCGGTTGGGTACGACGACATGGGTGAGCGGGGTGGCCGCGTTCTCCTCGATGACGGCCGCCATGGACATCACCTTGGCGGTGGAGCCGGGCTCGTAGGCGTCCTGGAGGGCCGCGTTGCCCATGGCGGCGGAGTTCGCCTTCGACAGGTCGTTGGGGTCGAAGCCGGGTGAGTTGGCCAGGGCCAGGATCTGTCCGGTGCGGGTGTCCTGGACGACGACGTAACCCCGGTCCGCCTTGGACTTCTTGACCTGCTGGGAGATGGCGTTCTGCGCGGCCCACTGGATGTCGCGGTCGATGGTCAGCTCGATGTCGCTGCCGGAGACGGCGGGGGTCTCGGTGGAGCCCGCGGTGGGCACCTCGCGCCCGCCCGACTGGGCGTAGCGGATCTTGCCGTCCTTGCCGGTGAGCTGCTTGTCGAGCTGCTGCTCGATGCCGCCGCCGCCCTTGCCCTCGCTGTTGACCCAGCCCAGTATCCCGGCGGCGAGGTCGCCGTTGGGGTACACGCGCTGGCTGCTGGGGTCGGCGAAGACGCCCGCGAGCACGTTGGTGGTCCCGGACTTCTTGGCGAGGGCGGCCTTCAGGTCCTTGATCTGCTTCCAGACCTGCGGGGTCTGCCGGGTGGCGAGCCTCGCGTAGCGCGACTCCTTGTCGGCGGGGCGGAGCTTCCTGGCGAGCGCGGCCTGATCCTCGTTCAGGATCGGGGCGAGCAGGGCCGCGGCCTGCTCGGGGCCGTCGGAGACCTTCAGCTGCTTGGGCTGGAACATCATCGGGTCGGCCGTGATGTCGTACGCGTCCTCGCTGACGGCGAGGGCCACCCCGGAGCGGTCGGTGATCCGGCCGCGCTCGGCGGCCAGGGTGTGCACGACATAGCGGTTCTGCTCGGCCTTGGCGGTGTAGGTGCTCGCGTCCACCGCCTGGACCTGGAGCAGCCGGACCACGAACGCGGACAGCACCAGCGTGAAGGCGAGGCCGACCAGGCGCAGCCGGGGGCGCGGGCTGCCGAGCCGGAGGGCGGGCCGGGCCGGGGTCC
>NZ_WWIR01000217.1 GCF_009863025.1 Streptomyces sp. SID4985 | reverse complement strand
GAGGCGGCGGCCTCGGGCGGGGTGCCGGAGCTGGACCTGCGCCGGGAGAGCTGGATGCGGTCCCGGCTGGCCGCCGCCACGGCGGACGGGAAGCGGGCGGCCGTGGTGGTGGGCGCGTTCCACGCCCCTGCGTTGCTCGACGGGGCGCTGCCCGGCCCCGCGCTGCTCGCCCCGGCCGAGGATTCCGGCGCACGGCTACCGTCGGCCACGACCTGGACGACCTCCCTCATCCCCTACACCTACGCCCTGCTGGACGAGCGCTCCGGTTACCCCGCCGGCATCCGCGACCCCGAGTGGCAGCACCTGGTGCTCGGCGCGGCCGGTGATCCCTCGGCCCTGACGGACGCGCTGACCGGAGCCGCCGTGCGGATCTGCGCCGAACTGCGGACGCTCGGGCATCCGGCGGGGCCCGCCGACGCGCGGGAGATCACCCGGCTCGCCGGTGATCTGGCCCGGCTGCGGGGGCTGCCCGCGGCAGGCCGGGGTGAACTGGTGGAGGCCGTGCAGACGGTGCTCGCGCAGGGCGAGCCGTACGGGCGTGGGCGTGCCGTGGCGCGGGCGATGGAGCGCGTGCTCGTCGGCACGCGGGCCGGGCTTCCGGCGCCGGACGCGCCGCGCAGCGGTCTCGCCCCCGCTGTGGAGGCGGAGTTGGCGGAGCTGGGCCTGCCCGGCCCCGCGGACCCCGGTACCGCGCGCGACCTGCGCCTCGACCCGCTGCGCTCGGCTCTGGACGCCCGCCGGGAGGTGCTGCTGCGTCGGCTGACGGTGTGCGGGGTGCCGTACGCCGAGCCCAAGGAGGTCGGCGCGGCCGGTGGCGGCGAGGCGCTGACCTCGCGCTGGGAGGTGCGCTGGACGCCTGCCACGGCGGCCATGCTCCACGCGGCCGGGGCCCGGGGCGTGACCTCCGCCCAGGCCGCCGAGGGACTGCTCCGCGCGCGG
>NZ_WWIR01000216.1 GCF_009863025.1 Streptomyces sp. SID4985 | reverse complement strand
GCCGCGCGCACCGCGATCAGCGCCGCGACCGCCACGTTCAGGGCCACCACCAGCCAGCTCAGCAGCCAGACGCCGCCCACGGAAGCGAGCCGCAGCGCGGGCTCCACCTCCCACTGACTCGCACCGAGCATCCCCCACGGCCCGCCGAGCCCCTGCCAGGACCTGACCAGCTCCACCGCCAGCCACGCCGAGGGCAGCACGGCCGTCGCCGCCGCGCACCGCCCCGGCGACGGCATCCCGCCCAGCAGTCTGCGTACCAGCCACCCCCACGGCGCCCACAGCGCACCGAGCAGCGCGGCGATCAGGAAGATGAACACATGCAGGCTCGGCAACAGCCAGTTGTGCACCGCGAGCAGGAACCCGAACCCGCCGCACCAGCCGTCGTACGCCGCCCTGCGCGCACTCGGCGCGGACCGCGCCAGCAGTATCCACGGCACGAGTGCGACGTACGCGAACCACCACCACGCGGGCCCCGGAAACGCGAGCACGGGCAACATCCCCGCGACCACGGCGACCCCGGAGCGCCGCCAGCGCCCCTCGACCCACCGCCCGGCATCCCACGCACCGCTCATCCGGAGTCTCCCCACTCCTTGGGCTTGGTTCCAGTGTGCGCCGGGTGGGCGATCTACGACAGAGGCCCGGGGTCTTGCCCACGCCGGGGATATTCGGTTGTACGGATACGGCCGACGTTCGAATCTGGCGCGATGAACGACCGATTCGCCATGAGCGAGCCGAAGCACCGCGTCCGGGCCCGGTACACGGACTCCACGATCACCGTCTACCAGGCGTACACACCCGGGATCGGCGTCCCCGCGGCACGCGACGGCCGGTTTCCGTCGGCGTGGAAGCGGGACCGGATGACGTGGATCAAGCCGTCGTTCCTGTGGATGATGTACCGCTGCGGATGGGCCACCAAGGAGGGCCAGGAGACCGTCCTCGCCGTCGAGATCATCCGGGACGGCTTCGCATGGGCGCTGCGGAACGCCTGTCTGTCGCAGTACACGCGGGGCGTGCACGAGAGCCGGTCCGCCTGGAAGCGGGAGCTGCGGCGGGCGCCCGCCCGCGTGCAGTGGGACGGGGAGCGCGACCTGCGCCTCGAACCGCTGCCGTACCGGTCGTTGCAGCTCGGCCTCGGGGGTGAGGCGGCGGTGCGGTACGCCGACGAGTGGATCGTGGGCATCGAGGACGTCACGCCGCTGGCACGTGAGGTGCACGGGGAGGTGCGGGCGGGACGGCTCGATCGCGCGGCGGCGCTGCTGCCCGAGGAACGGCCGTACCCCATGGGGGCGTTCACGCAGCTGGGGGTTCAGCCCGAGGTGACGCGTCACTCACCGGCAGAGGAGTGACGGAGCCGGGCGGACTCAGCGGGCCCCCGCCGGGTTGGCGTCCGGCGTCCAGGTCGTGCGCGTTCCACGCCGTCAGCCAGGAGTCGACGAACGTCCGCGCGGTCACGTGATCCACGGGCGCGTTATGTCGCTCCGCCGCCCGGGGTCAGTCGGCGGATTCCGCCGCGTGCGGGCTCAGCACTCCCATGCTCACCAGGACGATGATCACGATGCCCAGGGCGATGCGGTACCAGACAAAAGGCATGAAACTCTTATTTGAGATCCATTTCATAAACCACGCGATTACCGCGTATCCCGAGCCGAACGCGATCACCGTCGCGAACAGCGTCGGCCCCCACGACACGTCGCCGCTCTCGCCCAGCGAGTGCTTCACCTCGAAGACGCCGGAGGCGAGGACCGCGGGGATGGCGAGGAGGAAGGAGTAGCGGGCGGCGGCTTCGCGTCGGTAGCCCATGAAGAGGCCGCCGCTGATGGTGGCGCCGGAGCGGGAGACGCCGGGGATCAGGGCGCAGGCCTGGCAGAGGCCGAAGATCAGGCCGTCGCGGACGCTCAGGTTCTCGAGGGACTTGCGCTGCTTGGGGGAGCGGTGGCGGGCGCCGGACTCGTCGCGGGCCGCGAGCCGGTCGGCGACGCCTATCAGGACGCCGACGACGATCAGCATCGTGGCCGTGATCCGCAGATCGCGGAACGGGCCCTCGATCTGGTCCTTCAGCGTCAACCCGAGCACACCGATCGGGATCGAGCCGACGATCACCAGCCAGCCCATCCGCGCGTCGTGCGACCCCCGCGCCGCCTTGTCGAACAGCGAGCGGAACCACGCCGTCACGATCCGCCAGATGTCCTTGCGGAAGTAGATCAGCACCGCCGCCTCCGTGCCGATCTGGGTGATCGCCGTGAAGGCCGCGCCGGGGTCCTTCCAGCCCGAGAAAGCCGCGGTCAGCCGCAGATGGGCGCTGGAGGACACGGGCAGGAACTCGGTGAGCCCCTGGACGAGTCCCAGGACGAGGGATTCAAACCAAGACATGGCGACAGCAGGTCCAAGCGCTCGGAAAAGAAGGCGTGATCATGTGACGGGGGCAGCGTAGCGGGCCCCGATGGCAAAGCAATCATCGGGGGTTGGTCATGGGATGGTCATCCGGGCCGCCCGGCCGTCGGGGATCGAGTACGGCGAACCGTCGCGTCAACCGGCGTTCAGATGATGCCGTTTGCGCCACGCCACCCACGTCCCCGCCAGCGCCGGTACGGCGATGCAGGCCATCGCGATCAGAAAGGCGGGCGAGGTCGGCGCCGAGGCGCGGGCGCCCGCGACGGCGTACGCGGCCGTGTTCGGGATGGAGCCCAGCGCCGTGGCGAGCAGGAACGGCGTGAGCCGCATCCGGGAGACGGCCGCGCAGTAGTTCGCCGCCCAGAACGGCACGCCCGGGAAGAGCCGCGCCGCCAGCATCGAGCGGAACCCGTGCCGGCTCAACTGCCCGTCCGCCGCCCGCAGCCAGCGCCCGCGCAGCAGGGGACGCAGCGCGTCCTGGCCCAGCGCCCGGCCCAGTACGAAGGCCAGCCCCGCGCCGAACACCGTGCCCGCGAGCGCCGAGGTCAGCCCCAGCGGGGTGCCGAACAGCGCGCCCGCGGCCAGATTCAGCAGGGGGCGCGGTACGAACGCCACCGTGCACAGGCCGTACCCCACCGCGAACACGGTCGCCGCCGCCAACCCGCTGAATCCCGGCGCCAGTTGCCGCGTCAGCAATTGCTGTGGCGCGAAGGCCAGCACGCATGCGGCGCCGCCCGCGAGCAGGAGCAGCAGCAACGCCAGGCGGGCGTACGGCGAGAGGAGGACGGCGGCGCCGCGCGCGGCCAATCCCCGGCGCACGAGGGCCGGTTGGGAAACAGCGAGCGCCGGTTCGGAAACAGCGAGCGCCGCTTCGGAGACGACGAGCGTCGACTCGGATACGACGAGCACCGATTCGGATACGGCGGCGAGCGCCGATTCGGCGACGGTGGCCCGGGGAGTGGCCATGGCGGTGCCCCCAGAGCGGTTGGTGGCGGCGGGTATCCGGTGACCCTAACCGACGCGGGGGTGTGATCGGTGTACGGAAGGCGGCCGTCGGGCGCACCCCGTCCGGGAAAAACCGTTCGACGTGGCGCGACGCGTCCGCGATGATCTGCGTCATGTTCCGGTACGCCTTCCTCCTCGCAGCATCCGCAGTCGCGGATGCGCCGAAGGCTGCCGTCCCGTTCCTCGCGGCCGCTGTCGACGGCGCCCGAAGCTGACCCTCTCCGGATCGTCCGGCGGACCCCGCAGGGGGAGGGTCGGAGGGTCACCGGGGTCCGGCGCGTTCCCGCGCCTCACGCATCACCATCACGAGGAACTCCCATGCCCAAGACGGCATACGTGCGCACCAAGCCGCACCTCAACATCGGCACCATGGGCCACGTCGACCACGGCAAGACCACCCTGACCGCCGCCATCACCAAGGTCCTGGCCGAGCGCGGCACCGGCACCTTCGTGCCGTTCGACCGCATCGACCGGGCCCCGGAGGAGGCCGCGCGCGGCATCACCATCAACATCGCGCACGTCGAGTACGAGACCGACACCCGGCACTACGCCCACGTGGACATGCCGGGCCACGCCGACTACGTCAAGAACATGGTCACCGGCGCCGCGCAACTCGACGGCGCGATCCTCGTCGTCTCCGCGCTCGACGGGATCATGCCGCAGACCGCCGAACACGTGCTGCTCGCCCGGCAGGTGGGCGTGAACCACCTGGTCGTCGCGATGAACAAGGCCGATGTCGGCGACGAGGAGCTGGCCGACCTGGTTGAGCTGGAGGTCCGTGAGCTGCTCACCGCCCAGGGCTACGACGGCGACGCCGTACCCGTCGTACGCGTCTCCGGGCTCAAGGCCCTTGAGGGCGACCCGCGTTGGACGGCCTCCATCGAGGCGCTGCTCGACGCGGTGGACACCTATGTGCCGATGCCCGAGCGGTATCTGGACGCGCCGTTCCTGCTCCCGGTGGAGAACGTGCTCACCATCACCGGGCGCGGCACGGTCGTCACCGGTGCCGTCGAGCGCGGGACCGTGCGGGTCGGGGACCGGGTGGAGGTGCTCGGCGCGGAGGTGGAGAGCGTCGTCACCGGTCTGGAGACCTTCGGCAAGCCGATGGACGAGGCGCAGGCCGGGGACAACGTGGCGCTGCTGCTGCGCGGGGTGCCCCGGGACGCGGTCCGGCGCGGGCACGTGGTGGCGGCGCCGGGCAGCGTGACGCCCGGCCGCCGGTTCACGGCCCGGGTGTACGTCCTCTCGGCGCGCGAGGGCGGCCGTACGACCCCGGTCACGACCGGTTACCGACCGCAGTTCTACATCCGCACCGCCGACGTGGTCGGGGACATCGACCTGGGCGAGGCGGCGGTCGCGCGGCCCGGTGACACGGTCGAGATGACCGTCGAGCTGGGCCGCGAGGTCCCGCTGGAGCCGGGGCTCGGCTTCGCCGTCCGCGAGGGCGGGCGGACGGTCGGCGCCGGGACGGTGACCTCGGTGGAGTGAGCGCGGGTGTGCGCGGGGACGGGCGGCCGTCCCCGCGCACACGTCCCCGCGCACACGGGTACGGCTCCGGTCGGGGGAGAATGGTTCCGTGACCGAAGCCATACCCGTGACCAGGACCGTCGACCACGGCACCGCCAAGCTGATGCCCGACGTCGACCGGGAGCGGGCCTGGCTGCTCACCGTGGACGGGGCGCCCCAGTCGTACGTCGACCTGGACGACCCCGCGCATCTGGAGTTCGAGTACGCGCGACGGCTCGGGCACGCCCTCGACGTGGCCGGTGAGGACGGCCGCCCGCTGGACGTGCTGCACCTCGGCGGCGGCGCGCTCACCCTGCCCCGGTACGTGTCCGTGACCCGGCCGGGCTCCCGGCAGGACGTGGTGGAGGCCGACCGGGGTCTCGCGGAGCTGGTCGCCGAGCACCTTCCGCTGCCGCCGGGCTCGGGCATCGCGGTCCACACCGCCGACGCCCGGACCTGGCTGGAGAGTGCACCGGACGACAGCGTGGACGTCCTGGTCGCGGACGTCTTCGGCGGCTCCCGCGTCCCCGCCCACCTCACCTCGCTCGGCTACGCGGCGGAAGCGGCGCGGGTGCTGCGGCCCGACGGTGTCTATCTGGCGAACCTCGCGGACGGCACGCCGTTCACCTTCCTCCGCTCCCAACTGGCCACCTTCGGCGCCCTGTTCGATGAGCTGGCACTGATCGCGGAACCCGGTGTGCTGCGCGGACGACGCTTCGGCAACGCCGTACTCCTCGCCTCCCACCGCCCCCTGGACCTGACGGCCCTGGCCCGCCGCACCGCCGCCGACGTCTTCCCGGCCCGCGTCGAACACGGCGCCGCGCTGCGGAAGTTCACCGGCACCGCGCGCCCGGTCGAGGACGGGGACGCCGTACCCTCACCCGAGCCGCCGGACGGAGCCTTCGGCATCGGGTGACCCGCGCCGGGGTCAGGCGGACGGCGTTCCCGGCCGGGGACGCTCCGGGGGGTTGCCGCCCGCGAGGACCATGTCCTTCGCCCGCTGGAACTCCTCCTGCGTGATGTCGCCCCGCGTGCGGAGTTCGGAGAGCTTGGCGAGCTGATCGGCGCTGTTCGGGCCCGGCCCGCCCGCCGTCTCCTTGACGTAGGCGTCGAAGGCCGCGCGCTGCTCCGTCATGTGCTTGCGCTCGCGTCGGCCCATGTCCTTGCCGCGGGCCACGACGTACACGAAGACGCCGAGGAAGGGCAGCAGGACCACGAACACCAGCCAGCCGGCCTTCGCCCACCCGTGCAGGGAATCGTCGCGGAAGATGTCGACGATGACCTTGAAGAGCAGGAAGAACCACATGATCCACAGGAAGAACCACAGCATGGTCCAGAAGGTGTTCAGCAGGGGGTAGTCGTACGCGAGGTTCATCGGTGCTGTCCCTTCGTCGTCCCTCCGGCGGCTCTCCGGAAGGGTCCACGCCCCGGGGTGCGGGCGGCCCCGCACCCTCAGGAACGACGACGAGGGCGGGGGAGGGCACCGGGCGGGCGTTCCCGCGGCCGGTCCCGGGACATCGCAGCGCCCCGTGCCGTCCATGGTGCGCCGAGAAGCCCCGGTCAGCCAGCCGGGACCCGTCGCCGCGCCACGGGTCCCGCGTCCGGCGTGAGTTCGGCCGGTGCGGCGGCCCTCCGGCTCGGCACGCACCGACGAGTCCTTGGTGGTTAGTCTGGAGGCATGCCGCCGGAGACGGGGGGGCCCACGTCCGGTGGGAGGCGGTTCCCGTTCCCCGCAGCACCGGAAGGCGGTTCAGCATGGCCACCTCATCTGCCCCCGTGATCGACACGATCGCCGCCATGACCCTCGATTCCCTCGAGCGCTGTCACATGGACGACAACACGCTCATCCTCAGCCGCATCGCCGCGCTCGTGGCGATGGACGCCCCGGCGGTCTCCTACCTGGCGCACATAGACCCCGCGCTCAAGGCCGACTTCACCGCCGAGCAACTGCAGGACCTGCTGATCGCCATCGCCCCCATCGTGGGCACGGCGCGCGTCATGTCGGCGGCGAGCCACATCGCCAAGGCGTTCGGTGTCGCGATCGCGCTGGCCGATGCCGAGGCCGAAGCCATCGCCCGTGTCGAGGCCGACAGCCGTCACGCCCGCTGAGGGGTAACACAGGACCCGAGTCCGGCGGCGGGGCTTCCGCCGCAGCGGACTCGGGTCCGCCGCGTGTTCCTGTCTGCCGAACGGCTGACTTGCCTGCCCGGCCGGGCGAAGTGTCTCAGCGCGGCTGGAATGCTTCGCCCATGACATCCGGGGCAGGCGGAGCCGCTCGACCGGCCACGGCGCGGCTCGTCATGTGGACCCTCGCGGCCGGCCAGTTCCTGATGGCGCTCGACAGCTCCGTCATGAACGTCTCCATCGCCGCGGTGGCCGACGACGTGGGCACGACGGTGACGGGTATTCAGGGCGCCATCACGGCCTACACGCTGGTGATGGCGATGTTCATGATCCCGGGCGGCAAGGTGGGGGCGCTGATCGGCCGCAGACGCGCGTTCGTGATCGGCTGCTGTATCTACGGATGCGGCTCCCTCACCACGGCTCTCGCCCCCGACCTCCCCGTGCTGCTGCTGGGCTGGTCCGTCCTGGAGGGCATCGGAGCGGCGCTCATCCTGCCCGCGATCGTGGCGCTCGTGGCCACGAACTTCTCCGTGGAGCGACGTGCCGCGGCCTACGGGCTCGTCGCGGCCGCGGGAGCGGTGGCGATCGCGCTCGGCCCGCTCATCGGGGGTTTCGCGACGACCTACCTCTCCTGGCGGTGGGTCTTCGCCGCCGAGGTCCTGGTGGTGCTCGGCATCCTGGTCCTCGCCCGCCGTATCTCCGACGCGGCGAGCCGCGGGCCCACCCGCGTCGACCTGGTCGGCAGCGTGCTGTCCGCCCTCGGTCTCGGAACCTTCGTCTACGGCGTGCTCCGCTCGGGCGAGTGGGGCTGGGCGCGGCCGAAGCCCGACGCCCCGGCATGGCTCGGACTCTCGCCGGTCATGTGGCTGATGCTCGCGGGCCTGCTCCTGGTGTGGTGCTTCCTGTACTGGGAGGCCCGTGTCGTGGAGCGGAAGGGCGAGCCGCTCGTCGACCCCGCCCTCCTGCGGAGCAGGCAACTCAGGGGCGGCCTGACCATGTTCTTCTTCCAGTACCTCGTCATGATGGGCGTCTTCTTCGCCGTACCGCTCTATCTGTCCGTCGCTCTGGGACTGTCCGCCCTCGCGACCGGTGCGCGGCTGCTGCCGCTCTCACTGACCCTGCTCGCGGCGGCGACCCTGATCCCCCGCTTCCTCCCGGACGTCTCGCCCAGGCTGACGGTGCGCCTCGGGCTGCTCGCGCTCCTCGTGGGGACCGTGGCCCTGACGACCGCGCTCGACACCGGTGCCGGGGCGGAGATCGTCACGCTTCCGCTGCTGCTCGTCGGGACCGGCATGGGCGCGCTCGCGTCCCAGCTCGGTTCCGTCACCGTCTCCGCGGTGCCGGAGGAACAGAGCGCGGAGGTCGGCGGCATCCAGAACGCGGTGACCAATCTGGGTTCGTCCATCGGAACGGCGCTGGCCGGATCGGTCCTGATCACCGTGCTCGCGTCGTCCTTCCTCACGAGCATCGAGCAGAACCCGGCGCTCCCCGCCGAGGTCAAACAGCGGACGGCCGTGGAGCTGCAGAACGGTGTCACGTTCCTGTCGGACGCTCAGCTCAAGGCCGCCCTCGATGCTTCGGGCACGGACGAGGAGGTCGCCCGGGCCGCCATGGACGCGAACGCGGCCGCCCGCCTGGACGGGCTGCGTGCCGCGCTCATGATCCTCGCGTTCGCCTCCGTGCTGGCGCTCTTCTTCACGTCGAGCATCCCGACACGGCAGCCCCGGCAGCCCTGAGGGCCGTGGCCGCGGACGTCGTCGTGCGTCCACGCGGACGGGCCCGGCCCTCTCGGCACCGGCTTCCGCCCGTCCGCGCGGTGCGCGCCCCGGATCAGCTCCCGGTCGGCTGTCCGTGCAGCCGTACCGAGCTGAGGATCTTCATGATCGTCGCGGTGTCGACCTCGCCCTTGACGCCCTTGGCGCCGTAGAAGTCGAACGACACGATGTCGTCCGCCGCGTTCTTGAACGCGAACGAGATCGCCCTGCCGTCGCTCGCGCACTTGCCCGTCTGCGGGGTGTTGCTCGACTGCGCCCACGCGTAGTCGCCCTCGACGCCGGACTTGGTGACGTAGTGCTTGGCCTGCTTGTCGAAGGTGATGCTCTTCTTGTCGGGCTGGGTGTAGCCGCCGTAGATGTACCAGGGCACGCGGGCGACCGCCGCCTGGGCCGTGGTCTTCGCGCCGTTCTCGCCGCGGGTGCCCGCGACCGCCAGTGAGGTGTCGTCGCTGCGGCCGTCCCGGTCGCTGTCGGAGGTGCACCACTTGGACTTGTAGACGGCCGGGGCGGACACGGAGGTGAGCAGCTTGTTGTCGTCGGCGCGGTCCTCCATGAAGTAGGAGGTGTCCACGGACTCCAGCTGCCAGTCCTGCGGCACGTCGAAGGCGGTGCCGAACTTGGGGTTGACGACGGCCTTCCAGCCCGCGATCACCGGCTTCACGGTGCTGTCGGCTCCGCGCGGGTTGTCGTCCGGGGTGGACGCGCTGGTGGACGGGGCGGACGTGGTCGGCTGTGCGGTGGTGCCGCCCTTGCCCCCCTTGCCGTCGTGGGCCTCGTCCTTGGTGGAGTTGCCGAGCACCAGATAGCCGGTCACGGCCGCCGCGACGACCACGGCGGTGGCCGCGACGATCGCGACGACCTTGGTCCGGTTCCCGCCGCCGTTCGGCGGCTGCGGCGGCTGCGGCGCGCCCCACTGCGGCTGCTGCCCGTAGGGGCTGCCCTGCGGGTACTGCTGGTAGCCGGGCTGCTGATACGGATTCGGCTGCTGGTAACCCGGCTGCTGGTACGGGTTCTGCTGCGGGTTCTGCGCGCCCCCGGGCGGCTGCTCTCCTGGCCACATGGCCAGCAACCCTAATGCGCCATGGACATGATTCGGACTGGTCAGGCTCGCTACCCGTCGGTAACATCACGTGCATGACAGTTGAGAGCGCCTCCATGGGCGACATGCTGGCCGCCGCGGTGCCGATGGTGCGGACCCTGAACCTGGAGTTCATCGAGGTCACCCCCGAGCGCGCGGTGCTCCGGCTGCCGGACCAGCCCGAGTACCACAACCACCTCGGCGGACCGCACGCCGGCGCCATGTTCACGCTGGCCGAGTCCGCGAGCGGCGCCATCGTCCTGACCGCCTTCGGTGAGCAGCTCGCGCGCGCGGTGCCGCTCGCGGTGCGCGCCGAGATCGACTACAAGAAGCTGGCTCTCGGCCCGGTCACCGCCACCGCCACCCTGGGCCGCCCGGCGGCCGACGTCGTCGCGGACCTCGACGCGGGCAAGCGGCCGGAGTTCCCGGTGGCCATCACCATCGAGCGCGAGGACGGTTCCGTCTCCGGCGAGATGACGGTCGTCTGGACCCTGCGGCCGAACGGCTGACGGGTCGGGGGTTACTTCAGGGGCGCGGGGCCCGGCGGGCACGCGCCCCTGATCCGCGACCCACGCCCCTGATCCGCGACCCACGCCCCTGAGTCGCGCACCGCGCCCCTCATGGCCCGGATCACGCCCCCGGGCGGGTGGAGGCAGGCCGTCCGCACTCCTCGAACGGGTAGCCTTCCCGGAGAACCCCTGAAGCAGGCGTGGCCCCCGCGCTCAGGGACGGCGACTGGGAGGAACCGGCGGTGCACGTCCAGGAATGGCTCGACTCGGTGCCCCCGCTCGCCGTCTACGCCGTGGTGGCCCTGGTGATCGGCCTGGAGAGCCTGGGCATCCCGCTGCCCGGCGAGATCGTGCTGGTCTCGGCCGCGCTCATGTCCTCCAGCCACTCCGGCATCGACCCGTTCGTGCTCGGCGCGTGCGCCACCGCCGGTGCCGTCATCGGTGACTCCATCGGCTACGCGATCGGCCGCAAGGGCGGACGTCCCCTGCTGGCGTGGCTCGCCAAGAAGCTTCCGAAACACTTCAGCGAGGCCCATGTGGCCACCGCGGAGCGGTCGTTCGAGAAGTGGGGCATGTGGGCCGTCTTCTTCGGCCGCTTCGTCGCCCTGCTGCGCATCTTCGCCGGACCCCTCGCGGGCGTGCTCCAGATGCCCTACTGGAAGTTCCTGATCGCCAACATCCTCGGCGGCATCGTCTGGGCGGGCGGCACCACCGCCGTCGTCCACTACGTCGGCATCGTCGCCGAGGACTGGCTCAAGCGCTTCTCGTACGTGGGTCTCCTGGTGGCCCTCGCCATCGGCATCGGCTCCCTGCTGATCGTCAGGCGCCGGGCGAAGCGGAACGAGTCCGCCACCGAGAAGACCCCGGAGGCGGAGCCGGTGGGCGCGGGGGACTGACCCCCGCGCGTCCTACCGCCGTACAGTCCCATGCCTCACTCGTGCACCGCCCGGTGCGTCTTCGCCAGTTCCGCGTACAGCGTGCCGTTCAGCGTGACGCCCTGACGCTCCTCCTCCGACAGCGCCCGCTTCACCTTCGCGGGCACCCCCGCCACCAGCGAGCCCGGCGGCACGACCATGCCCTGCGGCACCAGCGCCTGGGCCGCCACCAGCGAACCCGCGCCGATCACCGCGCCGTTCAGGACCGTCGCGCCCATGCCGATCAGACAGTCGTCCTCGACGGTCGCCCCGTGCACCACCGCGTTGTGGCCGATGGAGACGCGCTCCCCGATGGACAGCGGGAAACCGGGGTCGGCGTGCAGGGTGACGTTGTCCTGGACGTTGGCGTCCGCGCCGACGGCGATCCGCTCCGCGTCACCGCGCACCACCGCGCCGTACCAGACACTCGACCCCGCGCCCAGCGTGACGTCACCGATCACCGAGGCCATGGGGGCCACGAAGGCGTCCGGGTCGATCTTCGGCTCCTTGCCGCCGATGCCCACGATCAAGGGCTGGTGCGTCATCCGGTCCACCGTCTCTTCTTCGAGTCGTCGAGGTCGCGTATCCGCGCACGCTAGTGCATGGCCCCTCCTGCCACAGGGGGCTGTCGTATGGGGTGAAGATCACAGCGGTACGGCCCCTCGCCGGAGGCGACCGGTGAGTAACGTGAGCGCGTGCCGAAGACCGAGAACACCTTCTCTTCCTGGCGGAAGGGCCTCGCCCAGCGGGCCGTCCACGCGGTCTGGGAGTGGGCGCGGCGCACCGGCTCCGTCTCCGCCGAGCACCCCGGCCGCCTCCGCTTCGGCGCGATCGGCGAGGGCACCCGGCTCGCCTTCCCGCTCGGCACCGTCTTCGGCGAGCCCTGGATCAGGCTCGGCGCCTACTGCATCATCGCCGAGCAGGTCACCCTCACCGCCGGGCTGATGCCCGACCTCGACCTCGGACCCGAGCCGATCCTGAACATCGGGGACGGCGTGGTCCTCGGCCGCGGCAGCCACGTCATCGCGGACACCTCGGTCACCATCGGCCGCGACTGCTACTTCGGGCCGTACGTCTACGTCACCTCCACCAACCACTCCTACGACGACCCGCACGAGCCCATCGGCCGGCAGTGGCCCCGGATGGAGCCGGTGGAGATCGGCCCCGGCTGCTGGATCGGCACCAACGCGGTGATCCTGCCGGGCGCGCGGATCGGCCGGAACGTGGTCGTCGCGGCCGGTGCGGTGGTGCGCGGCACGGTCCCCGACCACGCCGTGGTCGCGGGCGCCCCCGCCCGGGTGGTCCGCCGCTGGACCCCGGAGGAGGGCTGGCAGCCCCCGCTGCGCACCCCGGCGCCCGTGCCGCCCCCGGACGGGTCGACCCCGGCGCAGTTCCGGGCGCTGGCCGAGCTGGACGAGGAGCAGATCGAGCGGCTGGCCCGGCTGGACGCGGAGGGCTGATCCCGCGTACCGGTGCCGCCCGGCGCCGTATCCCGCTGCTGCCCGTGGGCCGCCCGCAGTACAGTGCGGTGTACGACGGGGTGCAGCGCATCGGCCCCCGCGCTCCTCCTGCCGAACCCGCTGGACCCAATGGACGTGATGTGTCGGACCTCGACCTGCTGACCCAGTCCCTGGCGCGCAACGTCAGACGCTGGCGCACCGAGCGCGGCTTCACCCTGGACACGCTTGCCGCCCGTGCCGGGGTCAGCCGGGGCATGCTGATCCAGATCGAGCAGGCCCGCACCAACCCCAGCATCGGCACGGTCGTCAAGATCGGGGACGCGCTCGGCGTGAGTGTGCCCACGCTGCTCGACTACGAGCGCGGGCCGCGGGTCCGGGTCGTCGCCGCCGAGCAGGCGGTCCGCCTGTGGCACACGGAGGCGGGCAGCTACAGCCGACTGCTCACCGGCACCGAGGCGCCGGGCCCGCTGGAGCTGTGGGACTGGCGGCTGATGCCCGGCGAGAGCAGCCCCTCCGACCCGCACCCCACCGGCACGGTCGAACTGGTCCACGTCACCTCGGGCGAGCTGACCCTCACCGTGGACGGCACTCCGCACCGCGTACCGGCCGGAGCGAGCGCCACCTTCGAGGCCAACGCCCCGCACACGTACGGCAACGAGGGTGACGTACCCATGGAGATGGTCATGACCGTCTCCGTCCCGCCCGTGCGCTGAACCATCCGGACCAGGGCTGTTAGCGTGCCGTCATGCGCGCCCCCATCGGAAACTTCGACACCGCCCTCCCGGCGCCGGACGCCCTCGACCGGCTGACCGCACCCGTCGCCGCCGCCCTGCGCGACTGGCAGGGCAAGACCCCGGCCGACCGGATCGTCTACGTGGACACCGACCCGCAGTGGGCGGACACCGCCGTCTTCGTGGAGCACTACGGCACCGATCTGCTGGAGCGGTCGGCCAACTGCGTGGTGGTCGCGGGCAAGCGGGGCGGCGAGACCACGCTCGCCGCGTGCCTGGTGCTCTCCACCACCAAGGCCGACGTCAACGGCGTGGTGCGCCGCCAACTGGGCGCCCGTAAGGCGTCGTTCGCCCCGATGGACACGGCGACCGGTGAGACCGGCATGGAGTACGGCGGCATCACGCCCATCGGACTGCCCGACAGCTGGCCGCTGTTGGTGGACTCCGCCGTGGTGGAGCTGCCGTACGTGCTCGTCGGCAGCGGGCGCAGGCAGGGCAAACTCCTCGTGCCCGGCGAGGTGTTCGCGGAGCTGCCCGGCGCCGTGGTGATCGAGGGGCTCGGTATCGGCTGAGCCGGGCCGGGTCAGACCGGTGCGTGGTGGGCGAGCGGCAGATGCGGGTCGCTCTCGCCGGGCACCGGTGTCGGATCGGCGTGCACCAGGGCGGCGGTGAGCCCGGGTACGGCGTGCAGCAGGGCGTGTTCGGCCGCCACGGCGACCGCGTGGGCCTCGCGTGCGGTGGCCTCCCCGTCGACCAGGACGGCCAGTTCGGCCCGCAGCCGGTGTCCGATCCAGCGCATCCGCAGCTCGCCCACCCCGCGCACGCCCGGCACCTCCCGTGCCGCCCGCTCGGCCCGGTCCACCAGTTCCGGATCGACCGCGTCCAGCATCCGCCGCAGCACCTCGCGGGCCGCGTCCCGCAGGACGAGGACGATGGCCGCCGTGATGGCGAGCCCCACCACCGGGTCCGCCGCGCTCCAGCCGAGCGCCGAGCCCCCGGCGCCGATCAGCACGGCCAGGGAGGCGAACCCGTCGGTGCGGGCGTGCAGCCCGTCCGCCACCAGCGCGGCCGAGCCGATCTCGCGGCCGACCCGGATGCGGTACCGGGCCACCCACTCGTTGCCCAGGAAGCCGACCAGCGCGGCCCCCGCCACGGCGGGCAGCTGCGCCACCGGGCGCGGATCGAGCAGCCGGTCCACGGCCGCCCAGGCGGTGAACACGGCGGAGGCCGCGATGGTCAGCACGATCACGAGTCCGGCGAGGTCCTCCGCCCGCCCGTAGCCGTAGGTGAACCGCCGGGTCGCCGCCCTGCGCCCGAGCAGGAACGCGATGCCGAGCGGCACGGCCGTCAGCGCGTCCGCCGCGTTGTGCACGGTGTCCCCGAGCAGCGCCACCGACCCCGAGACGACCACCACCACCGCCTGCGCCAGCGCGGTCGCCCCGAGCACGGCCAGCGACACCCACAGCGCCCGCAGCCCGCGCGCCGAGGACTCCAGGGCGGAGTCGGTCCGGTCGGCGGTGGCGTGCGAGTGCGGGGTGAGGAGGTGGGCGAGCCGGTGGAGCGGGCCCGCGTGCGGAGCGTGACGATGACGAGAGTGACGGTGGCTCACGGCGGTCCCCTTCCGTCGGGCGGCGCGTGGACGGGCCGCGCCCACGGGGACATTGTGGACGCGAACGCCCAAACATGCACCTGTCACCTGCGCATGGTGCGCAGGCGCGAGAGGAGCGCCGGGCCGCGAGACCGGCACCGGGCCGCGAGACCCGCGCCGGACCGCGGAACCCGCGCCGGGTTCAGAGGCCCAGCCGGGGGATCTCGATCGCCGGGCACACGTCCATGACCATGTTCAGCCCCGCCGCCCGCGTCCGCTCGTACGCCGCCTCGTCCACGACCCCGAGCTGGAACCACACCGCCCGCGCGCCCTTGGCCGCCGCCTCGTCGGCGACCGCGCCGGCCAGGTCGCTGTTGACGAACACGTCCACCACGTCCACCTCGAAGGGGATGTCCGCGAGCGAGGCGTACCCCTGTTCGCCGTGCACCGTCTCGGCCTTCGGGTGCACCGGCACGACCCGCTTGCCGAACCGCTGGAGGACCTGCGCCACGCCGTACGCGGCCCGGCTGCGGTTGTCGGACAGGCCGACCACCGCCCAGGTGTCGCCCAGCTCGGTCAGGATGCTGCGGATCGTCGCCTCGTCGCCGTACACGACGGCCTCCTCGGTTCTCGGCGGGAACGGTGCCGTGGGCACGAACAACGCGCCCCGCGCGCCGATTCCCCCGCCTGGATCACGAAAGGGCCGCTCATCGGATACCGACGTGGCCCAAATCGGCGCAAGGTGCTGCGTTCGGGCGTTCGCACGCCTACGCTCGCTGCGTGCTGCGCATCCTCGACGCCCGGACCGGTGAGCCCGTCCCCGCCACCCCCGCCCGCCGCGGGCTGACCCGCGTCGAGGCCCATGTGCCCGGCCTGGACCTGACCGCGCTACGGATCCTCCTCACCGCCGACCTCCTCGTGCGCGCCCTGGAACTGGCGGGGACCCCGCTGTGGACCCTGCTCAGCGCTCCCCGCGAACAGGCCGAGCTGCGCACCGCGGGGACCACCCTCGGCATCCGCCCCTTCGAGGACAGCCGCGACCTGGCCTCGGGGCTCGGCGAGGCACAGACCGTGCACGTGCTGAGCGAGGACGGTTCCGCTCCCGGCGCCGGGCCGGTGCTCGCCGTGGCACCGGTGGAGTGGACGGGGATGGCCGAAGAGCCCCTTCCCGAGCTGCTCGACGACCCCGACGCCCTCCGCCTCGCCCTGCTCTCCGTCCCGCGCACCGAACCGGTCCGCCTGGACCGTCCGACGCTGGACGAGGCCGCGCGGACCGTCTCGCGGTGGCGCTCCGACGTGGCCGGCTGGGCGCACCGGCCCTCGCGTCCGGTGCCGGACGAGGTACGGACGCGGCTGCGCGCGGCCTGGGAGGACGACCTCGATCTGCCGGGCGTGCTGGCCGTGCTGCGCGAGGTCGCCCAGGCGCCCGGGGTGCCCGACGGCGCCCGTTTCGAGACGTACATGTACGCCGACCGGCTCCTCGCCCTCGATCTCGCGAGCGGCCTGGGCGGCACGGCGTGAGCGGTCCGGCACGCCGTCTGGTCGTGCTGCGGCACGCCAAGTCCGCCTGGCCCGAGGGGATTCCGGACCACGACCGCCCGCTCGGCCCGCGCGGTCTGCGGGACGCCCCCGCCGCCGGACGGGCCCTCACCGTGCTCGGCGTCACCCCGCCCGACCTCGCCCTGTGCTCGACCGCCGTACGGGCCCGCCGCACCTGGGAGCTGGCCGCCGCCGAGTGGGCCGTACCGCCGCCGGTGCGCTTCGAGCGGCGGATCTACGAGGCGTCCCCGGCCCGTCTCCTCGAGGTCGTGCGCGAGACGCCGCCCGAGGCGCGGACCCTGCTGCTGATCGGACACAGCCCCGGACTCGAGGGGCTGATCACGGGGCTCGCGGGGGAGGCGGCGGGCGACACCCTGGAGCGGGTGCGGACCAAGTTCCCCACCTCGGCCCTCGCGGTGCTGGACTGGGCGGGCCCCGACTGGACGGCGCTCGCCCCCGGCGCGGCCCGGCTGACCTCGGTCACGGTCCCGCGCGGGGAGCCGTAGCCCCGTTCAGCCGACGTGCACCCAGGGCCTGCGCTCCTGGTCCGGCTCGGCCCGGCGCAGGACCTCGCGGGTGACCGGGGCCGACTCGCCGGTGCCGAAGACCAGGAAGCGGATCAGATAACCGACCGGGTTGCCCTCGGTCCAGCTGAAGTAGACGTGCGGGGGCATCCCGGTGCGGTCGCGCAGCGCGAGCAGCACGGCCGCGATGGTGTTGGGCACCGTGGGGCCGTCCGCGCGCAGCCGCCGCGCCCCGTGCTTCTCGTCGCCGTGCACGGTGATCTCGGCGCTGAAGTCGGAGGAGTCCCGCACGAACACCTCCAGGAAGATCACATCGGCGCCCTTGGGCAGCCGGGTGTGCACCCGCTGCTCCTGCTCCTTGGCCCGGTACTCGCGCTCGCTGTGCTCGTCCGGCTCGTTGGCGATCAGCTGGAGCGGGCCGTGCTGGGCGGCCGCGTCGATGATCCGCAGCGCGGCCTCGTCGAAGACCACGTCGGTGGCCCGCAGCTCGAAGGCGCGGCGCACGCGGGAGCCGAAGGAGGTGAGCATGATCGCCACGATGAAGATGGAGGCGATCTTGATGCCGTCGGGCCGCTCGATCACGTTGAGGACGAGGGTGTACAGGAACACGGCGGTGATCAGCCCGAAGCCGATGGTGGCGCCCACGTGGTGGCGCCGGTGGACGGCCACCGTGGAGGCGAAGGCCGCCGACAGCATCAGGACCAGCACGCCGGTGGCGTAGGCGCCGCTCTGCGCGTCCACGCTCGCGTGGAACCAGAGGGTGATCAGCACGGCCGCGACCAGGAAGACCAGCACCAGCGGGCGTACGGCACGGGTCCACTCCGGGGCCATGCCGTAGCGGGGGAGGTAGCGGGGGACGAGGTTGAGCAGGCCCGCCATGGCGGAGGCGCCCGCGAACCACAGGATGGTGATGGTGGAGAGGTCGTAGACCGTCCCGAAGATCTCGCCCAGGTACCGGTGGGCCAGATAGGCGAGGGCGCGGCCGTTGGCGGGACCGCCGGACTTGAAGTCCTCCTGAGGGATGAGGATCGTCGTCGCCAGGCTGGACAGGAGCAGCAGACAGCTCATGATCAGCGCGGCGGTGGTCAGCAGCTTGCGGGCGCCCCGGATGCGGCCCGCCGGGTTCTCCCAGGTGTCCGTGGGGGCGCCCTTGATCTGCGGCATCACGGCGACGCCGGTCTCGAAGCCGGACATGCCGAGCGCGAGCTTGGGGAAGACCAGCAGGGCCACACCGACCATGGCGAGCGGCGAGGAGTGCGCGGCGGTCATCGCGTGCGTCCAGTCGGAGATCCGCACCGGGCGGCTCAGGATCTGGTAGGCGCAGGCCGCGAGCACGACCACGTTGAGGGTGAGATAGGCGGCCACCAGCGGGACGGCGATCCCGATGGCCTCCTTGAAGCCCTTGAGGAAGACCGCGCCGAGCAGGCCGATCAGGACGAGTGTGATCCAGGTGTTGGCGCCCTCGATCCAGTGCGGGGCGAACGGGTTCTCCAGCACGTGTGCGGCCGCGTCCGCCGAGGACAGCGTGATCGTGATCATGAAGTCGGTCGCCGCGAACCCCAGCAGCACCAGGACCAGGATCTTCCCCGACCACCAGGACAGCAGCCGCTCCAGCATGGCGATGGAGCCCTCGCCGTGCGGGCTCTCGTGCGCCACCCGGCGGTAGACCGGCAGCGCGCCGAAGAGGGTCAGCGCGATCAGCACGAGGGTGGCCAGCGGGGAGAGCGTCCCGGCGGCGAGGGCGGCGATGCCGGGCTGGTAGCCGAGCGTGGAGAAGTAGTCGACACCGGTCAGGCACATCACCCGCCACCAGGTGTGCCCCTTCTGCTCCGGGCGCGGGGTGCGGTGCGGCCCCGGGTGCCGGGCGGTCTGCTCGCTCAGGCCCTCCAGGAGCCAGGCCCGGCACCGGGCGAGCGCGCCGTGCCGCCCGGGAGCACCGGTGGTGTCGGGGTGCACGGGGACGCGGGTCATGCGGTGCTGCCTCCTCGGACGGCGACCGGGACGCCGGCCGCCTGATCGCTCGACGCGTATGCCCCGCATCCTCACCCGCACACCGGGGCGCGGGCCAGTGCGGCGCTCCGCATAGGCTGGCGGGATGCAGGACGAGTACCGCACCGTGGCCCGCGTGGGCACGCACGAGACCGAGATCAACCGCTCCCGCTTCCTGTGCGCGCTCGCCCCGGCCGCCACCGAGAGGGAGGCGCAGGAGTTCGTCGCGGCCGTCCGCAAGGAGCACGCCGACGCCACGCACAACTGCTGGGCCTACGTCATCGGCGCCGACGCCTCCGTGCAGAAGGCCAGCGACGACGGCGAACCCGGCGGCACCGCCGGGCTGCCCATGCTCCAGATGCTGCTGCGCCGCGACATGCGGTACGTCGTCACCGTCGTCACCCGCTACTACGGCGGCGTGAAGCTCGGCGCGGGCGGTCTGATCCGGGCCTACGGCGGCGCGGTCGGCGAGGCCCTCGACGCGGTCGGCACCCGTACCCGGCGCCGCTACCGCCTGGCCACGGTGACCGTCGACCACCAGCGCGCGGGCAAGACGCAGAACGATCTGCGCTCCACCGGGCGCGAGGTGCGTGATGTGCGCTACGGCGAGGCGGTCACGATCGAGATCGCCCTGCCGGACGCCGACGTGGCCGCCTTCCGGGGCTGGCTCGCGGACGCGACGGCGGGGACGGCCGTCTTCGAGCTGGGCGGGGAAGCCTACGGCGACGTCTGAGGGGCGAAGCCTACGGCGACGTCTGAGCAGGGGAAGCGGGCGGCCGCGCCCGGCAATTGGGATGAAACGGGCATAACGGTCAAGTGTGGGGCGGGCGGTACGCAAGCGGCGGAGCCCGTTGTCGGACCCTCCCGTTAGTCTCGGGAATCATGAGACTCCTGCACACCTCCGACTGGCATCTCGGCCGGTCCTTCCACCGGGTGAACATGCTCGGTGCGCAGGCCGAGTTCATCGGCCACCTCGTCGACGCCGTGCGCGCGCACGTCGTGGACGCCGTGGTCGTGTCGGGGGACGTGTACGACCGCGCGGTGCCGCCGCTCGCCGCCGTCGAGCTGTTCGACGACGCGCTGCACCGCCTCGCCGACCTCGGCGTGCCCACGGTTATGATCTCCGGCAACCACGACTCCGCCCGCCGCCTCGGCGTCGGCGCCGGACTCATCGACCGCGCGGGCATCCACCTGCGCACCGAACCCTCCGCCGCGGGCACCCCGGTCGTCCTGTCGGACGCCCACGGAGAGGTCGCCTTCTACGGTCTGCCCTACCTCGAACCCGCCCTCGTCAAGGACGAGTTCGGCGTGACCAAGGCAGGGCACGAGGCCGTGCTCGCCGCCGCCATGGACCGGGTCCGCGCCGACCTCGCCGGTCGCCCGCCCGGCACCCGCTCCGTCGTCCTCGCCCACGCCTTCGTCACCGGCGGCCAGGCCAGCGACAGCGAGCGGGACATCACCGTCGGGGGAGTCGCCGCCGTACCCGCCGGGGTCTTCGACGGCGTCGACTACGTCGCCCTCGGCCATCTGCACGGCTGCCAGACCCTCACCGAGCGCGTCCGCTACTCCGGCTCCCCGCTCGCCTACTCCTTCTCCGAGGCCGACCACCGCAAGAGCATGTGGCTGGTCGACCTCGCCGCCGACGGCGCGGTCGCCGCCGAACGCCTCGACTGCCCGGTCCCGCGCCCGCTCGCCCGCATCCGGGGCGCCCTGGAGGACCTGCTGGCCGACCCCCTCCTCGACCGCCACGAGAACGCCTGGGTCGAGGCCACCCTCACCGACGCGATCCGCCCCGCCGACCCCATGGCCCGCATCGCCGCCCGCTTCCCGCACACCCTCAGCCTCGTCTTCGACCCCGAGCGGGCCCCCGACGACCCCGCCGTCTCCTACGCCCGCCGCCTCGCCGGGCGCGACGACCAGCAGATCGCCGAGGACTTCGTCGCCCATGTGCGCGGCACCGGACCCGACCCGCGCGAGGCGGCCGTCCTGCGCGACGCCTTCGACGCCGTACGCGCCGACAACACCGTGCGGGAGGTGGCCCGGTGAGGCTGCACCGACTCGACATCACCGCCTTCGGCCCTTTCGGCGCCACTCAGAGCGTCGACTTCGACGCCCTCTCCGCCGCCGGACTCTTCCTGCTCCACGGCCCGACCGGCGCCGGAAAGACCTCCGTCCTGGACGCCGTCTGCTACGCCCTCTACGGCTCCGTCCCCGGCGCCCGCCAGAACGGCCAGGGCACCCACCTGCGCAGCGACCACGCCGAGCCGGGCACGCGCACCGAGGTCCGCCTCGAACTCACCGTCTCGGGGCGGCGCCTGGAGATCACCCGGCAGCCTCCGTGGGAGCGGGCCAAGAAGCGCGGCTCCGGCACGACGCTCGACAAGGCCCAGACCTGGCTGCGCGAGTACGACGCCGGGCGCGGCGCCTGGAAGGACCTCAGCCGCTCCCACCAGGAGATCGGCGAGGAGATCACCCAGCTGCTCGGCATGAGCCGCGAGCAGTTCTGCCAGGTCGTCCTGCTGCCCCAGGGCGACTTCGCCCGCTTCCTGCGCGCGGACGCCGAGGCACGCGGCAAGCTGCTCGGGCGCCTCTTCGACACCCGGCGCTTCGCGGAGGTGGAGAAGCGGCTCGCGGAACGGCGCCGGGCCACCGAGGCACGGGTGCGCGAGGCCGACACCGCCCTGCTCGCGGACGCCCACCGGATGCAGCAGGCGGCGGGCGACACCATGGAGCTGCCCGACCTCGCTCCCGGCGACCCCGGGCTCGCCGATGCCGTTCTCGCGGCCGCCGCCGTCGCGCGCAGTGCCGTCCGCGAACGCCTCACCATCGCTCACTGCGGGCTGACCGCCGCCGAGTCGGGCCATGCCGAGGCCCAGCGGGAGCTGGCCGAGACGCGTGAACTCGCCCGTGCGCAGGCCCGGTTCACCGAGGCCCGGCAGCGGGCCGCGCGGCTGGAGGAGCGGTCCGGCGAGCACCGCGCGGCCCAGCAGCGCATGGAGCGCGGCCGCAAGGCCGAGACCGTCGCCCCCGCGCTCGATCTGCGCCGGGAGGCCGAGACC
>NZ_WWIR01000215.1 GCF_009863025.1 Streptomyces sp. SID4985 | reverse complement strand
GACCCCGAGATGATCAACGAGGTCCTGGAGGTCATGCAGCAGCTGGCCCGCGAGGGCATGACGATGATCGTGGTCACCCACGAGATGGGCTTCGCGCGCTCGGCCGCGAACCGCGTGGTCTTCATGGCCGACGGCCGCATCGTCGAACAGGCGGAGCCCGAGCAGTTCTTCAGCCACCCCCGCAGCGATCGGGCCAAGGACTTCCTTTCGAAGATCCTTCACCACTGATTCCGCCGCCCGGGCCGCGCTACCGCCTGCCCGTGCCCGCGTCTTCCAGCCGTGCAACGCAGACTCCGCCGATTCGAAGGATGTCCTCATGAAGCTCCGCAAGTCCGCCTCCGTGGCGGTCCTCGCCACCCTCGCGCTGGCCATGACGGCCTGTGGCGGGAAGTCCGGCAACGCCGGTGACCAGCCGTCCGGAGGGGACAGCGGCAAGGCGGCCGCGAAGCTCCCGTCCTATGCCGTGGCCACGGGTGTGAAGATCGACTCCGCCACCCTCGAGCGGGCGCAGAAGGCCGGCAAGCTCGTCATCGGCGCCAAGAACGACCAGCCGTACCTCGGCTTCGAGGACACGACCGGCAAGCGGTCCGGCTTCGACATCGAGATCGCCAAGATGGTCGCCGCCGACCTCGGCTTCAAGCCCGAGCAGATCGAGTTCAAGACGGTGGACTCCAACGTCCGCGAGACGACCATCTCCAAGGGCGAGGTCGACCTCTACGTCGGCACCTACACGATCAACGACAAGCGCAAGAAGCAGGTCGGCTTCGCGGGCCCGTACTTCCTCGCCGGTGCGGACCTCCTCGTCCGCAAGGGCGACAAGGCCATCACCGGCCCCGACTCGCTCAAGGGCAAGACGGTCTGCTCCATCAAGGGTTCCACTCCGCTCCAGGAGATCAAGAAGCCCAAGTACGGCGCGAAGACCGTGGAGCTGTCGAAGTACTCCGAGTGCGTGCAGCAGCTGCTCAACAACGAGGTCGACGCCGTCACCACCGACGACGCGATCCTCAAGGGCTACGCCGCGCAGCGTCCCGCCAAGCTCGAGGTGGTCGGCAAGCCGTTCACCAAGGAGCCGTACGGCGTGGGCATGAACAAGGACGACAAGGCCCTGCGCGACGCGGTCGCCGACGCGCTGGAGAAGCACGAGAAGAACGGCGACTACAAGAAGGCGTACGACGCGACGCTCGGTCTGTCCGGCTCTCCGTACACGGCGCCTCCGGCCCTCGAGCGCTACTGACGCACCGCTGAGACATCGCCGTATCGAAGCGCCGGGCAGGCAGTCGCCGACCCGGCGCTTCGAGTCCGCGAGGACGCGGCGCCGACGGGTCCGTGCCGCCGCCCCGCTCCCGC
>NZ_WWIR01000214.1 GCF_009863025.1 Streptomyces sp. SID4985 | reverse complement strand
GGCTCCGGAGTGCGCGAGCTGCAGGCGCGGCTGCGGCAGCTCGACTGGCTCTTCGACGGGCCGACCGGGAGCTACGACGATCTGACCGAGAAGGCCGTCAGCGGTTTCCAGGGCAAGCGCGGACTGCCGAGGACGGGTCGTGCGGACACGGTCACCTGGCAGCGGCTGGTCACGATGACGCACCGGCCGGGCAGGTGGGAGCTGTACCTGATGGGCGGTCAGCCCGCCGCCGCACCCGACCCGCGCTGTCTGACCGGCCGCGTGCTGTGCATCGACAAGACCAGCCGGACCCTGCGCTGGATGACCGACGGGCGGACTCTCTCCACGATGTCCGTCCGCTTCGGCTCGCAGTACTCCCCCACCCGCGAGGGTGTGTTCCGCGTCTACTGGAAGTCCCGGCACCATGTGTCGACGCTCTATGACTCCCCGATGCCGTACGCCCTGTTCTTCAGCGGCGGACAGGCCGTGCACTACTCGTACGACTTCGCGGCGCGCGGTTACGCGGGCGGCTCGCACGGCTGTGTCAACGTGCGGGACGAGCAGGCGATCGCCTCGCTGTTCGCGCAGGTGAGGGTGGGCGACAAGGTTGTCGTCTCCTGGTGAAGCGGGGCGCGGGCGGGACCGGGGGAACGTGTCCCGCCCGCGCCGGGTGCACGAGCCGTGGGTACGGGGGGAACCCCGGCTCAGTGCGACGGCCGATGACCAGTCGGCTCACTCTGTACTGCGTCACCGGCTCCAGAAACGTCACACCTGTCGCAAAGAAATTTCCGCGCCGGACAAAACAGCAGGTCAGAGGGGGCTTACGGCCAGGCTCGGGGCGTCCGTCGGGAGGTCCGTGCCGCCGGAGGTGGCGGGCAGGACGTAGCGGGAGGGGACGGGGGAGGCCGTGCCGTCGTCATGGTGGTGGGCGATGCGGTCGCGCTGGCGGTAGTCACGGGTGCGGCTGTCGTCGTCACCGGAGCCGGAACCGGAACCTGAGCCGGAGCCACCACCCCCGTCGCCGTCACCGTCGCCGGAACCGCCCGAGCCGTCGGACCGGTGGCCGTCGCCGAAGCGGCCGAAGGGGCCGTCGTTCTTCCCGTCGCCGGTCGAGGGCACGGCCGTGGGCGAGCCGCCCCGCCGGGCCGACAGCACGGCCGCGCAGTACGTCCGCACCCGCGTCGAGCCGCCCGCGGCACGCTCCAGCGCACGCCTGCGGCCCGCCTCGGGCTCCCGCCCCGCGCGCAGATCGAGGCAGGCGGCCATCGCGACCCGCCACCGGGTACCGGGCCTGTGGGACTCGGTACCGGGGCCGGCCGTCCTGCCGGTGTCCCGGCCGGCACCGGCCGCCGCCTCGGGCGGGGCGTCGCCGGGCGCGACGGACTCGC
>NZ_WWIR01000213.1 GCF_009863025.1 Streptomyces sp. SID4985 | reverse complement strand
TGCATGACCTCCAGGACCTCGTTGATCATCTCGGGGTCCAGGGCCGAGGTCGGCTCGTCGAAGAGCATCACCTTCGGGTCCATCGCCAGGGCACGGGCGATGGCGACCCGCTGCTGCTGACCGCCGGACAGCTGCGCGGGGTACTTGTCGGCCTGGGTGCCCACACCGACCCGGTCGAGCAGGGCGCGGGCCTTCTCCTCGGCCTGCTTGCGGTCCGCCTTGCGGACCTTGACCTGTCCCAGCATCACGTTCTCGAGCACGGTCTTGTGCGCGAAGAGGTTGAAGGACTGGAACACCATCCCGACGTCCGCCCGCAGCCGGGCGAGGGCCTTGCCCTCCTGGGGCAGCGGCTTGCCGTCGATGGTGATCGTGCCGGAGTCGGTCGTCTCCAGGCGGTTGATGGTGCGGCACAGCGTCGACTTGCCGGACCCGGAGGGCCCGATGACCACGACGACCTCGCCGCGGGCGATCGTCAGGTCGATGTCCTGGAGCACGTGCAACGCGCCGAAGTGCTTGTTGACGCTCTTCAGGACGACCAGCTCGTCACTGGCGGCCGCGTCCTCCTTGGCCACCGATACTTCGGTCATCGCTCTCGGGCTCCGTCCCACTCGGTTTCCGGTGGACAGTAGTGAGGCGTGGCGACCAGCGTCATCACATCTGAGGTGAATCTGAGCATCACGATCCGATAGCAATCGGACACGTGTCGTAGCACTTGCCCTCAGTGTGAATATCGGCCGGATAACGGAAGCGGCGGGCAACCCGAACGCTCTTGACGCCGTCCTCATCCATCGGCATCACTGCCATGGTGCACGCGTGCGTGCACCGCGTGACAACCGCACGCGAACCATGACCGTACGCACCACGAACCGGAGGGGGCCGGGATGAGACTGCTGCTCGTCGAGGACGACGACCACGTCGCCGCAGCTCTGTCCGCCGTCCTCACCCGGCACGGCTTCCACATCACCCACGCGCGCAGCGGCGAGGAGGCTCTTCAGGCGCTGGTCCCCGACAGCGAGTGCTTCGGCGTGGTCCTGCTCGACCTGGGCCTGCCCGACCAGGACGGATACGAGGTCTGCGGCAAGATCCGCAAGCTCACCGCCACCCCGGTCATCATGGTCACCGCCCGCTCCGACGTGCGCTCCCGCATCCACGGGCTCAACCTCGGAGCCGACGACTACGTGGTCAAGCCGTACGACACCGGCGAGCTGCTCGCCCGCATCCACGCCGTCAGCCGCCGCACCGTCCAGGAGGAACCCGCGATCGGCGGCGAGAGCGCCGCCCTGCTCCTTGGTCCGGTCCGCATCGAACTGCCCACCCGCCAGGTCAGCGTCGGCGGCGCGGTCGTCCAGCTCACCCGCAAGGAGTTCGACCTGCTCGCCCTGCTCGCGCAGCGCCCCGGCGTGGTGTTCCGGCGGGAGCAGATCATCAGCGAGGTCTGGCGCACCAGTTGGGAAGGCACAGGGCGCACGCTGGAGGTCCATGTGGCCTCCCTGCGCTCCAAGCTTCGGCTGCCCGCGCTCATCGAGACCGTACGCGGCGTCGGCTACCGGCTCGTCGCCCCGGCCGGATAGCGGGCAGGGGTGCGCACCCGGTTGCTGCCGCTGCTCATCGTCCTGATGGCGGCCGTCCTGCTCTCCCTCGGTGTGCCGCTCGCCGTCAGCCTGGCCGCGGCCGAGCAGCAGAAGGTGGTCGTCGACCGCATCGACGACACCGCGCGCTTCGCCGCGCTCGCCCAGTTCGTCACCGACGCGCCCGGGGGAGCCCGCGCCACCGTGCCCGACGAGCGCCTGGAGACGCTCCAGCGCGAACTGGACAGCTACTACGACGTCTACGGCATCCGGGCCGGTGTCTTCTACCGCAGCCGTACGGCCATGGGCAGCGCCCCGGCCCACTGGCGGATACCGCGGGCGGGCGAGCTGGGCGCCGCCTTCGACGAGGCGCTGCTCAGCCGCCGCAGCCACGACCCCGGTCAGGCGTGGCCATGGCAGCACAGCCGACTGGTCGTGGCCTCACCGGTCATCCGGGACGGTGACGTCGTGGCCGTCGTGGTCACCGACTCGCCCACCGACCAGATGCGGGCGCGCACCCTGCGCGGCTGGCTGCTCATCGGGGCCGGGGAGGTCGCCGCGATGCTCCTCGCCGTCGGGGCCGCGCTGCGCCTGACCGGCTGGGTGCTCCGGCCCGTACGGGTCCTGGACGCCACCACCCACGACATCGCCACCGGACGCCTGAAGTCCCGCGTCGCGGCCGCCGGGGGACCGCCCGAACTCCGGCGCCTGGCGCACTCGTTCAACGAGATGGCGGACAACGTCGAGGACGTCCTGGAGCAGCAGCGCGCCTTCGTCGCCGACGCCTCCCACCAACTGCGCAATCCGCTCGCGGCCCTGCTCCTGCGCATCGAACTCCTCGCGCTCGAACTCCCCGAGGACAACGAGGAGATCGCCTCCGTGCGCACCGAGGGCAAGCGGCTCGCCCAGGTCCTCGACGACCTGCTCGACCTGGCGCTCGCCGAGCACGCCGATGCCGACCTCCGGCTCACCGACATCGGCGCGCTGGCCGACGAGCGGGTCGAGGCGTGGACCCCGACCGCCCGCGCCAAGGGGGTCCGGCTGACCGGCGACTGCCCGCCCACCACCGCCTGGACCGACCCGATCGCCCTGTCCAGCGCACTGGACGCGGTGATCGACAACGCCGTGAAGTTCACCCCCGGGGACGGCGAGGTACGGGTCACCGTCTCCTCGCGCGGCGACTTCTCGACCGTCGTCGTCACCGACACCGGGCCCGGCCTCACCGAGGACGAACTGGCGCGCGTGGGCGACCGCTTCTGGCGCAGCGGCCGGCACCAGAACGTCAAGGGCTCGGGCCTCGGCCTGTCCATCAGCCGCGCCCTGCTGTCGGCGGCGGGCGGCGGCATCGGCTACGGGCACCACGAGCCGGGGGGCCTGCGGGTGACGGTCACGGTGGCGCGGAATCCCTGAGCAGGCGGAGCTTCGCCGCGGTCCCGTACCGGCCCGCGCCCGGGTCCGTCAGCGTTTGCCCGCGCCCGGGTCCGTCAGGGTTTGACGGACCGGTAGTAGCGCTTGGCCCCCTCGTGCAGGGCCAGCGGGTCGGTGTAGATGGCGGTGCGCAGATCGACCAGCTGGGCGGAGTGCACGCGCTCCCCGATGCGGTCCCGGCTCTTGATCACCGTACGGGTCACCCACTCGGTGAGCCGGGGGTCCATGTCCTTGCGAGTCACCAGCAGGTTGGACACCGCGATCGTGGCCACCGTGGCACCTCGCTGCACCGAGGGGTACGCCGACTCCGGCATGTTGGTCGTCCGGTAGTAGCGCGCCGCCTCTCCCTCGCTGTGCAGCTTGCCGACCAGCTTGGCGTCGATGGGCACGAACCGGAACTCCCACTTCTTCGCGAGCCCCGACAGTCCCTTCGTCGGCAGACCGCCCGACCAGAAGAAGGCGTCCACCGTGCCGTTCCGCAGCAGATCCGGACCGTTGTCTATCCCGACGGACATCGGGGTGATGTCCTTGTGCGGGTCGATGCCGGCGGAGCGCAGCACCCTCTCGGCTATCAACTGGACCCCGGAGTCCTTCAGTCCGGTGGCCACCCGCTTGTGCCGCAGGTCCGCCACGCTGGTGATCCTGGAATCGCGCGCCACGACCAGCTGGACGTAGTCGTCGTAGAGCCGGGCCACCCCGCGCAGCCGGTCCGCCTTCTCCGGGTTCCTCAGCTCGTACGACTGCACCGCGTCGGCCGCCGCGATGGTGAAGTCCGCCTCGCCGTCCGCCACCCGGCGGACGTTCTCCTGCGAACCGGCACTGGGCCTCAGCTCCACCTCCAGGCCGGGCATGTCCTTGGCCAGGGCGCTGCGCAGCTGCTCCCCGTACTCCTCGTACACCCCCCGGGCGGTGCCCGTGCTGAAGACGACCTTGCCGGTGGGCGGGGTGTCGCCCAGGGGCAGCAGCCACCACGCCAGGAGCCCGAGGAACACGACCCCGACGGCCGTGCCCCACAGGACGGGCCGCCGGCCGGGCACGGGGAACGTTGTGGACATGCGGGCGATCCTGCCAGCCCGGACGGCGGCCTGCCAGAGCCTCCGGCGCACCTGTGGACAACTCCCCGGGACCGGCCGCGAGGGCCTGTGGACAACTTCGGGGGCTGTCGGAGGCGGCGGCTAGAGTCGCCCGCATGAGCACTTCTCCCGCCCGCCTCGTCCGCGAGTTCCACCGCGCCTTCGGCCTCGACGCCCGCGAGACCCCCACCGAGGTCTCCCCGCAACTGGCCGCGCACCGCGGGGAACTGCTCGCGGAGGAGGCCGCCGAGGTCGCGGAGGTCGCCGTCGAGGGCCCCCTGGATGACCTCGCGCAGGAACTGGCGGACGTGGTCTACGTGGCCTACGGCACGGCACTGGTCCACGGCATCGACCTCGACGAGGTGATCGCCGAGATCCACCGCGCCAACATGAGCAAGCTCGGCCCCGGCGGCGAGATCCTCCGCCGCGAGGACGGCAAGGTCCTCAAGGGCGACCACTACCGCGCCCCGGACGTCTCGGCGGTGCTGCGCCGCCAGGGCTGGATACCCGACGGCGCCTGACCCGGCGCCCGCGCGGATACTGCGATGGCGCCCCCCGGGGAGCGCCTACCCTTGATGCATGACCAGCAGCAGCGACCGGAGCCCCGTGGTGGACGTTCAATCATCGAAGACGTATGAAATCCGCACCTACGGGTGCCAGATGAACGTCCACGACTCCGAGCGGCTGTCCGGCCTGCTCGAGGACGCCGGGTACGTGCGCGCGCCCGAGGGGGCGGACGGCGACGCCGACGTGGTCGTCTTCAACACCTGCGCGGTCCGTGAGAACGCCGACAACCGGCTCTACGGCAACCTCGGCCGGCTCGCGCCGAGGAAGGCGTCGCGGCCCGGGATGCAGATCGCGGTCGGCGGCTGCCTCGCGCAGAAGGACCGCGACACCATCGTGAAGCGGGCGCCGTGGGTCGACGTCGTCTTCGGCACGCACAACATCGGCAAGCTGCCCGTGCTGCTGGAGCGCGCCCGCGTCCAGGAGGAGGCGCAGGTCGAGATCGCGGAGTCGCTGGAGGCGTTCCCCTCCACGCTGCCCACCCGGCGCGAGAGCGCGTACGCGGCCTGGGTGTCGATCTCCGTCGGTTGCAACAACACCTGCACCTTCTGCATCGTCCCCGCGCTGCGCGGCAAGGAGAAGGACCGCAGGACCGGCGACATCCTCGCCGAGATCGACGCGCTGGTCGGCGAGGGCGTCTCCGAGATCACGCTCCTCGGCCAGAACGTCAACGCCTACGGCTCCGACATCGGCGACCGCGAGGCGTTCAGCAAGCTCCTGCGCGCCTGCGGGAACATCGAGGGCCTGGAGCGGGTCCGCTTCACCTCCCCGCACCCCCGCGACTTCACCGACGACGTGATCGCCGCCATGGCCGAGACGCCGAACGTGATGCCGCAGCTGCACATGCCGCTCCAGTCCGGCTCGGACACGGTGCTCAAGGCCATGCGCCGCTCCTACCGCCAGGAGCGCTACCTCGGGATCATCGAAAAGGTCCGCGCGGCCATCCCGCACGCCGCCATCACCACCGACATCATCGTGGGCTTCCCCGGCGAGACCGAGGAGGACTTCGAGGAGACGCTGCACGTCGTGCGCGAGGCCCGCTTCACGCAGGCGTTCACCTTCCAGTACTCCAAGCGGCCCGGCACCCCGGCCGCGACCATGGAGAACCAGATCCCCAAGGAGGTCGTGCAGGCGCGCTACGAGCGCCTCGTCGCCCTCCAGGAGGAGATCTCCTGGGAGGAGAACAAGAAGCAGGTCGGCCGCACCCTGGAGCTGATGGTCGCGGAGGGCGAGGGCCGCAAGGACGGCGCCACCCACCGGCTGTCCGGCCGCGCCGCCGACAACCGCCTGGTCCACTTCACCAAGCCGGACGAGGAGGTCCGCCCCGGCGACATGGTCACCGTCGAGGTCACCTACGCCGCCCCGCACCACCTCCTCGCCGAGGGTCCCGCCCTCGCCGTGCGCCGCACCCGCGCGGGCGACGCCTGGGAGAAGCGCAACGCCGCCAAGGTCGTCGAGCAGCCCGGCGTGATGCTCGGCCTGCCCAGGATCGGCGTTCCCGAGCCGCTCCCGGTCGCGGCCGGCGGCTGCGGCTGCGACTGACCCGGTCGCGACCTCCCAGGGCATCTGGGTAGCTGACGCGAGGTGGCCCCGGCCCGGACATCCCCGGACCGGGGCCACCGGCGCGTTCACCGGCACAGTCCGGCCATGACGGATTCGTCGTCGTCCGGGGTTACGCTGCCGATCATGCTTGTCGCAGCCGCCGTCTGCCCCTGCCCGCCCCTGCTCGTCCCCGAGGTCGCCTCGGGCGCCGCGCCCGAACTGGACGCCGCCCGCGCCGCCTGCGCGGACGCGCTGGGCGTCCTCGCCGCCGCGCGCCCGGACCGGCTGATGATCGTCGGCCCCGACGAGCGCGGCGGCCTCTACGCGCAGGGGGTGCCGGGTTCCTTCCGGGGCTTCGGCGTCGACCTGGCCGTCCGGCTCGGCCCGGCCACGGACGCCGGAGCCGACGGCCCCGAGCTGCCGTACTCGCTGGCCGTGGCCGCGTGGCTGCTGGAGCGCTGCGGCTGGGCCGAGTTCCCGGTCGAGGGGATCGGTGTCCAGGACACGCTCACGCCCGAGCGGTGTGCCGCGCTGGGCCGCGTGATCGGCGCCGAGGACGGGCGGACGGCCCTGCTGGTGATGGGCGACGGGAGCGCCTGCCGCACCGTCAAGGCACCCGGCTATCTCGACGAGCGCGCAGCCCCCTTCGACGCGGAGGCCGCCCGCGCCCTCGCCACGGCCGACCCGGCGGCTCTCGCCGCACTGGACGCCGGGCTGGCCCGCGAGCTGAAGGCGTCCGGCCGCGCCCCCTGGCAGGTCCTCGCCGGAGCGGCCGACGGCGCGGACCTCGGCGGCACCCTGCTGTACGACGACGCCCCCTACGGCGTCGGGTACCTGGTCGCCTCCTGGAGCTAGTGCCGCAACAGGCAACGTTCGCCCCGTCGCGACGCCCGGCACGCACTCTCGCCGCACCGGCCGAAAGCCCGAGTACGCCCAGTACGAGGGCTTCCGGCCGGCACGCCGAGAGCACGCACCGGACGCCGCTCCTTGACGGGCAAACGTTGCCTGCCGCGGCACTAGTACCGGGGCATCATGCCTTCGGCGGCGTCTGGGCACCCCCCTCGCCGGGCTTCGGGTCGTCCTGGTGGGCGAGCCGCTCCACGGCCTCCTTGGCCTTGTCCGTACCGGTGTGGATCTTGTCGCTGTACTTGCCCTTGGTCCGCTCGTCGACGAGGTGGGCGGCCTTGTCGATCCCGTCCTGGACCTTGTCGCCGTGCTCGCGGGCGAGGTCCGCCGCCTTCTCCTTGGCCGTGTCGAGACCGGCCTTCACGTTGTCGAACAGACCCATGGTCCACCTTCCGGAAACACCCGATTGCGCGCGATGCGCCCTGCTTGCGCGGGAACGTCTACCCGCGTGTACCGCGTGTCACACCCCGCATCCGCTCCGGGTCCGCGGCGTGCCGCCCGGCCTCGAAATGTCACTCGTTGGAGACCGGGCCCCGGGGTTTGCGAAACTGGTGCGGTGAGCAGTGCACCCCGCGCCCCCCGTGTCATCGCCGTCGTCGGACCCACCGCGGCCGGAAAGTCCGATCTCGGCGTCTTCCTGGCCCAGCGACTGGGCGGCGAGGTCATCAACGCCGACTCCATGCAGCTGTACCGCGGCATGGACATCGGCACCGCCAAACTGACGCACGAGGAGCGCGGCGGCGTACCGCACCACCTCATGGACATCTGGGACGTGACGGTCGCCGCCTCCGTCGCCGAGTACCAGAAGCTCGCCCGCGCCCGCATCGACGCGCTGCTCGCCGAGGGCCGCTGGCCGATCCTGGTGGGCGGCTCCGGGCTCTATGTGCGCGGGGCGATCGACAACCTGGAGTTCCCCGGCACCGACCCCGAGGTCAGGGCCCGCCTGGAGGAGGAGCTGACCCTGCGCGGCCCCGGCGCCCTGCACGCGCGGCTCGCCGCCGCCGACCCCGACGCGGCCCGCGCCATCCTTCCCGGCAACGGCCGCCGCATCGTCCGCGCCCTCGAAGTGATCGAGATCACCGGCAAGCCCTTCACCGCCAACCTCCCCGGCCACGACTCGGTCTACGACACCGTCCAGATCGGCGTCGACGTCGCCCGCCCCGAACTCGACGAGCGCATCGCGCGCCGCGTCGACGTCATGTGGGAGGCCGGACTCGTGGACGAGGTGCGCGCCCTGGAGGCCCAGGGGCTGCGCGAGGGCCGTACGGCGTCCCGTGCGCTCGGCTACCAGCAGCTTCTGACCGCGCTGGCCGGGGAGTGCACCGAGGACGAGGCGCGCGCCGAGACCGTGCGCGCCACCAAGCGCTTCGCGCGCCGTCAGGACACCTGGTTCCGCCGCGATCCCCGGGTGCGGTGGCTGAGCGGAGCGGCGGCGGACCGGGGGGAACTTCCTGAGCGGGCGCTCACGTTGGTCGAACGACCGGTTACAGCCTGATCACGTCATGGCATCGGGATGCGCCGCCGGTCAACGCGGCGTTCGGCGCCGTGCCATCATCGAGCTTCGATCGACCAGTGGAAGTCCTAGTTGGGAGGGCGCGTGGCGATGGAGGCCGGCCCTCGAGACACCGCACCAGGCACCGAGCACGTCACCACCGACGGTGACGAGCCGGACCGGGGCGAGGACCGTCTGACCGACGACGGACCCGAGGACGTGGTGGACGGCGTGACCGCCGACGGACCCACGCCCGAGGAGATGTACGCGAGCGGTCCGGAGGTCGAGGTCGAGCTGCGTCCGCAGCGGCGGCTGCGCATCTGGCAGCTCGCGCCCATCGTGAGCCTGGCTGCGGTCGGCTCCCTGATGTTCGCCTTCCCGCTCGCCTTCGACTTCGGCGACAGCGGCGCGGTGATCGCCATGCTGGGCCTGCTGATCTGCTCGTGTGCGGCCGGCTGGGGCATGATGGCCGCCCGCCGGGTCGGCTACACGTGGCCCGGTCTGCCCGCGCGCGGCTCCGGCCGCCGCCCGGACTGGCGGGTCGTGCTCGCCTACGCGCTCGTGGTCGCCGTCGTCGCCGTGCTCGCCGTGTGGCGGGTGGCCCGGCTGCGCTGAGCGGGCCTTTCCGCGGGTACGCGGTGCGTTGTCCACAGGGTTCGACGGGCCGGTGGCGCGTTGTCCACAGGGCGGCGGCCCGCACAACGGCCTCGCGCGTGACGCCGTACGATCGAATCCATGAGCACGCGGATCGCCTTCCTCAAGGGTCACGGCACCGAGAACGACTTCGTGATCGTTCCGGACCCCGAGAACGCCCTCGACCTGTCCCCGGCCGCCGTCGCCGCCCTGTGCGACCGGCGCGCCGGCATCGGCGGTGACGGAGTGCTGCACGTGGTGCGGTCCGCCGCCCACCCCGAGGCCAGGGACATGGCCGGCGAGGCCGAGTGGTTCATGGACTACCGCAACAGCGACGGCTCGATCGCGGAGATGTGCGGCAACGGCGTCCGCGTGTTCGCGCGCTACCTCCAGCACGCCGGACATGTGGGCGAAGGTGACCTCGCGATCGCCACGCGCGGCGGGGTCAAGCGCGTCCACATCGACAAGGCCGCCTCCCTCGGCACCCAGGGCGACATCACCGTCGGCATGGGCCGCGCGAGCCTCCCCGAGGGCGAGGTCACGGTGACCGTCGGCGAGCGCAGCTGGCCCGCGCGGAACGTGAACATGGGCAACCCGCACGCCGTCGCCTTCGTGGCCGACCTGGACCACGCGGGCAACCTGTACGGCGCGCCGCCCGTGAGCCCCGCCGGTGCCTACCCCGACGGCGTCAACGTCGAGTTCGTGGCCGACCGGGCCCCCCGGCACGTCGCGATGCGCGTGCACGAGCGCGGCTCCGGCGAGACCCGCTCCTGCGGCACCGGCGCCTGCGCCGTCGCCGTGGCCACCGCCCGCCGCGACGGAGCCGACCCGGCCGTGACCGGCCTCCCGGCCACGTACATCGTCGACGTGCCCGGCGGCCGCCTGGTCATCACCGAACGGCCCGACGGCGAGATCGAGATGACGGGCCCCGCCGTGATCGTCGCCGAGGGCGAGATCGACGCCGTATGGCTGGCGAACCAGCTCGGCTGAGCAGGCCGGAACACGGCCCCGGCGACGTGGTACGCCGGGGCGGGAACGGCCGCGCGCCCGGCCCGGTTCGAAATCGCGGACGACTTCAGGCCAGGTGGCGCAAACTTCAAACCTCGTTTTCATCGCTCGAATGGGTGATCCGTTTCACGCTCGGCGGGAGGCGGTCAATCGCGCCTGCCGGGCTCGGTAGCATCAAGCACCGGCACGGACGGGGGAACGTCGCCATCCCTGAGCCGCGTACGCCCTGCAGCCCCGTCCACCGGTCCACGAGCCGGAGGTGCCCATGAGTGCGGAGGCCACGAACCCTGCGACCGCCGGCCCGGTAGCGCCCACAGCGCCCACCGTGGCCCGCAGGAAGTCCCGGCCGCGGATCGACCTGCGCCGCCTCGGCCGGGCCGCGCTGCTGGGCCCCGCCACCCGGGGCAGGCTCCCCGCC
>NZ_WWIR01000212.1 GCF_009863025.1 Streptomyces sp. SID4985 | reverse complement strand
CGGGCTCGGCGGCCACGGCCGTACGCACGGCGTCGACGACGGCCGGGTCGGTGAGCGGGTCGACGCTGGTGCGCCCCTCCGCGAGCGCGAGCAGCGCGGGCCCGGTCAGCTCGAAGGGCACCGGCCCCGCCATGTCCAGCAGGACGGTGTCGGCCTTCTCGTGCGCGGCGGCCTGGAGCGCCTGGTGCAGCGGTACGGCGACGGGCCGCGCGGCGGCGTCCCAGCGGGCGAGCGAGTCCGTGGAGGTGAAGGCGGGCAGCGCGGTGCGCCCCTGCGCCTTCAGCGTGGGCACGGCCATGTCGCTGGTCTTCTCCCGGCGCAGCCCGTTCTCGTCCACCTCGACCTCACCGAGCACGGCGACGACGGGCACGAGCAGCCGGGCACCCTTCAGGGCCTCCAGTACGGGTCCGACGGCGGTGCGGTCCTCGGCCCAGGCCGCGAGCGCGGCGGTCAGCCGGGGGTCGGCGGAGCCGTCGTCGTCGGAGAAACCGGGGTCGGGAATGTTCTTGTTCGCCACGGTGCCCGAGCCTAGCGGGGGCGGGTCCGGGGGAAGTCGGTGGGTTTGCGGCGGGCGGTAACGCGGGCGTCACCGGGCTCACAGGAAACCGGGATTCGCTGACCTGCCTCTAACGTCCCCCTAACGGAACGCACAGCCCGTGCCCCGAGCATCGCGGCATGGAGTCCTCCCGGGGCGGCCGAGGCCGTCGTCGTCACCGTGGCCGCCGCCGTCCGCTGCTGTACGCCGCGCTGGTGGCCGTCGTGATCGGCGGGGTCACGGCGGGTGGCACGGTCTATGTGAAGGCGCGGGCACACGACGGGGGGCGGGCCGTATCGTCGGCGGCGTCGCCGTCGGCTTCCGCCCCGGCGGCCGAGGAGGAGGCTTCGGTGGAACCCGTGACACGATCCGCCGCCGTGGACCGTACGGCGCTGCTCCGCAGGGCGATGGAGGCGGTGGACCTGCCCTCGGGCGCGGCCGTCTCGGCGGCGGTGCTCGACCTGGACTCCGGGCAGAGCGCGGTGTACGGCGAGGCGGACTTCGCCACCGCGAGCATCGTCAAGGTGGACATCCTCGCCGCGCTGCTCCTCCGGGCACAGGACGAGGGACGGCACCTGACGGCGGCGGAGAAGGCGTACGCCGTGAAGATGATCGAGGCCAGCGACAACGCCTCCGCCAGCACGCTGTGGCATGTCATCGGCGGGGCGGACGGGCTCGACGCGGCCAACAAGCGCTTCGGGATGACGGGGACCTCGGCGGGCACGGACGGTCTGTGGGGCCTGACCCGCACGACGGCCAAGGACCAACTCGCGCTGCTCCGGCAGGTGTTCGGGGACGACTCGCTGCTGAGCACCGCCTCGCGGGCGTACGTCCGCGAGCTGATGGAGTCCGTGAACGCCGACCAGCGCTGGGGTGTCTCGGCCGCCGCCGAGGGCGGTACCACCGCCCTGAAGAACGGCTGGCTGCCCCGCAGTACGACGGGCCTGTGGGTGGTGAACAGCATCGGGCGGATACGGGCGGCCGACGGCACCTTCTACCTGGTCGCGGTGCTGTCCAGCGGGACGGCGAGCCAGGCGAGGGGGGTCTCGCTGGTGGAGTCGGCGGCGGGGGCGGCGGTGTCGGCGTTCACCCGTGACACCTAGGGCACCTAGGGGGTCTAAGGGAGTCGAGGGGCTTCGTGTCCCTGAGACCCGTAGGGGCCCCCTAGGGGATCAGGCCCCCGGTGTTCTCCCGGCGGCTGCGCCACAGCACCACCGCCGCGACCAGCAGCACCCCGCCCGTGCCGCCCGCGAGCGGGGCCGCCCAGTCGGTCGCGCTGCCCGCCGACTTGGGGGCGTCGGGGCCCGCGCCGAAGTACTTGCCGTTGTACGCCGCCGACTTCAGGCCCTGCGCCTTGAGACCGGTCGCGGACTTGAGCGCGGCGGCCGGGTCGATCATGCCGAAGCCGCGCGAGTCGTCGCGGCCGCCGGCCGGGGCGTTGCGGGCGGTGTCCTCCAGGAGCTTCTTGACCTGGGCGGGGGTGAGGTCGGGGTGGGCCGCCTTGATCAGGGCCGCCGCGCCGGAGACGAAGGCGGAGGCGGCCGAGGTGCCCCAGCCCTCGTAGTAGCGGTGGTCGGGGTCCGCGATCACGACGTCCACGCCGGGCGCGCTGACCGTGGCGTACCAGCGGCGGGTGGAGAAGGAGGCGCGGGTGCCGTAGCGGTCCACGGCGGTGGCGACGACGACACCGGGGTAGGCCGCCGGGTAGGAGACATGGTCCCCCTTGTCGCCGCCGTTGCCCGCCGAGGCGACGACGACCACGCCCTTGCGCAGGGCGTACTGCACGGCCTCGTCCTCGGTGGGCTCGGGGTGCGCGGAGTCGGAGTCGTCGCCGAGGGAGAGGTTGATGACGTCGGCGCCGTGGTCGGCGGCCCAGTGGATGCCCTCGGCGAGGGCGTTGGCACGGGTGGTGCGGGCCTTGCCGCGGGCGGGGTCGCCGTCCTCCAGGATGACCCGTACGGGGAGGATCTTCGCCTTGGGCGCGACGCCCATGACACCGGCCGCGTCCCCGGGGCCGTGACCGTGCCCGGCGATGATGCCCGCCATGGCGGTGCCGTGCCGGGCCCAGGCGCGGTCACCGGGTCCGGCGCCGAAACCGATCATGTCCTTGCCGGTCAGGACGTTCCCGGCGAGGTCCGGGTGGTCGTCCTCCACTCCGGTGTCCAGGACGGCGACGGTGACGCCCTGACCCTGGGTCGTACGCCACGCGTCGTCCAGGTGGAGGGCGTCCAGGCCCCACTGCTGGGCCCGGATGCCGTCCGCGTGGGCGGCGGTGGCGGGGAACAGCACGAGGGAGGCGGCGGCGAGCAGGCTCAGCGCCGGGCGGGTGACGGCGCGGGCGGCGCGCAGGGGGCGGCCGACGCGCACGGATCGGGCGGTGCGTACGGACCAGGCGGTGCGTACAGGTCGGGCGGTGCGGGTCGGGCGCCTCATGCGGGTTTCTCCGTGGCCGGTCCAACTCTCTGTCTCAGCCGCCGCTCGACACGGTCGGCCAGGCCCTGCGCCTCGTTGCCGAGACCGGCCTGCGCCGGTGCGCTGGTGGCACCGCCGCGTACGGCGTCCGCCGCGGGCTCGGGTGTGTCGACGGTGCGGCCGTCGGCCCAGCCGGAGACGGCGAAGGCGACGACCGGGGCGTCCGTGAGGACGTCGACGGTCCAGCTGGCGCGCTGCGCGTCCCCGAACGTCGCGGCCACCGTGCCCTTGGCGGCGTACGGCCGGGGCAGCAGGTCGGTGCGCCGGTCCAGGTGTTCGCTGCGGAAGCGGTTGGCGAGCGAGGTCATGGCGGCGGGGTCGCCCTTGGTGAACAGCAGGCCGACGGTGGTGACATAGCTCTGGGTGGCGTCGGTGTAGGTGGCACGCAGCAGCCTGCGGCAGCCGACGGGGGCGAGCACGCGGCGCAGCAACGGGTCGACGGCGTCGGCGCAGCCGCTGTCGGGAGCCACGGCGATCCGGGTCCAGACGCGGTCGGCCCCGCCGGGTCCGGCGCCCTTGCCGTCGACGGTGGGCGGAAAGAGCTGGTCCACGGGCACGTTGTGCCAGAGCGCCCCGGCGGCCTCGTAGGCACTGGCGGGCGCCTCGGCACCCCCGTCCCCGCTCAGCCAACTGCCCACGGCGGCACCACCGATGAGCCCCAGCCCGAGCACGACACAGACGGCGGCGCCGACGACACGCCCCCGCACCCACCCCATCGGCCCCGGCTCCCGCACCCCGCCGAACGGCTCCGGCTCCCCGAACGTCCCGAGCGACCACGCGGGCGTCCCGGCACTCCAGTTGTAGGCGGGGTCGGGCGACGGCGGGGGGCTGCCGAGGAGGGGCTGGGCG
>NZ_WWIR01000211.1 GCF_009863025.1 Streptomyces sp. SID4985 | reverse complement strand
CGTTCGTGTCCCCCTTCTTCCTGCTGTTCGCGGCCTTCACCCTGGTCCCGCTGCTCTACACGGCCTGGTACTCGCTGCACGACGTACAGCTCTCCGCGCTCGACCAGCAGACCTGGACCGGCCTCACCAACTACCGCAATCTGCTCTCCTCGGAGTTCTTCTGGAACGCGCTGGAGAACACCTTCACCATCGGTGTGATCTCCACGGTCCCGCAGCTCCTGGCCGCGCTCTGGCTGGCCCACATGCTGAACTACCGGCTGCGCGGCTCGACCGTGTGGCGCGTGGTGATGCTGACGCCGTACGCGACCTCGGTGGCGGCCGCGACGCTGGTGTTCACGCTGCTGTACTCGTGGGACGGCGGCATGGTGAACTGGATCCTCCACTTCGTCGGCGTCGACCCGGTCAACTGGCGTGAGTCCGACTGGGGTTCGCAGTTCGCGGTGTCCACGATCGTCATCTGGCGCTGGACCGGCTACAACGCGCTGATCTATCTGGCCGCGATGCAGGCGATCCCGGCGGACCTGTACGAGTCGGCGGCGCTGGACGGCGCCAACCGCTGGCAGCAGTTCCGGCACGTGACCATTCCGCAGCTGCGGCCGACGGTGCTGTTCACCATCGTGGTCTCCACCATCGGCTCCACCCAGCTCTTCGGCGAACCCCTGCTGTTCGGCGGGGTCAGCGGGTCCAAGGGCGGCTCGGAGCACCAGTACCAGACGCTCGGTCTGTACATGTACGACCAGGGCTGGATCATCGGCAACCTCGGCAAGGCGTCCGCCATCGCCTGGTCGATGTTCCTGATCCTGCTGATCGTCGCGGCGGTCAACCTGCTGTTCACCCGATGGCTGAGGAAGTCCCAATGACCACCAGTGAACCGACCGTGCAGAAGGTGGCGAGGCCCGTGCGGTCCCCCGGGCGGCTCCGGATCACGGGTGCGGGCAAGCAGCTGCACGCGGGCCCGGTGACGTACGTGGCGCTCACCGTGTTCGCGCTGATCTCGCTGGCTCCGCTGGTGTGGACGGCGGTCGCGGCCTCGCGCACCGGCGGGCGGCTCGCGCAGACCCCGCCGCCGCTGTGGTTCGGCGGCAATCTGTTCAAGAACCTCCAGGCGGCGTGGGACGAGGCCGGGCTGGGGACCGCGATGCTCAACTCGCTGCTCGTCGCGAGCACGATCACCGTGAGCACGGTGGTCTTCGCGACGCTGGCCGGGTTCGCCTTCGCCAAGCTGCGGTTCCGTTTCTCGGGGCTGCTGCTCCTGCTGACCGTGGGCACGATGATGATCCCGCCGCAGCTCGCGGTCGTCCCGCTGTATCTGTGGATGAGCGACTTCGGCTGGTCGAACCAGCTCCAGACGGTGATCCTGCCGAGTCTGGTGACCGCGTTCGGCACGTTCTTCATGCGGCAGTACCTGGTGCAGGCGCTGCCCTCGGAGCTGATCGAGGCGGCGCGGGTCGACGGCGCGAGCAGTCTGCGGATCGTCTGGCACGTGGTCTTCCCGGCCGCGCGGCCCGCGATGGCGGTGCTCGGCCTGCTGACCTTCGTGTTCGCCTGGAACGACTTCCTGTGGCCGATCATCGCCCTGAACCAGCAGAACCCCACCGTGCAGGTGGCCCTGAACTCGCTCGGCACCGGCTATGTCCCGGACCAGGCGGTGATCATGGCGGGCGCGCTGCTCGGCACGCTGCCGCTGCTGATCGCCTTCCTGCTCTTCGGCAAGCAGATCGTGGGCGGCATCATGCAGGGCGCGATCAAGGGCTGACCGGTTCCGCTCAGGGGGCCGGGTCAGTGACGCCCCGGCCCCTTCTCCCCTTCCCCCAGGTCCTGCCGACTCTCGGTCTTCCCGACCCTCGGCATTTCCGACTCTCGGTCTTCCCGACTCTCGATGGGAGCGCTTCCATGCCCGACTCCTCCCCCACCGCCTCTCCGGTCACCTTTCCCCCGGGCTTCCTCTGGGGCGCCGCGACCTCCGCGTACCAGATCGAGGGGGCGGTGCGCGAGGGCGGCCGTACGCCGTCGATCTGGGACACCTTCAGCCATACGCCGGGCAAGACCGCCGGTGGGGAGACCGGCGACACCGCCGTCGACCACTACCACCGCTACCCCGACGACGTGGCCCTCATGGCGGACCTGGGCCTGGGCGCCTACCGGTTCTCCGTCTCCTGGCCGCGTGTGCAGCCGACCGGGCGGGGCCCCGCGGTCCAGATCGGCCTGGACTTCTACCGCCGTCTGGTGGACGAGCTGCTGGAGAAGGGCATCCAGCCCGCCGTCACCCTCTACCACTGGGACCTCCCCCAGGAGCTGGAGGACGCGGGCGGCTGGCCCGAGCGCGACACCGCCCACCGCTTCGCGGAGTACGCCCAGCTCGTCGGCGAGGCGCTCGGCGACCGCGTGGAGAGCTGGATCACCCTCAACGAGCCCTGGTGCAGCGCCTTCCTGGGCTACGGCTCGGGCGTCCACGCCCCCGGCCGCACCGACCCGGTGGCCTCGCTGAAGGCGGCCCACCATCTCAACCTCGCGCACGGCCTGGGCGCTTCGGCGCTGCGCGCGGCCATGCCGGCCCGCAACAAGATCGCGATCAGCCTCAACTCGGCCGTCGTACGCCCGCTTTCGCAGAGCCCGGCCGATCTCGCCGCCGCCCGCCGCATCGACGACCTGGCCAACGGGGTCTTCCACGGCCCGCTGCTGCGCGGTGCCTACCCGGACTCGCTCCTGAAGGCGACCTCCCGGCTCACCGACTGGTCCTTCGTCCTCGACGGCGACCTGCGCGCCGCCAACGCCCCGCTGGACGCGCTCGGCCTCAACTACTACAGCCCCGCCCTCGTCTCGGCGGTCGACGGCGAGGTCTCGGGCCCGCGCGCCGACGGCCACGGCGCGAGCGAGCACTCCCCCTGGCCCGGCGCCGACGACGTCCTCTTCCACCAGACTCCGGGCGAGCGCACGGAGATGGGCTGGACGGTCGACCCGACCGGCCTCTACGACCTGCTCATGCGCTACACCCGCGAGGCCCCCGGGCTGCCGCTCTACATCACCGAGAACGGCGCGGCCTACGACGACAAGCCCGACGCCGACGGCCGCGTCCACGACCCCGAGCGCGTCGCCTACCTCCACGGCCACCTCTCCGCCGTACGCCGGGCCCTCGCCGACGGCGCCGACGTGCGCGGGTACTACCTGTGGTCCCTGATGGACAACTTCGAGTGGTCCTACGGCTACGAGAAGCGGTTCGGCGCGGTGTACGTGGACTACGCGACGCTGGAGCGGACGCCGAAGTCGAGCGCGCGGTGGTACGCGGAGGCGGCACGCACGGGCGAGCTGCCCGCGGTGGAGTCGGCGGGCTGATTCCGGCGGGTTCTGTACGGCTGTACGGCTGTATGGCTTGTACGGCTGTACGGCGAAGGCCCGGCGGTGTGTGTCACCGCCGGGCCCCCGGGTCATCGGTCGCCGTCAGCCGCCGGCCGGTTCCCCCCGGTCGGCCGCTCCTCTGATCAGTCCCCCCTGATCAGCAGGTCAGTTGTAGGCCGCGAACGCCTTGGAGAAGGCGAACTTGTCCTGGTTGATGGAGCTGCACGTGGCGTCGGCGGTGGGCTTGGTGCCGCCGTCGCACTGCTTGTCGCGGGTGCCGGACCACATGGACAGCGCGCCCAGGCCCTTGGACTTGGCGAAGTTCACCAGCTGGGTGGCGTCCTCGACCTTGAAGATCTCGGAGGCGACGTCGTTGACGCCGATCATCGGCGTGACCGCGACGGTCTTCCAGGCGTCCGCCTCGGAGAGGCCGAGGACACCCTTGATCTGGGCCTGGGTGGCGGTGGCGGCCTGCTCCGCCAGGTCGCCCATGTCGCCGCTGAAGGCCGGGCCGTAGTCCATCGCCATGATGTTGACGGCGTCGATGCGCACGCCGTTGGACTTGGCGTCGGCGAGCAGGTTGACGCCGTCCTGGGTCAGGCCCTGGGGCATCACCGGGAGGGTGAAGGAGACGTTCAGGTCGGGGTGCGCGGCCTGGAGCTTGGCGATGGCCTGGGCGCGGCGGGTGTTGGCCGCGGCGTTGGGCAGTGTGGCGCCCTCGATGTCGAAGTCGACCTTGGTGAGCTTGAAGGCGTCGACGGCCTTGCCGTAGGCCGCCGCCAGCGCGTCGGCCGAGGAGCAGGTGGTGCCCAGCTCGGTGCCGGTGGCGCCGCCGAAGGAGACCCGGACGTCGCCGCCCTTGGCGCGCAGGGCGCCGATCTGCGCGGCCACGCCGTCGGCGGTCAGGTCGGAGACGCCGCCGAACTTGGGGGTGCAGCCGCCGCCGTCGTTGACGAAGGCGAGGTTGAAGTTCTTCACGCCGGTGGCGTCGGCCATGCCGAGGAGGTCGAAGGCCGGGTAGAGCGAGGTGTCCACGTAGGGGGCGAAGCCCGCGGTCTTGGTGGTGCCGCTGCCCGTGGTCTGGGTGGGAGTGGGGGCGGGGGTGTCGCTCTTGGTGGGCTGGGGCTGGGTGGGCTCGGGCGAGGGGGCCTCGGTGGGGCGGCCGCTCGGCTCGGGGGTGGCGGTGGAGTCGGCGGAGCACGAGGTGCCGTCGATCTGGCAGCCGGTGGGGTCGCCGCCGCCGTTGACCACGAAGCCGACGGTGAGGGACTTGCCGGGGGCGATGCCCTCGTCCCACTTGGCGGCCTTCACGGTGACGTGCTGTCCGCTGACGCTGGAGTCGGCGTTCCACAGGGAGCTGAGCGTGGCGCCCTTGGGGAGGTCGAACTCCAGGGTCCAGGACTTCTCGGTCTGGCCGGTGTCGTTGGAGATGACGTACTGGCCGCTGTAGCCGGAGGACCAGTCGCTGTTCTTCGTGTAGACGGCGCCGACACCGGCCGCGTGGGCGATTCCGGTCACGAAGAAGGCGCCGCCGCCGGCGACGGCCGCGGCGACGATGCCGCCTATCGCCTTGTTCCTGCCGCTGATCCTGCGCCGGTGCGTGCTGCTCATGCGCGTGCCTGTCCTTCGTCGCGGGGGGGGGGAGGTTGGGGGGTGGTGAGGCAGACGCTACCGATGGGGAACCGGACAATCGGCTTGATAGGGACGGGCGTTCGAGACCTTAGGGTGCGCTTAAGGAAGAGATCGGGGACGGTTAAAGGTCGAGACCAATACGCCGGATTCGCGGTCT
>NZ_WWIR01000210.1 GCF_009863025.1 Streptomyces sp. SID4985 | reverse complement strand
CCGCAGCCGGGCGGCTACGGCGCACCCCAGCCCCCGCAGCAGCCCGGCGCCTACGGCACGCCCCCCGGCCAGCAGCCCGGCGGATTCGGCGCCGCCCCGCACGGCAACCCCACCCCCGGCTACGCCTACCCGCAGCCGTACCCCCATCCGGCCCCGCAACCGCAAGCGCAGCCGCACCCCACCGCACCGCCCCAGCCCCACTACGGCTACCCCCAGGGCCCGCCCCAGCCCCCCACCGGCTACGCCTACCCGGGGCAGCCGCAGCCCTACGGGTACCCGTACGGGCAGCACCCCACCGCCCCCTACCCCGCGCCGAAGGCGGCCGGGCAGCGGACCGTGGTGTACATCGTCGTGGCCGCCGTGCTCGCGATCGCGCTGATCGCCGGGGTCGGGTTCTGGTACGCCAACTCGGGCGGTGGCGGCGGAAAGCAGGACACCGCGCACTCCTCCGGCGGAACCGGCGGGAAGAACGGGTCCGGCGGGGCGACCGGGGGCAAGGAGAAGGCCCCCGCCGATCCCGGCTCGAAGATGCTGTTCCAGGTGCCGCTGCCGCAGACCGCGAACACCGTCCGGACGGCGGGCTCCTGGCTGACGGACGACGTGTACGCGAAGTCGGGCGTCGCGGAGATCACCGGGTACGACCCCGCCGACGGCACCCGTAAGTGGACGCTCAAGCTCCCCGGCCCGGTCTGCTCGGCGAGCAGGCAGCTCACCGACGACGGCCGGACGGCGATCGTCTTCCAGCCGGAGATGAACGACACCAGGGCGGGCTGCAGCCGCCTCGCGGCCGTGGACCTCACCAAGGGCACGCTGCTGTGGACGAAGACGGTGGGGGAGGGCGACTTCCCCGTCACCTTCGACAACGTCACCGTCTCCGGCCGTACCGTCGCCGCGGGCAGCAACGACGGCGGCGCCGCGTTCGACATCGACTCCGGCAAGGCGCTGTGGCAGCCCAAGCGCTCCGACGGCTGCTACGACGTCGGCTACGGCGGCGGTCCCAAGCTCGTCGCGGTCCGCAAGTGCGGCGGCTACGACAACCCGCAGCTGCACATCCAGACCATCGACCCGAAGTCCGGCAAGGTGTTCTCCGAGTACAAGATGGCCCCCGGCATCGAGTACGCCTCCGTGGTCTCCACCGTCCCCCTGGTCGTCGCCGCCGACGTGGGCCACAGCGCGGGCGACGGCAGCGGCATCTCGGACTACTTCTCCATCGACGGCAGGACCGGCAAGCTGCTCACCCGCATCTCCGCCCCCGGCGACACCTACGGCGGCAAGTGCGACAGCATCACCAAGGTCGAGGACTGCCGGGGCGTCGTCGCGGGCAACGGCAGGCTGTACCTGGCCACCGAGGAGCACGACGGCACGAGCGACAAGTACAGCCAGACCAACGAGATCGTCGCCTTCGACCTGACCACCGGCAAGCAGACCGGCCAGCGCGCCCCGGCGGGCGACGGCTACACCCTCTACCCGCTGCGCATGGACGGCACCAGCCTGCTCGCCTACAACCACCCGCCCTACGACAAGGGCGGCCAGGTCCTCAGCATCGACGGCGCCTCCTTCAAGGCGGTCAAGCTGCTGGAGAACCCGGCCACCCAGGAGGTGCACCAGGCGGAGGCCACGATGCCCGCCGAGTACGCGGAACTCCGGTTCGCCGACGGCCGCTTGTTCATGTCGGCGGTCTACGCGCACAAGGTGTCCTACGGCAAGGAGTACCTGGTGCTCGCCTTCGGCACGGACGGCTGACCGCGCCTCGCTCCGCCCCGAGTGCCCCGGATTTCATCGGTCCGGGGCACTTCTCCGCATAGTGGCGGCGCGACGTCGAACAAGCGTGTAACTTCCGGGACATGGGGGACGAGGCGCCGGGGGGCCCTCTGTCCCCGGGGACCGGTGGGCGTCCATAGTGGGGCATCCACCGGGGGACTGGGGGGTTTGCAGTATGGGAGTGCGGCTGATGGTCGTCGACGACCACCGCCTGCTCGCGGAGGCGCTGGCCTCCGCGCTCAAGCTGCGCGGGCACCGGGTGCTCGCGGCGGCGGCACCGGCGGCGGGCGCGGCCGAGCTGGTGATCACACGGGCACCCGAGGTGTGCCTGCTCGGTACGGCGGCACCCGCCGAGCCGGGCGTCTTCGACCCGGTGGCCCGGATCAAGCGGGAGCGCCCGCAGGTGGCCGTGGTGGTCCTCGGACCGGTGCCGTCCCCGCGCGGTATCGCGGCGGCCTTCGCGGCCGGTGCCTCGGGGTACGTCCGGCACGACGAGCGCATCGAGGGCGTCGAGCGGGCCATCATGAAGGCGCGGGCGGGCGAGGCGGCCGTGTCCCCGCAGCTTCTCCAGGGCGCCTTCGCGGAGCTGCTCAACCCCGCCGCCCAGCCCGACGACGAGGGCCAGCGGCTGCTGCGGCTGCTCACCCCGCGCGAGGTCGAGGTGCTGGTCCGGGTGGCGGACGGCGAGGACACGCGTCGTATCGCGGCGGGCATGGGCATAGCCCCCAGCACCGCCCGCACCCATGTGCAGCGCGTCCTCATGAAGCTCGGCGTCGGCTCCCGCCTGGAGGCCGCCGCCCTGGCCGCCCGCACCGGCCTCCTCGACAGAGCGGGCCCGCTGCCCCACATGACGACGGGGCCGGAGCTGTGACGCACAGCTCCGGCCGCGCAGCACACTAGTGGGCCGGGTCCTCCTCGGTCACGCCCTCCGCGGGGAGCGGGGGCGGGGTCGGGCGGAGCTTGAGCCAGGCCAGGAAGAAGACGCCGAGGATCAGCATGCCGATGCCGGTCCACAGGTTGATGTTGACGCCCTCGGCCTTGTCGATCGCGGCCTTGGAGTCGGTGATCCCGGCGATCGTGACGATGACGCCGTAGACGACGAACAGGCCGCCGATGATGCGCCGCAGGTCGAAGATGCGGGCCGCGGTGGCGGACTTGCCCTCCAGCTCGGTGACCTCGCGCTGGACGTCCTGCTCGGTCGCGCCGTGCTCGGGGCGGGGGGATTCTTCGGTCATGGTTTCCTCATCCTCCCGCGATCAGAACGAGAACGGGATGTAGCAGGCGGCGGCCAGGACGACGGCGCCCCAGCCGAGCAGGGCGGGCTTGCGGTACCAGGCGTCGTCGCCCTCGGCGGGCGGCTCGGCCATACCCGGCGACTTCGTGCCGTAGACCAGGCCCTGGAGTTCGTCGGCCGGCTTGGCCTTGGTGAACAGCGACACCGCGACCATCACGACCGCGCCCGCGACGAAGCCCGCGATGGCGGAGACGAAGTTGGCGCCCTGGTCGGAGGGGATCGAGATGATGCCCTCCTTGTAGAAGACGAAGTAGTTGACCATCGCGGCGGTGGTGCCCGCGAGCAGACCCCAGAAGCCGGACTTGGCCGAGGCGCGCTTCCAGAACATGCCGACGATGAAGACCACGAACATCGGGACGTTGAAGAAGGAGAACAGCGTCTGGAGGTAGCTCATGATGTTCGAGAACGAGGACGCCAGGAACGCCGTGCCGACGGAGGCGGCGACACCGATCACGGTGATCAGGCGGCCGAAGCGGACGTAGTAGCCGTCCTCCTGGCCGGGCTTGACGTAGCGCGCCCAGATGTCGGTGGTGAACACGGTGTTGAAGGACGACACGTTGGCCGCCATGCCCGCCATGAACGCCGCGAGCAGACCGGTGACCGCGATGCCGAGCACGCCGTTGGGCAGCAGCTCCTGCATCAGATAGGGGATCGCGTCGTTGTACTGGAGCCCGGAACCGGCGGTGCCGATGTTCGGGACCAGGGCGGCGGCGACCAGGCCCGGGATCATCACCAGGAAGACGATGAAGATCTTCGGGTACGCGGCGATCAGCGGGGTGCGCTGTCCGGCGGAGAGGTTCTTCGCGGACAGGGCGCGCTGCACCTCGGCGAAGTTGGTGGTCCAGTAGCCGAAGGACAGCACGAAGCCGAGGCCGAGGACGATGGTCAGCCAGTTGGCGCCGAGCGGGTTGGCGCTGCCGATGCCGGTGCCGCCCCACGCGGTGGTGAAGTTCTCCCCGTGCTGCGCGGTCAGCTTGTGGGTCAGGCCGTCCCAGCCGCCGACCTTCTTCAGGCCGAGGAAGGTGATCGGGATGAGGGCGGCCAGGATCACGAAGAACTGGAGCACCTCGTTGTAGATCGCCGAGGAGAGACCGCCGAGCGTGATGTACGCGAGGACGAAGGCGCCCGCGACCACGATCGCCACCCACTGCGGCCAGCCGAGCAGCGCCTCGACCACGATCGCGAGGGCGTACAGGTTGACGCCCGCGATCAGGATCGCCGCGAACGCGAACAGGATCGAGCTGAGCAGATGGGCTGCCTTGTCGAAGCGCAGCAGCAGGAACTCGGGGACCGAGCGGACCTTGCTGCCGTAGTAGAAGGGCATCATCACGAGGCCCAGGAAGACCATCGCCGGGATGGCGCCGATCCAGTACCAGTGCACCGTGTACGCGCCGTACTGCGCGCTGTTGGCCGCCATGCCCAGGATCTCGGTGGCCGCCAGGTTCGCCGAGATGAAGGCGAGGCCGGTGATCCAGGCGGGCAGCGAGCGTCCGGAGAGGAAGAAGTCGAGGCTGGTCTTCACCGAGCGGCGGGCCGCGAAGCCGATGCCGAGGACGACGACGAAGTAGATGGCCAGGATCGTGTAATCGAGCCAGTTGGTGGGGAGCCGTAGCTCCGCGGCCAAGTAGGTGGGGCCCGCCGCCAGGGGCGCGGGGCCGGTCGGGGACGTCTGCATGAGAACTCGCTTCGTTGCGCGAACTGATCCAGAGCGGAACCTACGCCGCGGCCTTCAGTATTTGAACAGTTCTGTTGGTGTTCTTTGTTTGATTGTGATCGTACGATCCGTTGTCGAGTTGTGGTTTGTTATGTTTGATTGTGTTGAGCGGTGGGGTGAGGACGCCCTGCGGGGATGTCGATCAAGGAGTCCGGCGTGAAGAAGACCCCGACGCGGCTGGCCGACGGGCGTGAGCTGATCTACTACGACCTGCGCGACGACATCGTGCGCGACGCGGTGGACCGCCGCCCCCTTGACCCCACGGTCACCCGCTCCGAGATCCGCCGCGACCCGCTGCTCGGCGACTCGGTCGCGATCGCCTCCCATCGCCAGGGCCGCACCTACCACCCCCCGGCCGAGGAGTGCCCGCTGTGCCCGAGCGAGGGCGAGCGGCTGAGCGAGATCCCCGACTCCTCCTACGACGTGGTGGTCTTCGAGAACCGCTTCCCCTCGCTCGCCGGGGACTCCGGCCGCTGCGAGGTCGTCTGCTTCACCTCCGACCACGACGCGTCCTTCGCCGACCTCACCGAGGAACAGGCCCGCCTGGTCCTCGACGCATGGACCGACCGCACCGCAGAACTCTCCCAACTCCCTTCCGTGAAGCAGGTGTTCTGCTTCGAGAACCGGGGCGCCGAGATCGGGGTGACCCTCGGCCATCCCCATGGGCAGATCTACGCCTACCCGTTCACCACGCCCCGCACCGCGCTCATGCTCCGCTCCGTCGCCGCGCACAAGGAGGTCAGCGGCGGGGAGAACCTCTTCGACGACGTCCTCGCCCGTGAACTCGCCGGAGAGCGGGTCGTCCTGGAGAGCGAGCACTGGGTGGCCTTCGTGCCGTACGCCGCGCACTGGCCGTACGAGGTCCACCTCTACCCCAGGCGCCGGGTGCCCGATCTGCTCGCCCTCGACGAGGCCGCGCGCACAGAGTTCCCCCAGGTCTATCTGGAACTCTTGCGGCGCTTCGACCGGATCTTCGAGCGGGAGGGAGGGGAGGGCGCCGTGAACGAGCCCCGGACGCCGTACATCGCGGCGTGGCACCAGGCGCCCTTCGGGCCGACCGGTGTGCCCGGTGCGGAGCGTGCGGACTTCGCCCTTCACCTGGAGCTTTTCACCGTCCGACGCACTTCTGGCAAGCTGAAGTTTCTCGCGGGTTCCGAGTCAGGTATGAACGTCTTCATCAACGACGTGCCGCCGGAGCGCGCGGCAGACCGACTGCGAGAGGTTGCGAGTTCATGAAGTACCTGGTGACGGGTGGCGCGGGTTACGTCGGCAGCGTGGTGGCCCAGCATCTGCTGGAGGCGGGGCACGAGGTCACCGTCCTCGACAACCTCTCCACCGGTTTCCGCGCGGGCGTCCCCGACGGGGTCACCTTCGTCGAGGGCGACATCCGCGACGCCGCCAAGTGGCTCGACTCCTCCTACGACGGTGTGCTGCACTTCGCCGCGTTCTCGCAGGTCGGCGAGTCGGTCGTGAAGCCCGAGAAGTACTGGGAGAACAACGTCGGCGGCACCATGGCGCTGCTCGCCGCGATGCGTGAGGCAGGCGTGCGCCGCCTGGTCTTCTCCTCCACCGCCGCCACCTACGGCGAGCCGGAGGAGGTCCCGATCCGGGAGTCCGCGCCGACGAAGCCCACCAACCCCTACGGCGCCTCCAAGCTCGCCGTCGACCACATGATCACCGGTGAGGCGGCCGCGCACGGTCTCGCCGCGGTCTCGCTGCGCTACTTCAACGTGGCCGGTGCGTACGGCAGTTACGGCGAGCGGCACGACCCCGAGTCGCACCTCATCCCGCTCGTCCTCCAGGTCGCCCAGGGCCGCCGCGACGCCATCTCCGTCTACGGCGACGACTACCCGACCCCGGACGGCACCTGCGTACGCGACTACATCCACGTCGCCGACCTCGCCGAGGCCCACCTCCTCGCCGTCGCCGCCGCGAAGACCGGCGAGCACCTGATCTGCAACCTCGGCAACGGCAACGGCTTCTCCGTCCGCGAGGTCATCGAGACCGTCCGCGAGGTCACCGGCCACCCGGTCCCCGAGATCGTCGCCCCGCGCCGCGCGGGCGACCCGGCGGTCCTGGTGGCGTCGGCGGAGACGGCGCGCGCCACACTGGGCTGGAACCCCTCCCGCGCGGACCTCGCCGGGATCATCGCGGACGCCTGGCAGTTCGCGCGTCGGACGCACAAGGAGCAGTAGTGGGCGCAGAGTCGGTCCGGGAACGCTTCGCCGAGCTGTACGGAGCCGAACCGGAGGGGGTGTGGGCGGCGCCGGGCCGGGTCAACCTGATCGGCGAACACACCGACTACAACGACGGCTTCGTGATGCCGTTCGCACTTCCCCACCAGGTGACGGCGGCCGTCTCCCGCCGCACCGACGGCGTGCTGCGGCTGCACTCGGCGGACGTCGAGGGCGGACCCGTGGAGCTGGCTCTGAACACTCTGGAGCCGGGCTCGGACCGCGACTGGACGGCGTACCCGGCGGGCGTCGTCTGGGCCCTGCGCGAGGCGGGCCACGCGCTGACCGGCGCGGACATCCACCTGTCCTCCACGGTGCCGACCGGCGCGGGCCTGTCCTCCTCGGCGGCCCTGGAGATCGTCGTCGCCCTCGCGCTGAACGACCTCCACGAACTCGGCCTGCCCCGCTGGCGGCTGGCCCGCCTGTGCCAGCGCGCCGAGAACGTCTACGTCGGCGCCCCCACCGGCATCATGGACCAGACCGCCTCCGCCTGCTGCGAGGAGGGCCACGCCCTCTTCCTCGACACCCGCGACCTCTCCCAGCGCCAGATCCCCTTCGACCTCGCCGCCGAGGGCCTGCGCCTGCTGGTCATCGACACCCAGGTCAAGCACGCCCACAGCAACGGCGAGTACGGCAAGCGCCGGGCGGGCTGCGAGAAGGGCGCGGCGCTGCTGGGTGTGGACGCGCTGCGGGACGTGCCGTACGAGGACCTCGACACCTCCCTGTCGGCCCTCGGCGACGAGGACGAGGTCCGCCGCCTGGTCCGCCACATCGTCACCGAGAACCACCGCGTGGAACGAGTGGTGGAACTGCTCACGGCGGGCGGCGTCCGCGAGATCGGCCCCCTCCTCACCGAGGGCCACGCCTCCCTCCGCGACGACTTCCGCATCTCCTGCCCGGAACTCGACCTCGCGGTCGACACCTCCCTGTCGACCGGCGCCCTGGGCGCCCGTATGACGGGGGGAGGGTTCGGGGGGTCGGCGATCGCGCTGGTGGAGGCGGACGGGGTGGACACCATCACCAAGGCCGTTCAGGAAGCCTTCACCGTCGCCGACCACACGATGCCCCGCATCTTCGAAGCGACCCCGTCCCCGGGAGCCCGGCGCCTGATCTGATGCCTTCGCCACCCTCGGCCCCGCGCACACGTGCACGGGGCCGAACTCTTTCCCCTTCCACGTTCGTATGGTTGTGCGGACTTGCCGCTTCGGTAAGGTGCTGATCGCTTACCGCGATCCCCCCGTCGCGTTCCGGTATGTGCGTGGCCGGAGGGACGGCGGCCGGTACGCGATACGGGGAGGCATCCATGGCATGGGCGGAATGGGAGCAGTCGAAGGCCCGAGTGGCCGATCGGCAGCCCACAGGAATGCGGCTCGATCACAGTGAGGGCGGTCCGGGCGGGAAACAGGCCCGGGGCGACCTCGTGGTCGGTCACCAGGATCTGGAAGCCGTCGGCAAGGCGGCCCATGATCTGTTCACGGACTTCACGACCTACAGCGGCCATGCGCGCGGGGCCTCCGCGGCAGCCGCAGGTGGTCTCAAGGGTGAGGGATTCGCGCTGGGAGCGGCACTGGAACATGTCGCGAAGCGCTGGGACGAGCAGACCAGAACCCTGCTGGACGCCTGCGCCCACATCTCGAACCATCTGCGGTACACCAAAACCCAGCACGCGGCCGACGAGTCGTACATCGCGGGTGCGGTCAGCAGCATCGCCACGCTCGACGAGGGCTTCGACGACCGGAAGGGGCACTGACGGACGTGGACCTGAACGCGCTGCGCCACGGGAACTTCGCGAAGCTCGGTGAGGCGGTCACCGACTGGGAGCAGATGACCAGGAAACTCGCCGCCCTTCAGAAGGACGCCGAGGACAACCTCAAGGCCAAGGCGGACAAAGCCAACTGGGCCGGAATCAATGCCACGGTCAGCCGCGAGTTCATCGCCAGGACCGCTGCCGAGTTCGCCGACGCCCACACCCAGGCCGACTCCATCGTGAAGATCCTCAGCGACACCCGGGGTGAACTGATCGATTTCCGGACGCAGTTGAACGATGCGATTGCGCGGGCCGAGAAGCAGAACCTGTCGGTCGTCGACACCGGCGACGGGACTTTCGCCGTCATGGGGAACACCCGCCCCGACTGGGCCTCCGACCCGGGCGGAAAGACCGGCGTGACGGACCAGAAGGCGGTGGAGGCCTTCCGCGACGAGATCCAGGGTGTCCTGACCAGGGCGACGCGAAGCGACGACAGTGCCGCGAAGGTCCTGACACTCTTGGTGAACCAGGCCAAGTACGGCTTCGCCGACGTGTCCTACGCGAACCGGGACCAGGCGGCCGACGCCGTCGCGGCTGCGGAGAAGCTGGCGAAGATGGCCAAGCACCCGGCCGGCATGAGTCTCGACGACATCGCTGACTTCAACCGCATGATGGCGAAGTACCACGACGACTCCCTGTTCGGTGAGCAGTTCGCGACGCGTCTGGGTGCCAAGGGAACGCTTCAGTTCTGGACCGAGATGGCTCATGCCCACGCCGGTGCCAGGGGTGCCGAACTGGCGGCGATGAAGAATATGCAGACCAACCTGGGGCTGACCCTGGCCACGGCGTCCTTCTCGGACTCGGACGCCATGCGGGACTGGAAAAGCGGCCTCATCGCAGAGCGCAACAAGAACTTCCGGGCCAGCGACTCGTCCAGCCCGGTCGGCGCTCTCGGTTCCCAGGTCATCAGCAGTTTGCTGCGGCAGGGACAGTTCGATACCGAGTTCCTGGACGACTACCGGGAGAAGCTGTTCAAGGCAGACAAAGCAGCCGGGGACTCGGGCACCCATGACCTGTGGGTCAAGGGGTACGACGGTCTGGACCTCGACTTCGGTGACGACAACGGTCGTGATCCGCTGAAGGGCCTGTTCGGTGCCCTCTCCCACAACCCCGAGGCGGCAGTTCACGCCTTCGCGTCCAAGTCGGACCTGGACCACATGCTCGGCACCACCAAGTTCACGGATCGGGGGGCGTCCCTCGGCCAGGCCCTGGAGAGCGCTGTCACCGGCGTCGCGGCCGGCGACGCCACGACCATGGCCCCGCCGCACAGTGCGACCCAGGTCAAGATCATGGCCAACATCATGAGTGCGGTGGCCCAACCCGGCAGCGGCGCGGCCCTGGTGACCAAGGGCATGGGGGAGAGCTTCGGGGACATGGCGGCTTCTTACATGCCGGAGATCAGCCAGGCCCTCGAAGGGCCCGACTCCGGAACCGTCTTTCTCTCGAACAGTCAAGATCCCGACGGTCTCGAAGCCACCGATGTCATCCGGTTCCTTTCGGCGACAGCCGCCGATCCCGCGGGCAGGGCAGGGATCATCTTCGGAGAGAACATCTACACCGGAAACCTTCTCCAAGCGCACCTCTCGGATCCGTCCATTTTCGACGGCGAAGATAAACAGGTCCTCGCCGACATCGGAAGGAATGCCGGATACATCGAGGGCATCGTCGGACATTCCGTGGCGAACACGGAAGTGGCCAAGTCCGTGAATGGTGAGCAGGAGTACAACGACGCCCTGAAGGCAAAGGGTGATTACGCCAAGACCTGGGTGAACATCGGGCTGACCTTCGTGGAGGTCCCCGAGAGGCTGGGCGGAGCGGCGATGGGGAGTGTGCTCGGAGGGTCGGGCGGCGTCGTGGCGGGAGCGGCTGTCGACCGTCTGCTCGAGACGCAGGAGCTTCACGGCAGTAAGGACCGGGCGCTGTACTACTCCAGCAAGGACCTGTTCCAGATGCGTGATTCCGTCAGTCAGCAGACCCAGTGGTCAGTGGACGACGCCTTGGCCAGGAACAAGGTGGATCTGCCCAGCGACGGGATCAAAGATGCCGTGCGGGTGGCCGTCAACGACGGCTGGAAGGATGGGGACTACGCCTTGAACCGGTCCAAGGGGTCATATGAGTGAGACGGTCGCGGGAAGCGGGGCGAGGCGGTACAACACGAGGAATTTCCTCATCGGTCTCGTGATCGTGGGATTCGCGTGCGGCGCCTTCCTGCTCTATTTCATGAAGGGTTTGTACCTGCTTCCCGGCAACGTGTGTGACGCGTCCGTGCAGCGGGACACCGTGATCCGGATTCTGCCGCGCGCAAGGTCGGCGGACCAATGGGCCGGACAGGGAAGTTCGGGAAGGCATTTCTCCTACGGCTGCCGCGTCTCCACCAGCGGTGACTCGATTCTTTCCGGGCAGGTCGACGTCCGGGACACGTCCGAGGCGTCCTGGGCGAGTTCCTACAGTCAGGGCCACAGTGTGCTGAGGGCGTCGAAGGGCGGAGTCGAAGCCTTGGCCGCGAACGGCGGACGCTCGGTCTCCCTCTACATCCCCTGCGTTCCCGCAGGTGTGGAAGCGGGTGACGCGCGGCAGAGCTATGCCCTGGTGGCGGACGCGGGCGTGCTCGGCAAGAGCAGGGCCACGGGCGCGGAGTTGCGCGAGGCTCTGACGGATTTCCTGTACCAGTTCACCCGCCACGCCTACGACGTGGCCGAGTGCAAGCCCCAGCGGGACCTCCCGAAAAGGCTGCCGCCCTACAAACAGCCCTGACGTACGGGACCCCTCACCCCAGCCGCTTCGTCAGCGTGTACTCCGTGACCCCCGGCGGATAGTCGGGGATCTCGCAGACCACCTCGTAGCCCTGGGCGCGGTAGAAGCCGGGGGCCTGGAAGTCCCAGGTTTCCACGCGGGAGTGGGCGCAGTCGTGGGTGGTGCGGGCGAGGTGTTCGGCCTCGGTCAGGAGGCGGGTGCCGAGGCCGGTGCCCCGGTGGGGGGTGTCGACCCAGAGGTGGGTGATGTGGAGCCAGCCGGCCCAGGTGTGGGCCACCAGGCCGCCGGCCGGCTCGCCCGACGCGTCCAACGCCCAGACGTGGAGCGGGGTTTCCCGTTCGGCGGGGGTGTCGCGCAGGGCGGACAGGGCGGGGGAGGCCGCCGTGTTGGTGTCCCGTAGCCGCGCCCGCAGCAGAGCACGTCGGTCCTTGTCGACTTCCGTCTCGATACGAAACATGCGGCACACCATAAACGCGCAGCCCGGTCAGTTCCGCCAATTCGCCCGCCCCCGACGGCCCCCGCCCGTACGCTGAGAAGCGGTGCCGGTGGGGGCCGGTGCCGATTCAGGGGGCGAGACAGGCGGGTACGGCACCCGCGAGGGGGGTAGCACTGTCCGCGACGGTGAGGGCCGCGCGGTCGGGCAGCTCCCTCGCGGGTGCCGTGACCGCGAGCCGTCGTCGTTCTCCCAGCCTGGGGTCTCCCCCGCTCCCGCGCGGAGCCTGGGGATAGGGGGTTACGTGGTTCGCATCCGAGTCCTGGTCGTCGACGACCACCGCATCTTCGCCGAGTCGCTCGCCGCGGCACTGGCCGCGGAGCCGGACGTCGACGTGTTCGCCGCCGGCAGCGGCCCGGCCGCGCTGCGCTGCCTGGAACGGGCCGCCGCGGAGGGCCGCCGCTACGACGTCCTGCTGGTCGACGCCGATCTGGGCAGGACCCTGCCGGGCGGCCGCGCGGCCATCCCCGTGCAGCTGGGCGACGCCGAGGGGCACGTCGACGGGATCTCCCTGGTCTCCGGGGTCCGCACCGCCCAGCCGGGCGTGCGCTGTGTGGTCCTCGCGGAGAAGGACGAGCCGCGCCGGGCCGCCCTCGCGCTCCAGGCGGGCGCCTGCGGCTGGGTCGCCAAGGACTGCTCGCTGTCCCGGCTGCTCACCGTCATCCGGGGTGTCCTGCGCGACGAGACGCATCTGCCGCCCGCCCTGCTCACCGGTGTCCTCAAGGAACTCACCGCCGCCCGCAAGCACCGCAGCGAGAGCGAGCGCCTGGTGGAGTCGCTGACCCCGCGCGAGCGTGAGGTGCTGCGCTGCATGGTCGCGGGGCTCGGCCGCAAGGCGGTCGCGGAGCGGCTGTTCCTCTCCCCGCACACCGTGCGCACCCATATGCAGAACGTGCTGGGCAAACTCGGCGTCCACTCCACCCTGGCCGCCGTGGCCCTCGCCCGCAGGGCCGGGGTGGGTCCGGTGGACCTAGCCGGGGACGTTGTCGAACGGGGCGGTCAACTGGCGTAGCAGACCGGCCAGTTCGGAGCGCTGCGCGGTGGACAGCTCGCCCAGGATCGCCCGCTCCTGCGCCAGCAGCCCCGCCAGCGCCTCGTCCGCCCGGTCCCGCCCGGTGTCGGTCAGCCGCACCAGCACGCCGCGCCGGTCGCTCGGGTCGGGCAGCCGCTCGACCAGGCCCTTCTTGGCGAGCCGGTCGATCCGGTTGGTCATCGTGCCCGAGGTGACCAGCGTCTGGGTGAGCAGCTGGCCGGGGGAGAGCTGGTACGGCGTCCCGGCGCGCCTGAGCGCGGTCAGCACGTCGAACTCCCAGGGCTCCAGCTGATGCTCGGAGAAGGCGAGCCGCCGCGCGCGGTCCAGGTGCCGGGCCAGCCTGCTCACCCGGCTCAGTACTTCCAGCGGCTCCACGTCGAGGTCCGGGCGCTCCCGGCGCCACGCTGCGACCAGCCGATCGACCTCGTCCTCCATGGAGATCAGTGTAGTGGTTGTGTCGACATGAAGTCTCTTGATGTCGAGTGTCTTGACATCGAGAGATCGCTCGCGCCAGGCTGGAGGACATGACGACGCCGCAGTGGAACCCCGCCCAGTACCTCCGTCACGCCGGTCACCGCCTGCGCCCCTTCACCGACCTCGTCGCCCGCGTCCCCGACCCACCGAGTGCCCGCCCGCGGGTCGCCGACCTCGGCTGCGGCCCCGGCAACGCCACCACCCTGCTCGCCGCCCGCTGGCCCACCGCGCACATCACCGGCTACGACAACTCGCCCGAGATGCTCGACCGCGCCCACACCGAGCACGAGGGCCCCACCGACGGCGGCGGCCGTCTGGACTTCGCGCCCGCCGACGCCCGGACCTGGACCCCGGACGAGCCCTGCGACGTGATCGTCTCCAACGCCACCCTCCAGTGGGTGCCGGGCCACCTCGACCGCTTCGCCGACTGGACTGCCGCCCTCACGCCCGGCGGCACCTTCGCCTTCCAGATCCCCGACAACACCGACGCCCCGCTGCACGCCCTCATGCGCGACCTCGCGGACACCCCGCGCTGGAAGTCCCGCCTCGCCGGTGTCCTGCGCCGCCCGGACTCCGTCCACACCCCCGGCGTCTACCTGGACCGCCTCGCCCGCCTCGGCCTCGCCGCCGACGTGTGGCAGACGACGTACCAGCACGTCCTCACCGGCGAGGACCCGGTGCTCGACTGGGTCAAGGGCACCGGACTGCGCCCCGCCCTGACCGCGCTCGCCGACGACCCCGAGGCGCGGGACGCCTTCGTCGTCGAGTACCGCGACCTGCTGCGCGCGGCCTATCCGGGTGCCCCCTACGGCACTGTGCTGCCGTTCCGCCGTCTCTTCGCCGTCGCCGTCCGGGAGGTCTGAGCCGTGCTCGTCGCCGTCGACCACGTCCAGCTCGCCGCCCCCGCGGGCAGCGAGGACGCGCTGCGCGCCTTCTACACCGGCGCCCTCGGCATGACCGAGATCCCCAAGCCCCCGGTGCTCGCCGCGCGCGGCGGCTGCTGGTTCCAGACGGCCGGGGTCCAGCTCCACCTGGGTGTCGAGGAGGACTTCCGCCCGGCCCGCAAGGCCCACCCGGGGCTCCGGGTCCGGGACATCGAGGCGTACGCCGCCCGGCTCACCGCTCACGGCGCCCGCGTGACCTGGGACGACAACCTCCCCGGCCACCGCCGCTGCTACGCCGAGGACCCGGTCGGCAACCGCCTGGAGTTCCTGGAGCCGACCGGGCCCGTGGTGCCGTAGAAGCAGGCGAGGGCGCTAGTTCTTGCGGTGCCCTATCAGCCGCGGCTTCTGCTCCAGGCCGTCCAGGCCGTGCCACGCCAGGTTCACCAGATGGGCCGCGACCTCCGCCTTCTTCGGGCGGCGCACGTCCAGCCACCACTGCCCGGTCAGCGCGACCATCCCGACCAGGGCCTGGGCGTAGAGCGGGGCCAGTTTGGAGTCGAAGCCGCGGCTCTTGAACTCGCGGCCCAGGATGTCCTCCACCTGGGTCGCGATGTCCGAGATCAGCGAGGCGAAGGAGCCCGTGGACTGCGGGATGGGGGAGTCGCGGACCAGGATGCGGAACCCGTCCGTGTACTCCTCGATGTAGTCCAGGAGCGCGAAGGCCGCCTGCTCGCACAGCTCCCGGGGATGCCCCGCCGTCAGCGAGCCGGTCACCATGTCGAGCAGCCGCCGCATCTCGCGGTCGACCACCACCGCGTACAGCCCCTCCTTGCCGCCGAAGTGCTCGTACACCACCGGCTTGGACACCCCGGCCTTCGCCGCGATCTCCTCCACCGACGTGCCCTCGAAGCCCTTCGCCGCGAAGAGGGTGCGACCGATCTCCAGCAACTGCTGGCGGCGCTCGGCACCGGTCATACGGGTCCGGCGCGTCCGCCGCTGCTTGTCGTTGCCCTGGGTGCTGCTGGAGTCGGTCGCCACGCCGTCAATCATGCCGCCTCGGCGCCGGCCTTCCCGCTCCGGGAGGAGCCCGCACCGTCACTGCGGCGCGAATCGATACGCGAGCGTGACGGCCAGCGCACGTCGTACGCCCAGCCGAGCCGCTCGAACCAGCGGATGATCCGGGCCGAGGAGTCGATCTGGCCGCGCTCCACACCGTGCCGCGCCGCCGTCGGGTCCGCGTGGTGCAGGTTGTGCCAGGACTCACCGCAGGACAGGACCGCCAGCCACCACACGTTGCCCGAGCGGTCGCGTGACTTGAACGGCCGCTTGCCCACCGCGTGGCAGATGGAGTTGATCGACCAGGTCACGTGATGCAGCAACGCCACCCGGATGAGTGAACCCCAGAAGAAGCCGGTGAAGGCCCCCCACCAGGACATCGTCACCAGGCCGCCGATCAGCGGCGGCAGCGCCAGCGAGATCACCGTCCACATCACGAACTGCCGGGAGATCGTCCGGATCGCCCGGTCCCTGATCAGATCCGGCGCGAACTTGTCCTGCGGGGTCTGCTCCTCGTCGAACATCCAGGCGATGTGGGCCCACCACAGGCCCTTCATCAGCGCCGGGAGCGTCTCGCCGTACCGCCACGGCGAGTGGGGGTCGCCCTCGGCGTCGGAGAACTTGTGGTGCCTGCGGTGGTCGGCCACCCAGCGCACGATCGGGCCCTCGACCGCCATCGACCCCATGATCGCCAGCGCGATCCGCAGGGGGCGCTTGGCCTTGAACGAGCCATGGGTGAAGTACCGGTGGAAACCGATGGTGATGCCGTGGCAGCCGATGAAGTAGAAGAGCGCCAGCAGACCCAGATCGAGCCAGCTCACGCCCCAGCCCCAGGCCAGCGGCACGGCCGCCACCAGGGCCACGAACGGCACGATGATGAACACGAGCAGGGCGATCTGCTCGATCGAGCGCTTCTTCTCGCCGCCCAGTGTGGCGAGGGAGGCATCGGGTGAGGCTTCGTCGATCACATCGGAACTTGAGGTCATGCGCGTCCCCTGTGGGGTCGAGGGTCGGGGCAGGTGCCGGGCCGCCGGGACCGGACGGGAATGAAGGGAACACTTCCCTACGGTTCCGTAACCTACGGCGTCGTAAGTATGGCAGCGAGTGGGGTCGCGGCAAGGGCCCCAGACCCTGCGCGTCCCGGTGGACACCTATCCTTGGAAGCGGTCGGACAGCGCGGTCCGCTCTGTTTACTTCCCGGAGGTTCCAGACCGTATGCGGCGTTTTGCGTCGCAATGGACGGATATCCCGGGTTCCCTCCCAGACGAGCTTCACCACTGCAAGGAGCCGCACCTGTGAGCAGTGCCGACGACCAGACCACCACGACCGGCAGTGAGCTGCGCGCCGACATCCGGCGCCTGGGCGACCTGCTGGGCGAGACCCTCGTACGGCAGGAGGGTCCCGAACTCCTCGAGCTGGTCGAGAAGGTCCGCCGCCTGACCCGCGAGGACGGGGAGGCCGCCGCCGAACTGCTGCGCGGCACCGAACTGGAGACCGCCGCCAAGCTCGTGCGCGCCTTCTCCACCTACTTCCACCTGGCCAACGTCACCGAGCAGGTGCACCGCGGCCGCGAACTGCGCGCCCGTCGCGCCGCCGAGGGCGGCCTGATCGCCCGCACCGCCGACCGCCTCAAGGACGCCGACCCCGAGCACGTCCGCGAGACCGTCCGCAACCTCAACGTCCGGCCCGTCTTCACCGCGCACCCCACCGAGGCCGCCCGGCGCTCCGTCCTCAACAAGCTCCGGCGCGTAGCCGAACTCCTGGACACCCCCGTCCTCGACTCCGACCGCCGTCGCCACGACGTGCGCCTCGCCGAGAACATCGACCTCGTCTGGCAGACCGACGAACTGCGCGTCGTACGCCCCGAGCCCACCGACGAGGCCCGCAACGCCATCTACTACCTGGACGAGCTGCACGCCCACGCCGTCGGCGACGTCCTGGAGGACCTCACCGCCGAGCTGGAGCGCGTCGGCGTGGAGCTGCCCGACGACACCCGGCCGCTCACCTTCGGTACCTGGATCGGCGGCGACCGCGACGGCAACCCCAACGTCACCCCCCAGGTCACCTGGGACGTCCTCATCCTCCAGCACGAGCACGGCATCAACGACGCCCTGGAGATGATCGACGAGCTGCGCGGACTGCTCTCCAACTCCATCCGCTACACCGGCGCCACCGAGGAACTCCTCACCTCCCTGCGGGAGGACCTCGACCGGCTCCCCGAGATCAGCCCCCGCTACAAGCGCCTCAACGCCGAGGAGCCCTACCGGCTCAAGGCCACCGCGATCCGCCAGAAGCTGGAGAACACCAAGCAGCGCCTGGCCCGCAACACCCCGCACCAGGAGGGCCGCGACTACCTCGGCACCGCCGAGCTCCTCGACGACCTGCGGATCATCCAGACCTCCCTGCGCGCCCACCGCGGCGCCCTCTTCGCCGACGGCCGCCTCGCCCGCGTCATCCGCACCCTGGCCGCCTTCGGCCTCCAGCTCGCCACCATGGACGTACGCGAGCACGCCGACGCCCACCACCACGCCCTCGGCCTGCTCTTCGACCGCCTCGGCGAGGAGTCCTGGCGCTACGCCGACATGCCCCGCGAGTACCGCGCCAAGCTCCTCGCCAAGGAGCTGCGCTCGCGCCGCCCGCTCGCCCCGAGCCCGGCGCCCGTGGACGCGGCCGCCGCCAAGACCCTCGGCGTCTTCCAGACCGTCAAGCGGGCCCTGGAGGTCTTCGGACCCGAGGTCATCGAGTCGTACATCATCTCCATGTGCCAGGGCGCCGACGACGTCTTCGCCGCGACCGTGCTGGCCCGCGAGGCCGGACTGCTCGACCTGCACGCCGGCTGGGCCAAGATCGGCATCGTGCCGCTCCTGGAGACCACCGACGAGCTGAAGGCCGCCGACACCATCCTGGAGGACATGCTCTCCGACCCCTCCTACCGGCGCCTGGTCGCGCTGCGCGGAGACGTCCAGGAGGTCATGCTCGGCTACTCCGACTCCTCCAAGTTCGGCGGCATCACCACCAGCCAGTGGGAGATCCACCGCGCCCAGCGCCGCCTGCGCGACGTCGCCCACCGCTACGGCGTCCGGCTGCGCCTCTTCCACGGCCGCGGCGGCACCGTCGGCCGCGGCGGCGGCCCCTCGCACGACGCGATCCTCGCCCAGCCCTGGGGCACCCTGGAGGGCGAGATCAAGGTGACCGAGCAGGGCGAGGTCATCTCCGACAAGTACCTCATCCCGTCGCTGGCCCGGGAGAACCTGGAACTGACGGTCGCGGCCACCCTCCAGGCGTCCGCCCTGCACACCGCCCCCCGCCAGTCCGACGAGGCACTCGCCCGCTGGGACGCGGCCATGGACGTCGTCTCCGACGCCGCCCACTCCGCCTACCGCGAGCTGGTCGAGGACCCCGACCTGCCGACGTACTTCCTCGCCTCCACGCCGGTCGACCAGCTCGCCGACCTGCACCTGGGCTCGCGGCCCTCCCGCCGCCCCGGCTCCGGCGTCTCGCTCGACGGACTGCGCGCCATCCCGTGGGTGTTCGGGTGGACCCAGTCCCGGCAGATCGTCCCCGGCTGGTTCGGCGTCGGCTCCGGCCTCAAGGCGCTGCGCGAGGCGGGCCTGGACACCGTGCTCGACGAGATGCACGGGCAGTGGCACTTCTTCCGCAACTTCATCTCCAACGTCGAGATGACCCTCGCCAAGACCGACCTGCGCATCGCCCAGCACTACGTCGACACCCTCGTGCCCGACAACCTGCGGCACGTCTTCGACACCATCCGCGCCGAGCACGAACTCACCGTCGCCGAGATCCTGCGTGTCACCGGCGAGAGCGAACTCCTCGACGCCCAGCCCGTGCTGCGGCAGACCTTCGCCATCCGTGACGCCTACCTCGACCCGATCTCCTACCTCCAGGTCGCCCTGCTCAAGCGCCAGCGCGACGCGGCCGCCGAGGGCGCCGAACCCGACCCGCTCCTCGCCCGCGCCCTGCTCCTGACCGTCAACGGCGTGGCGGCGGGCCTGCGCAACACCGGCTGACGACTCCGCCGTACACATGACGGTGCCCCCGGCAGCCTTTCGGCCGCCGGGGGCACCGTCATGTCAGGAAGGGCTCATCGCCCGGGAAAGGCTCACTGCGCCGTAACGAACGCCCCCACCAGCAGCGCCACGCCCAGCCCCGCCAGCACCCAGCCGGTCCGCGTCAGCCGCATCCCGCCCGCCACCACCACCGAGGCCAGCAGCAGCGCCCCGCCCAGCGGCAGCCACGCGAACAGCGTCCCCGACAGACCCGAACGCACCACCACGTCCGTACCGGGCTCCACCGTCACGTCGTAGGTCCGGCCCGCCCGCACCGCGACGGTCTTCGCGAGCACCACACGGTCACGCCGCACCGCCCCCTCGGACACCGGCGTGAACGGGCCCGTACAGCGGTCGCCGGAACAGTCCGTCACCCGCATCGTGCCGTGCTCACGGCCCTTGGGCAGCATCACGTGCTGCGCGGTGCCCCAGGAACCCCATGCCCCGGCGAAGAGGATCAGCGCGGCGCACATGCCCATCAGCACGGCCCGCCCCACCCCCAGCGCGGTCACGGAAGCCCGGCGGACAGAACTGGCTCTGGCAGGCATGGCCGGGATCATTGGCCATACCCCCACGGCCGGTCAACTCCGGTACGGCGGAGACCGGACAAGTCAGGAGTTGTACGCCGACTGCGCCCGCTCCAGGCCCTCCGTCACCAACGACTCCACCGCGTCCGCCGCCCGGTCCACGAACCAGTCCAGCTCCTTGCGCTCGGCGGACGAGAAGTCCTTCAGCACGAAGTCCGCCACCTGCATCCGCCCCGGCGGACGCCCGATCCCGCACCGCACCCGGTGATAGTCCGCGCCCATCGCCTTCGTCATCGACTTCAGGCCGTTGTGCCCGTTGTCGCCGCCGCCCAGCTTCAGCCGCAGCGTCGCGTAGTCGATGTCCAGCTCGTCGTGCACGGCCACGATGTGGTCGACCGGCACCTTGTAGAAGTCCCGCAGCGCGTTCACCGGGCCGCCCGACAGGTTCATGAACGACATCGGCTTCGCCAGGATCACCCGCCGGTTCGCCGGACCCATCGGACCGATCCGGCCCTCCAGCACCTGCGCCTGCGCCTTCGACGCCCGCTTGAACTTCCCGCCGATCCGCTCCGCGAGCAGATCCACCACCATGAAACCGACGTTGTGCCGGTTCATCGCGTACTCAGGACCCGGGTTGCCGAGCCCGACGACCAGCCAGGGGGCACTCTCGGACGTGCTCACGTCCCTGTCTCCTCACGTGCGACAGCCGCTGCTCCCCCAAGGGAAACATCCCTGGGGAAGCAGCGGCTGGAGCGAATACGGCTACCGCCACGAACGCGGCGGCAGAACCGGGCCGACTCAGGCCTCGGCGGCCTCGTCACCCTCGGCGGCCTCGGCGGCCGGGGCCTCCTCGGCCTGGGCGGCCAGGACCTGCAGGACGACGGCGTCGCCGTCGACGGCCAGCGAGACACCGGCGGGGAGCTTGATGTCCTTGGCGTGGATCGAGGCACCGGCCTCCAGGCCCTCGACGGAGACCGTCAGGGACTCGGGGATGTGCGTGGCCTCGGCCTCGACCGGCAGGGCGTTCAGCACGTGCTCGAGCAGGTTGCCACCCGGGGCCAGCTCGCCCTCGGCGACGACCGGGATCTCGACGGTGACCTTCTCGCCGCGCTTGACCAGCAGCAGGTCGACGTGCTCGAGGAAGCCCTTGACGGCGTCGCGCTGGACGGCCTTCGGGATCGCCAGCTCGTTGGTCTTGCCGTCGATGTCCAGGGAGATCAGGACGTTCGGCGTACGCAGCGCCAGGAGCAGGGCGTGGCCCGGGAGGGTCAGGTGCAGCGGCTCGGAGCCGTGGCCGTAGAGGACACCGGGAACCTTGTTGTCACGGCGGATGCGGCGGGCCGCACCCTTGCCGAACTCGGTGCGGGTCTCGGCGGCGATCTTCACCTCGGACATGTGATCACTCCTCGTAGAGGTAGTAGGAACGTGGTCACCCGGCCACGAACGGCCTGCTACGAAGAGCGCGTCGATAACGGACAGCCACCTCGTGAGAACACGAGTGCGGCCTCCCTCGCCGAGCAACTGTCGCAGTCTACTCGGCAGGGGAGGCCGCACCCAAAAGGATCTTCAGCTAGCCCGCGAGGCGGGCCTGCAGAAACCTCACTGCTCGTCGAAGAGGCTCGTCACCGAGCCGTCCTCGAACACCTCACGCACCGCGTTCGCGATCGTCGGCGCGATCGACAGCACCTTGATCTTCTCCAGGTCCGCCGCCAGCTCACCCGGCGTCGGCAGCGTGTCCGTGAACACGAACTCGCTCACCCGCGAGTTCTTCAGCCGGTCCACCGCCGGACCCGACAGCACACCGTGCGTCGCCGTCACGATGACGTCCTCCGCACCGTGCGCGAACAGCGCGTCCGCCGCCGCGCAGATCGTGCCACCCGTGTCGATCATGTCGTCGACCAGCACACACACCCGGCCCTCGACCTCGCCCACGACCTCGTGGACCGTCACCTGGTTCGCGACGTCCTTGTCCCGGCGCTTGTGCACGATCGCCAGCGGCGCGCCCAGCCGGTCGCACCACCGGTCCGCCACCCGCACCCGGCCCGCGTCCGGCGACACGACCGTCAGCTTGTCCCGGTCCACCTTGGAGCCCACGTAGTCCGCCAGCAGCGGCAGCGCGAACAGGTGGTCCACCGGACCGTCGAAGAAGCCCTGGATCTGGTCCGTGTGCAGATCCACCGTCAGGATGCGGTCCGCACCCGCCGTCTTCATCAGGTCCGCGATCAGCCGCGCCGAGATCGGCTCACGGCCACGGTGCTTCTTGTCCTGACGGGCATAGCCGTAGAACGGCACGATCACCGTGATGGAGCGGGCCGACGCACGCTTCAGCGCGTCGATCATGATCAGCTGCTCCATGATCCACTTGTTGATCGGAGCCGTGTGGCTCTGGATCAGGAAGCAGTCCGCGCCACGCGCCGACTCCTGGTAGCGGACGTAGATCTCACCGTTGGCGAAGTCGAAGGCCTTCGTCGGGACGACCCCGACGCCGAGCTCGCGGGCGACCTCCTCGGCAAGCTCGGGGTGGGCGCGGCCGGAGAAGAACATCATCTTCTTCTCGCCGGTCGTCTTGATCCCGGTCACAGCACTGTCTCCTCAGAGGTGTGTCAGCCAGCCTCGGCCAAGCGGCCTCTCGGCTGGGCACGAGAGGGCCGAATCAGCTGGTAGGGGGTGCGGGTGTGCACTTATCACGGTACGCCGTGTTTGACGCACTCGTGTCCGGAAGGGGTCCGGACGAGACCTCCCCGGGCCCCGTCAGCCCTCGTCCCCGGCCGCCTCGGTGGCCGCTCCGGCCGCCTTCGCTGCCGCGCTCCCGGGCCGCTTGCGGGCCACCCAGCCCTCGATATTGCGCTGCTCGCCACGCGCCACGGCCAGCGAACCGGGCGGCACATCCTTGATGATCACGGACCCCGCGGCGGTGTACGCCCCGTCCCCGACCGTGACGGGAGCCACAAACATGTTGTCCGCACCGGTCCGGCAGTGCGACCCGATCGTCGAGCGGTGCTTGTCCTGACCGTCGTAGTTCACGAACACGCTCGCGGCACCGATGTTCGTGAAATCACCGATCGTCGCGTCCCCCACGTACGTCAGATGCGGAACCTTCGTCCCCTCACCGATCGACGCGTTCTTCGTCTCCACGTACGTCCCGATCTTGGACTTCACACCGAGCGCCGTCCCCGGCCGCAGATACGCGTACGGACCCACCGACGCGCCCTCCCCGACCCGGGCACCGTCCGACACCGTGTTGTCCAGCCGCGCGCCCGCGCCCACGTGCGTGTCGTTGAGACGGCTGTTCGGGCCGACCTCCGCGCCCTCGCCGACGTGCGTGGCACCCGTGAGCTGCGTGCCCGGGTGCACCAGGGCGTCCCGGCCGAAGGTGACCGTCACGTCCACCCACGTCGTCGCCGGGTCCACCACCGTCACGCCGTCCAGCATCGCGGCCGTCAGCAGACGGTCGTTCAGGGTGCGGCGGGCCTCCGCGAGCTGCACGCGGTTGTTGATCCCGGCGATCTCCCGGTGGTCCCCGGCCACCGAGGCACCCACCCGGTGCCCGGCCTCCCGCAGGATGCCGAGCACGTCCGTCAGGTACTCCTCGCCCTGGCTGTTGTCCGTACGCACCTGCTTCAGCGCGTCCGCGAGCAGCAGGCCGTCGAACGCGAACACACCGCTGTTGATCTCCCGGACCGCCCGCTGGGCCTCCGTCGCGTCCTTGTGCTCCACGATCGCCGTCACCGCGCCGGTCGCCGTGTCCCGCACGATCCGGCCGTACCCGGTCGCGTCCGGGACCTCGGCGGTCAGCACGGTCACCGCGTTGCCGTCGGCGTGGTGCGTACCGGCCAGGTCCCGCAGGGTGTCGGCCGTCAGCAGCGGGGTGTCACCGCACACGACGACGACGGTGCCCTCCAGGGGGCCGCCCAGCTCCTCCAGCGCCATCCGGACCGCGTGTCCGGTGCCGTTCTGCGTCTCCTGCACGGCGGTGCGGACGCCGGGGTCGATGTCGGCCAGGTGCGCGGTGACCTGCTCACGGGCGTGTCCCACGACGACGACGAGGTGCTCCGGGTCCAGCTCACGGGAGGCGGCCAGCACGTGACCCACCAGCGAACGGCCGCAGATCTCGTGCAGCACCTTCGGTGTGGCGGACTTCATACGGGTGCCCTCACCCGCTGCGAGAACGACGACGGCTGCCGGGCGAATGGCGCTCACGGAGTTGCCTTTCGGCTCTGAAGGGTGTGGGGGGTGACGCCCGCAGGATACCGGGGTGAATTCTGGGGGACATGAGAGCGGGTCCCGCCGGGGGATGCCGGTCGGGACCCGAACTGAGGTCTCGCGCGCTGTGGCTCCCCCGCAAGGATTCGAACCTTGTCCTGCTGGTACCAAAAACCAGTGTGCTGCCAGTTACACCACGGGGGACAGCGCTCCAGACCTTACCCGAGGCGTGCCTGCGCCTGGGTCACGATTCCACCCCACCAGCCCTCAATGCGGTTGTACAGGTGGCCGCTTCGGGCGACGGTCACGACCAGGCAGCCGTGATAGCCCTCGCCCGTGTTCTTGCGGACCGTCCGCGGGTTGTGCTTCTTCAGGGTCGGTTTGGCGAAGACGGCCACGTCGACACCGGCCACCTCGGCCCAGAAGCGGTGGGCGGCCGGGATGTCCGCCGACTCGTGGATGAGGACGCGGTAGCCCAGGCGCTCGCGGTCGACGTCGAGAAGGTCCAGCCACGCGAGGTAGGTCTTGATCACCCCGGGGTCGCTGTTGACGAAGACCGCTCGCTCGCGCCGGTCGTACGGCTTGCTCTTCGCGCCCTCCGCCCAGTAGAGCGCCACTCCGGCCACGAACAGTTCGCGGTCCGTCAGCTCGGCGACATCCCGCACGGCTGAGGATTTGGACTCCTCCCGCTTCTCCCGTTCCGCGGCCCGGTGCCGGGCCAGGCCCTCCTGCATGAGTGCCTGCTGTTCCTCCGGTGTGTAGCGGCGCTCCGGCCTCGGCAGGTCCCTGACCCACAGCGACACCGAGCTTCGGGAGCAGCCCAGCTCCAGCTGGATCCGGTCGTACGTCCAGCCCTGGAGCCGCAGCTCCCGCGCCCGTTCCCGCAGGTCGTCCTTCGCGTTCGGGCGTTTCGTCCACTCCGGGGGCGGTTCGCCGTGGACGAGGCGGTTGAGGAGGTCGTTGTTGAAGACTTTCAGTTCGTCGCGGATCTGGCGGAGGCTGAGCCCCGCGCGGCGGAGCGCGACCGCTCGCTCCCGCAATGTGTCGAAGTCCGCGTACCGCCCGCTGTTGCCCGGTGAATGTGCCATGTGCATACCGTCCGGGCGGAACGGGTAGGTCGGGGGGTGAAGAGCCGGGGTTCAGTGGTTCGAGCGATTTCGGCTGGTTTCGAGGGCATTCGATTACGGTGTGTGATCCGGGCGGAGGGTGAAACTCGCCGGAAAAGCCGCCCTCGCCGCCCGTAGGCTGGAGGCATGACCACGACGGGGGAAGACCGCGCCAGGGCCCTGACCGGCCCATGGTGGTGGGAGAGGCGGCGCGGCGCGGCGCTGGACGGTGCGCTGGCCCTGGCGTCGGCGGTGGAGTGCGGCGCGGAGGGTGTCCCGTTCGCGCGGGACGCGGGTGTGCCGCTGTCGGTGGGGATCGTGTTCGGGCTGCTGGCCGGTGCGGTGCTGCTGGTGCGCAGGAAGTGGCCGGTGGCGGTCGTGCTCGTCGCGATCGCGATCACTCCGGCGCAGATGGGCTTCCTGATGGGCATCGTCGGGCTGTACACGCTGGCGGCGTGCGAGCTGCCGCGCCGGATCATCGTGGCCCTTGCGGGCATGTCGCTGGTGGGCACGATGATCGTGACGTTCGTGCGGGTGCGCCAGGACATGGCGCGGGGGGATCTGACGCTGGGCGACTGGTTCGTGCCGTTCGCGGCGGTCACGACGTCGCTGGGGCTGACGGCGCCGCCGTTGCTGCTGGGGCTGTACGTGGGGGCGCGGCGTCGGCTGATGGAGAGTCTGCGGGAGCGGGCGGACAGTCTGGAGCGGGAGCTTCAGCTGCTCGCGGAGCGGGCGGAGGAGCGGGCGGAGTGGGCGCGGGGCGAGGAGCGGACGCGGATCGCCCGTGAGATGCACGACGTGGTGGCGCACCGGGTGAGTCTGATGGTGGTGCACGCGGCGGCGTTGCAGGCGGTGGCCCGTAAGGACCCGGAGAAGGCGGTGCGCAACGCGGCGCTGGTGGGGGACATGGGCCGGCAGGCGTTGACGGAGTTGCGGGAGATGCTGGGCGTGCTGCGGTCGGGGGACGCGGTGCGGCGGGCGGCGGAGCCGGTGCCGTTGGCGGCGGTGGGGGTGGCCGCCGCGGAGGCGGCGTCGCGGGCGGCGGCCGAGGAGGTGCTGGACGGTCCGAGCCTGGCGGAGCTGGAGGAGCTGGTGGGGCAGTCCGCGGCGGCGGGGATGGTGGTGGCCCTGTCGGTGGAGGGCGAGGTGCGTGCGTACGCGGCGGTGGTGGAGCAGACGGCGTACCGGGTGGTGCAGGAGGCGTTGACGAACGTGCACAAGCACGCGGCGGGTGCGCGGACCTTCGTGCGGCTGGCGCACCGGCGGGCGGAGATCGCGATGCAGGTGGAGAACGAGTCTCCGCCGGAGGTGGCGTCGGCGTCGGCGGCGGGGCTGCCGTCGGGCGGCAACGGCCTGCTGGGGATGCGGGAGCGGGTGCTGGCGCTGGGGGGTGTGTTCGTGTCGGGGCCGACGGAGAAGGGCGGCTTCCGGGTGTCGGCGGTGATTCCGGCGGTGTGAGGGCCCGCCGGTGCCGGGGTCTTGTGGCGGGGTCAGCCTGCGGTCAGGCGTACCGGGTGGGTGCCCATGACGAGGGTGGTCAGGGCGTGGTCGATGTCGGGGCCGAGGTACCAGTCGCCGCTGTGGTCGAGGGCGTAGACGCGGCCTTCGGCGTCGATGGCGAGGAGGGCGGCGGTGGCGGTCTCCTCGCCGAGGGGGCTGACCTCGGTGCCGAGGGCGCGGCCGAGGTCGCCGAGGGTGCGGGCGAGGTGGAGGCCGTGCAGGGGGTCGAGGTGGAGGGTGGCGGGGGCGACCTGGCGGCCGGTGCCGGTGGGGTTGACGCGCAGTCCGCCGAATTCGGCCCAGGCTTCGACGGCGGCGGGGAAGACGGTGTGGCGGTGTCCGGCGGGAGAGAGGTGTTCGCGCAGGGTGTCGGCCCAGATCTCGGCCTGTTTTATGTTCCAGCGTCCGGGGTGCCAGCCCGCGGTGCGCAGGGCGTTGTCGGCGGCGCCGGGGAAGCGGGGGGCCGGTGGGTGGCCGAGTGTGGTGGTGCCGGGTGCGGTGGTGCGGTTGGGGTGCATGTGCCTTCGATCGTCGTGCGGTGCGGTCGTCGTACGGTGCGGTCGTCGTACGTGCGGTGGTTCCGGTGACCGGTGAGGCCGGGGGTGTCAGTGGGCGCCGGTGGCCGGGTCGACGATGCGGACGCCGAAGTGGGCGCTGAGGGCGGTGCAGGCGCGGCAGGGGGTGGCGAAGTTGCCGTGCAGGGGGTCGCCGTCCTCGCGTATGCGGCGGGCGGTGAGTTTGGCCTGCTTGAGGGACTTGCGGGCCTCGCCGTTGGTGAGGGGTCTGCGGGCGGCGCGTTTGCTGCGGGCGGCCTCCAGGGTGTGGAGGTGCCGGGAGATGAGGATCGTCTCGGCGCAGCGGCCGGTGAAGCGGTCGCGCTGGTTGCTGGTGAGGGTGTCGAGGAAGTCCTGGACGAGGGGGTGCAGCGCGGGGGGCCGGTCGCCGCGTGCGGCGGTTCCGGTGAGGGTCTCGCCGCGTACGGAGAGGGCGGCGGCGATGGTGGGGAGGATGCCGTCGCGGCGGTGGAGGAGTGTGGGGGCGGGGGGCGCGTCGGTGGCGCTCCAGCCGATGCGGGGGTCGCCGGATGGCGTGTCGGTGCTCTTGGTGGCCATCGTGTTCATGATCGTCTTTCCCTCCCCTGGGGCTCCCCCGAGGGACACAGAGTGCCAAATGCCGTGGCGGCTGCGGAAGCTGGGGCGGCGCGACACGCCAGAAGCGTGACGCTGTGTGACTGTATGTCGTGTGGGTGGGGAGGGTCGGCGGGCCCTCGCGGTGGTGGTCCGGCGGCCCGGTGACCGGTGTGCGCGTACGGCATAGGCTGTCGGACACCGCGCCGGTCGCGGTCGAGGCGTCGGTGACGCCTGAGACAGTCGGATACGGGTCGGGGTGCGCCGGTCGAGGGCGCGGGCACCGGCTCGTACAGAGTGCCGCAGGGGGCAACCGCCATGACGACAGGTCGGCTCGGGCAGGAGGCCGCGCCGCCGAACGCGGCCTATGCCGGGCAGGTCGTGCACTTCCCGGACCCGGTGCGGGCGGCGCGTCATCCGCGAGGGGTACGGGTCGACGGGCATGGCTATCCCGATTTCGCGCCGTACGCGCGCGCGGCGGCGGAGATCGCGGACCCGCCGGAGGGTTTCGGGGTCGACGAGTTGCGGCTGACGGACTACGTGTCGGCGAACGCGGCGCTGGCGGCCTCGGGGCATGAGCTGTGGGACACGGTGCCGGACGTGGCGACGCCGCACGGCTGGACGTGGCATCACGTGGCGGGCTCGCGCCGTCTGGAGCTGGTTCCGGTCGAGGTGAAGGCGCTGCTGCGGCATCACGGCGGGCTGGCGACGGCGGTGGTGGACCACGGCAAGCGGGGTACGCGGCCGCTTCCGGAGACGCGTCCGGCGCACTTCGGGCTGCCCAAGTCGGGTGTGGCGGTGACGGAGTCGCAGGTGCAGGGGGTCGAGGAGGACCTCGGGTACCGGCTGCCGGGCGCGTACCGCTCGTTCCTGAAGGCGGCGGGTGGCTGTGCGCCGGTCGGCGCCGCGCTGGACGCGGAGTTGGGGCTGCTGGTGGACCAGCCGTTCTTCACGGTGCGGGACGAGGCGGCGGTCAACGACCTGCTGTACGTCAACAAGTGTCTGCGCGACCACCTGACCAAGGACTACCTGGGCGTCGGGTTCGTGCAGGGCGGTCTGCTCGCGGTGAGGGTCAGGGGCGAGCGGGCGGGTTCGGTGTGGTTCTGCGCGTACGACGACGTACGGGACGTGGATCCGGCGTGGTCTCCGGCGGAGCGGGTGGAGCGGCTGCTGCTGCCGTGCGGCGACGACTTCGACGCGTTCCTGTCGCGGCTCGCGGGCGATCCGCCGGAGCTGGAGACGGTGGCGGGTCTGATGGTGGACGGCGGCTTCGCGCGTGCGGTGCCGGTGTCCTCGGCTGCGGGGGAGTGAGCTTCCGGCGATGGTGACGTTCGCACAGGCGCAGGAGCGCGCCGAGGAGTGGATCAACGGGGACGTTCCCGCGTACCAGCATCGCGAGGTGCGGGTGCGGGAGTTCGAGCTGGGCTTCGTGGTCTGGGGCGAGGACCGTGCGGAGGGCCCGCGCGTGGACGCGGGCGCCCAGCGGCTGGTCATCGCCCGCGACAGCGGCGAGGCGACGCTGTGGCCCGCCCTCCCGGTGGGCGAGGTGATCCGCCGCTACGAGGAGACGTACGGGCGTCCCGACGGGCCCGAGGACGCGGTGCCGGTGCCCGCTGCGGCGCGGGTGGATCTGAACCAGACGTCGTTCCTGCTGAGTCCGCCGGAGTGGTTGCAGGAGGCGGCGGAGAAGCTGGGGGCGCCTTCGGGGTCCGGGACCGGTTCGGGGGCGGCGTCCGTTCCAACTCCCGCTGCGGGTACGGCTTCTGGCCCGGTTCCTGAGACCGGTTCGGGAAGTGTGCCGGGTCCGCGTGAGGGTTCGGGCAACGGGCCCGGTGGCGGGCTCGCCGAGACGCAGCCCGGGGTTCCCGTAAGGGACGGGAGCGGTACGGCGTGGCCCCCGGCCGGTGCCGAGGACGCTTCCAGGACGCCCTGGGCGGGTACGGACACCAACGCGGACGAGGGCGAGGACCGCTCCGTACCGCTGCCCGCCACGGTGTTCTCGCCCCCGGTGGGCGACGGCGCCCCGCGCCCGCCCGCGTCCGAGCCGGGTGCCAAGACCGCGCTGATGTCGGGCGGCAGCCAGTTGCCGCCCACGGCGGTCACCCCGGAGGTGGCGCCCCCCGGTGCCGTGCGGCCGGGTTACGCCCCTCCGCCGGGCGGCGACGCCGACGCGCGTCCGGGACGTCCGGTGCC